>JADLHO010000062.1 GCA_020848735.1 Planctomycetota bacterium | reverse complement strand
AGCCACTCCGTTCTGCGCCGCGGTCGAGGACCAGGTCGATCCGGACCGCGTGCGCGAGCCGCTGCGGGTCGCGTTCGCCGTGCGCCTCGCCGCCGCGCTCGGACTCGCGCCCGAACCCGGCGCGCTGAACGAGGCCGAGCGCGACGCGGCGCGCGCGCTCGAGTCCGAGGTCGCGGTGACGGGGGTCGCCCCGCGACCATGATCGACCTCGACGCCCTGCTCGCCCGCGAGGGCCTGTCGCCGCGCCTGCGACTCCACGCGCTCTGCGCGCTCGCCACCGGCCGCGGCGACCGCGAGGCCCAGGCGCGCGTCATCGCCCGCGCCCGCGCGCTCGGCCTGCCGCGTTCCGAGTTCGAGGAGACCCTGCTGCAGTGCGTGCTCTTCTTCGGGTTCCCGCGGGTCGTGACCGCGTTCGACGTGGCGTCGCGCCAGTGGCCCGCGGACTCGCCGCCGGCGGGAGGAGCCCTGCCGCCCGCCGAACAACGTGCGGCCGGGACGGCCCTCTTCGACCGCATCTACGGGCGCAACGCGTCCGCGGTGCACGCGATGCTGCGCGGCTTCCACGCGGAGTTCCACGACTTCGTGCTCGAGGCCGCCTATGGCCGCGTGCTCGCGCGACCCGGACTACCGCCGCTCGATCGCGAGCTGATCGCGGTCGCCGCGTTGGCCGCGCTCGATCAGGTGCCCCAGCTCATCGCGCACGCGCGCGGGGCACGGACCTTCGGCGCGACCGCGCTCGCGATCCGCGAGACCCTCGTCACGGCACTCGGCGATCAGCCGGCGGTCGACGAGCTCATGCAACGCATCGGCTGACGCGCCGCGAGCCTCAGACACCCCCGCGCCGCGGGCCTCAGACACTCTGTCCGATGTGCTTCTCGACGAGCTCGATGAGTTCGTCCGGCTCGAACGGCTTGCGGAAGTAGTCCGCGGCACCCATCTCGGTCGACTTCTGATGGCCGCGCGCGTGCTCGCGGGCGGTGAAGACGATCACCGGGATGCCGGAGGTCTCCGGGTCCCGCTTGAGGCGCGTCAGCGTCTCCCAGCCGTCGATGCCCGGCATCATGATGTCGAGCAGGACGAGGTCAGGACGAGCGGACTTGGCCTTCTGGATCCCTTCCTCCCCGTTGACCGCAGACTCGACGCAGAAGCCGGCCGCCTCGAGCACCATCTGTGTCGAGACGATGATCAGCTTCTCGTCCTCGATGATCAGGACCGTTCGCTCCATGTTGCAACTCCAGGGGATTGTTCGGACTCCAGGGGACGGTCATCGGCGAGAGGCAGTGCGAAGCTGAAATTCGCGCCGTTGCCGAGGTGACTGTCGACGCGCACGACACTCCCGTGCGCCTCGACGATGCTCTTGACGAAGAACAGCCCGAGCCCCGAGCCGCCGTGGTGGCGGGTCAGCGGGTCCTCGACCTGGAAGAACTTCTCGAAGATGCGCGCGTGGTAGCGCGGATCGATGCCGACGCCGTCGTCGGCGACGCTCAGCTCGAGACGGTTCGGCGCGACCAGCGCGAGCCTCACGTCGACCCGGCCGCCGTCGCGCGAGAACTTCACCGCGTTCTCGACGAGCGCCTGCAGGGCCCGGCGGAGCTGCGCGCGATCGGCGCGCACCCGCGCCGGCGTCTCCGGCAGATCGGCCCGCATCGCGATGCTGCGGTCGGCGGCCGGCTTCTCGAAGGGCCGCATCGACTGCGTCACGAGCTCGCGGAGATCGAAGACGACGAGGTCCTGGGCGAACTCGTCCGAGTCGAGCGTGCCGAGGTGCACGAGCTTGTCGATCTGGTGCTCCAGCCGCAGCACCTGCTCCCGGATCGCCTCGAGCACCGAGGTCTGGGCAGGCACGAGCGGTCCGAGCGAGCCCTTCGCCATCATGCTGGAGAAGGTCTTGATGCCCGTCAGCGGCGTGCGCAGTTCGTGCGCGACGATCGACAGGTAGCGGTTCTTGCGCTCGTCGACCTTGTGCTCGGCCGTGACGTCGCGCAGGGCCACCACCGCCCCCGCGACCTTGCCGGCCGCATCGCGTGCCGGGCGGACCTTGATGCGCACGAAGAGCAGCGCCTCGTCGACGCTGCGATGGACCTCGACCACGTGCGCGCCCGAGCGTCGCGGCTCGGTGAGCGCGAGCTCCCCGCACACGGCGGCCAGCAGCTCCCCGCCGCTCAGCTCGGCGAGCGTGCGACCCAGCGTGGTGATCGCTCCCAGCTCGAGCAGCTCCTCGGCCGCGGCGTTGAGCAACGTGACCACTCCGGCGGAGTCGATCATCAGGACCCCGTCCTGGATCGCCCCGAGGTCCGTGCGCGGCCGGTCGTCGACGAGCCCGCGCACACCGCCGCCGCGTGCAGCGTCGGTGTCCGCGCGATCCGCGGCGGTCGAGAGGGCGGTCATGGTCGATGCCGATCGAGGATCCGTGCGGCCGAGGCCACCGGATCGGCGTTCAGACCCGCGCTCCCTTGATGGCGTCGAGCACCGCGTCCTCGTTGTCGAAGATCGCGAGGTGACGCGAGATCCGCATGATGTCGAAGATCTTGATGATGAACGGCTTCACGTTGCACAGGTACAGCTTGGCCTGCCGTGACGCCGTGACGTTGTTCGCGACGATGACGAGACCGACCCCGCACGAGTCGATGATCTTCACGTGATCGAGATTGAGGACGAAGTGGCGGATGCCCTCGTCGATCTTCTGGGCCACCGTCTCCTTCAGGTTCTCCTTCAGCGAGTCCGTGACGTAGAAGTTCAGGCTGCGGTCATGGAACGTGATGATGCAAGTCCGGTCCTCTTGAAGGACGGTCAAGGACAAGCCCTCGCTCTTCCTGCCGACGATCTCCATGCGTGCTCCGTGCGTGGTCGGGCCTCGCGGATCCGCGATGCCGCTCACCTGCCGCTTTTTCGGCCGCTTCCGTCAAGAAGTTGAGGCGTCCTCCGACGGTCGCGGCCGCCGTCGCGCGACGTTGCGTCGGCCCATCTGGGCCAGGGCCCGCGGCGACTTCGAGAGTCCGAGCTGACTCGCCTTGTTGGTGACGCTCGCGACCGTCCGCCCCAGCAGCCGGGCGATCTCCACGTTCTCCCGGCGCGGGTAGAGCTGGCGGAGCTTCGCGAGCTCGGCCGGCTTCCAGCGCGGCATCGGCTGGGCGGTCCCGATCGTGGACCGCGCGGCCTTGTCCTTTCCGAGACAGAGCTCCGCCGCCTTCGCCGCCACGTCCTCGCGGGAGCGTGAGAGCGCGAGCGCGGCGTCGGCCAGACTCCGCGTGCCGAAGACGCGCTTGAGCAGGCGCAGCTCGTCGTCGTCCCAGGGCCCGGTGCGCAGGCTCGCCGCGAGCTGCGCGAGGCGCTCGCGCACCTCCTCGAGCGGCCGGTGCAGGAGCACGGCGATCGTCGCCGGCTCGTGCACGCCGATGGCCTCGCGCAGCAGCCGTTCGTCGGCGACCCCGAACGGTCGACCCTCGCGTTCGCCGGCGAAGAGGGCCAGCCCGCGGCGCAGGACCGCCGCCGGACTGCGACCGAGGAGGCGGGCGAGGCGCTGCGGGCTCGAGCTCGGGACCAGTTCGCGCAGGCGCGCGAGTTCGAGGCTCGTCCACGTCCCCTTGCGCGCCATCGCTCCGCCGTGCCCTCGGATCGTGGGTGCGGGATCAGGACCCGCGGAGGAAGCGCGCCCACCCGGCCTTGCCGTGCTCGCGCGTGAGCGCCCGCACCTCGCTGGCCGAGCCGGCGGCGAGTGCCGCGGCCGCGATGCGCTCGCACTCCGCGATGTCGAAGGTGCGCACCATCAGCTTCACGCGGGGCAGGAAGACCGGCGCCATCGAGAGCTCGCGGAAGCCGAGGCCGATGAGCAGCGCGGTGAAGTAGTGATCGCCCGCGATCTCGCCGCAGATCGACACCGGCCGCCCCGCGGCGTTGGCCTTCTGCGCGATCTCGTGGAGGAAGCGGATCACGCCCGGGTGATAGGGCGTGTACATCTGCGCGATCCGCGGGTTGTCGCGGTCGACCGCGAGCAGGTACTGCACGAGGTCGTTCGTGCCGACGGACACGAAGTCGACGAGCGGCAGCACGCGGTCGAGGATGAGCGCGAGGGCGGGGACCTCCACCATCGCGCCGAGTTCGATCCCCGGATCGTGCGGTTCGCCCGCGGCCGCCAGGTCGCGGCGGATCTCGTCGACGACCGCCCGACACCGCGCGATCTCCTCCGCCGTCGTGACCATCGGCAGGAGGATGCGCGCATGGCCGCCGGCGCTCGCGCGCAGCAGGGCCCGCACCTGCGTGTAGAAGAGGTCGGGCCAGTCCAGGCAGATGCGCAGGCCACGCCATCCGAGCACGGGATTGCGCTCCTCGGGCGTGTGCAGGTACGCGAGCGGCTTGTCGCCGCCGACGTCGAGGGTGCGGAAAGTCACGACCTTGCCCTTCGCCCAGACGATCGCACGGCGGTACATCGCGACCTGCTCGGCCTCCGTCGGGAACTGCCGCCGCTCCATGAAGGCGAACTCGGTGCGGAAGAGTCCGATGCCGTCGACGATCGACGATTCGATGCGGTCGAGGTCGCGACCGCTCTCGACGTTCGCGAGCAGGCGCACCGTGACGCCGTCGGGCGTCGTCGCCGGCAGTCCGCGCAGCTCGATCAGGCGCCGTTCGGCCTCCGCCTGCTCCGCCGACGCGCGCTCGTAGCGCTCGAGGGTCTCCGCGTCGGGCGAGGCGATGACGATCCCCGAGTCGCCGTCGACGACGACCTCGGTGCCGCTGCGCACGCGGCGCAGCAGGTCCTCGACCGCCACGACCGCGGGGATCCCGAGCGAGCGCGCGAGGATCGCGCCGTGCGAGTACTTGCCGCCGCGCGCGGTCACGATGCCGCGCAGGTGCGAGCGGTCGACGAGCGCCGCGTCGCTCGGCAGGAACTCCTCCGCGGCGAACACATAGTCCTGGCCGTGCGCCGTGTAGACCGAACGCTCGCGCTCGAGGAGCACGCCCAGGAGCTGGCGCGCGACGTCGCGCACGTCGGCCCCGCGCTCGCGCATCGACGCATCCTCCATCGCCTCGAAGACCGACTCGTAGCGCGCCGCGACCTGCTGCACGGCGACCTCGCCGTTGCACAGGTTCTGCTCGACGGCGCGCGAGAGCTCCACGGTGAAGGCCGGGTCGTGCAGGATCGCGAGCTGCGCGTCGTAGATGCGCGCGTCGTGATCCGAGATGTCGGCGGCGAGGCGCTTCCGCAGGCCGAGGATCGCCTTGCTGGCCTCGCCGATCGCGTCGGCGAGGCGCGCCACCTCCCCCACGACCTCGGCGGGCTCGAGCGTGCGCACCGGGATGAAGTCGAGATCGGCGTGGAAATGGACCAGGGGTGCGATCGCGATCCCGTTCGCCGCGGAAACGCCTTTGAGCCTCTGGGCCATCGCGTCGGGTTTTCGCGAGCCCGGTGCGGGAATGCAACTCGCGCTTTCAGGACTCGCCGCGCGCGCGACCGAAGAAGGACGCGGCCGAGACCGAACGATGAAGCGCAAGCCGCAACCCCAGAACCCCGAACCGGAGCCGAGCCGGGTCGTGAGTTCGTTCTTCCGCCCGCAGTCGAACCCGCCCGCCCCCGCGGAGGGGCAAGAGCTCGACACCAGCTCGGAGTGGACGGGGAGCGGTGACCCGCGCGCCGGCCAGGGCGGCTACGAGGCCCCCTTCGAGGAGGCCCTCGGCGACCAGGCGGCCTACCCCGAGGAGGACGGCACCGAACCCCCCGCCGAGACGCCCGCGGCCGAGGCCGGGGGCGAGAGCTGGGCGGAGCCGGACGGGCAGGGCGGCGCGGCGCCGAACTACCAGGTCGAACACGGCTCGGTCTACGCCGACCCCGAGGTCAGCGGTTGGATGCGCGTCGTCGGCGTGCTCCTGGCGGTGGCGGGGCTCGGCCTCGGCGTGGCCTCGATCGCCCTGACGGGACCGGCCCACGACCTCGTCAAGCAGCTCTCCGACATCGGCATCGGCTCGCGCTCGCTGGTCGTCGCCGGCATCGCGCTCTTCGCGGTCGGCCTCGTGCAGCGCGAGCTCGCGCGGCGTGCGGTGGCCGAGACGCGGCGCTACCAGGGTCTCGAGCGCTCGCTGCGACAACTCGCGCAGCTCGGTGCCGCACGCCCGCAGGGCGGCGAGTCGCCGGCCGACGCCATGCGCGTCGACTTCGACCGCCTCGACGAGAAGATCGCGAACCTGACGCGCGCGACGAAGCTCTACGGCACCCCGCTGCTCGAGATCAGCAACCAGGTCTCCGAGCTCCAGAACCGCGTGCAGGACCTCGCGGGGATGGAGTCGCGACTCGGCGAGCAGCTCGCCGGACAGCCGACCGGCGGCCCGAGCGAGGCCGCGATCGCCGAGCTCCAACGCGCCGTCGAGGGCTCGCGCGACCGCGCGGTCGAGGCGGGCACGCTCGCCAAGCGCGCCGCCGACGCCGTCGAGGAGCTGCAGTTCGAGCTCCTGCGCGTGCTGCAGAGCGGCCAGGAGGACCTGCGCCGCGCGATCGGCGAGAGCGCCGAGCGCCACGCGCGCACGCTGGGTGAAGGCTTCGAGAAGACGGCCAAGACGCTCGAGCAGGTCGCCGCGGCACGGTCCACGAGCCCCGCGCCGAGCGTCGATCTCGGCCCGCTCGCGCAGACCCTCGCCCAGGTGCAGCAACAGGTCGCGAGCCTCGCGTCTGCGCTCGCGCGCCTCGAGGCGCGCCCGGTCGCCGTGGCCCACGCCCCGGCCGCCGCGGCGACCGGCACCGCGAGCCCCGCGTCACCGGCCGTCACGCCGATGAGCTCCACGCTCGCGTCCACGGAGAGCCCCGCCGCGGCGCCGGCGTCGCCGACGCCCGCCGCTCCCGAGGCCGGCCCCGCGAAGATCGCGGGCAGCAAGCAGGCCCCGAGCAAGAACGTGCTCGGCGCCATCGCGAAGCTCAAGTCGATGCGCGGCTGAGCGCGCGCGGAACGCCCGCGCGCCTCACGCGCGCTTCCAGTCCCGCATCCGCTGGAGCAGCATCGGCACCAGCTCCTGCGGCGCCACGCGGACCTGCTTCATCGAATCGCGGTCGCGCACGGTGACGCTGCCGTCGCCTTCGACCGTCGGCCCGTCGATCGTGATGCACCAGGGGGTGCCCACCTCGTCCTGCCGGCGGTAGCGGCGCCCGATCGCACCCTTCTCGTCGTAGTAGGTGCGCATCCCGGCATCCATCAGCGTGCGCTGCAGCTCGCGCGCGCGCTCCGGCATGCCGGCCTTCTTCACCAGCGGGAACAGCGCGACGGTGATCGGCGCGATGCGCGGGTGGAAGTGCAGGACGGTGCGCGTCTCCGACTTGCCCGACTCCTCGTCGGTGATCGTCTCCTCGTCGTAGGCATCGACGAGGAAGGTCATCGCGGTGCGGTCGCAGCCCGCCGCCGGCTCGATCACGTGCGGGACGTAGCGCGACTTCGTGGCCTCGTCGAAGAACGAGAGGTCCTTGCCGGAGCCCTTGGCGTGCGCGTTCAGGTCGAACGAGCCGCGCATCGCGATGCCCTCGAGCTCGCCCCAGCCGAAGGGGTACTCGTACTCCACGTCGGTGCAGCCCTTCGAGTAGTGCGCCAGCTCGTCCTGCGCGTGCTCGCGCAGGCGCAGCTTCTCGGGCCGCACGCCGTAGCGGGAGTACCACGCGAAGCGCTCCTTGCGCCAGTACTCGTACCAGGTGCCGTCGTCGGCCGGCGGCACGAAGAACTCCATCTCCATCTGCTCGAACTCGCGCGTGCGGAACACGAAGTTCCCGGGCGTGATCTCGTTGCGGAAGCTCTTGCCGATCTGCGCGACGCCGAAGGGCGGCGCCATGCGCGCGCTGTTCACGACGTTGAGGAAGTTCGTGAAGATGCCCTGCGCGGTCTCGGGCCGCAGATAGACGACGCTCGCGGAGTCCTTCACCGGGCCGGCGTGCGTCTCGAACATCAGGTTGAAGGCGCGCGGCTCGGTGAGGTCGCCCTTCGGACCGCAGGTCGGGCACTGCTTCGGATCGGGCAGGTGGTCCCAGCGGAAGCGACCCTTGCAGACCTTGCAGTCGACGAGCAGGTCGGCGAAGCCCGCGACGTGCCCCGACGAACGCCAGACCTCGGGGTGCTGGATGATCGCGGAGTCGAGCCCCACGATGTCGTCGCGCTCGACGACCATCGCGCGCCACCAGGCCTCCTTCACGTTCCGCTTCAGCTCCGCTCCCAGGGGGCCGTAGTCGTAGCAGGAGTTGATCCCGCCGTAGATCTCGCTGCTCTGGAAGACGAAGCCGCGCCGCTTGCACAGCGACACGACGCGATCCATCAGGCTCTCGATTCGCTCGGACATAAGTCGCTCGACCCCGCGGGGCTGCGTTGCGGGGGCGAGGAGGCTACGGGCCCGGGCCCCGGCCGTCCATGCCGCGGAGGAAGCCCACGCCTGCGCTTGTGAGCGCCCCGCTCTCACCTATCCTGCGCGGCCCGATGCCCGTCGCCCAACACGATCCACAGCGCCTCGCGGAGCTCGCCGAGAAGGCCCTCGCCGGCGAGCCGCTCACGCCGCAGGAAGGCCTCGCCGTCTACCGCGGACTCGACCAGAGCTCGCTCGGCCTGATCGCCAACGCGATCCGCTTCCGGAAGCACCCCGAGCGCAAGGTCACCTACATCGTCGACCGCAATCTCAACCCGACGAACATCTGCGTCACGGATTGCGGCTTCTGCGCCTTCTACCGCTCGCCCGGCGATGCCGAGGGCTACGTGCTCCCGCGCGAGGTGATCTACCGCAAGATCGAGGAGACCATCGCGCAGGGCGGCATCCAGCTCCTCCTGCAGGGCGGCCACCACCCGCGCCTGCGCACCGAGTGGTTCGCCGAGCTCTTCCGCGACATCAAGCGCCGCTATCCGGTGATCTGGATCCACGGCATGTCGCCGCCGGAGATCACGCACCTCGCGAAGCTCGATCGCCGCAGCGTGCGCGAGGTCCTCCTCGAGCTGAAGGCGGCCGGCCTCGACTCCATCCCCGGCGGCGGCGCCGAGATCCTCGTCGAGCGCGTGCGCAAGATCATCGCGCCGAAGAAGGCGACGACCGACGAATGGCTCGAGGTCATGCGCCAGGCCGCCGCGATCGGCCTGCGCGGCACCGCGACGATGATGTTCGGCACCGTCGAGACCGACGAGGAGCGCATCGAGCACATGACGCGCGTGCGCGAGCTCCAGGCCGAGTGCGGCGTGTTCACCGCCTTCATCCCCTGGACCTTCCAGCCCGAGCACACGCCGATGCAGCAGGCCGACCCCGAGCGCTGGTCCTCGGCCAAGCTCTCCGTCGCCGAGTACCTCCGCACGCTCGCCTTCGCACGGCTCTACCTCCACAACATCGACCACCTCCAGTCGAGCTTCGTGACCCAGGGCCTCAAGACCTGTCAGGTCGGCCTCGCCATGGGCGCCGACGACTTCGGCTCCGCGATGCTCGAGGAGAACGTCGTGAGCAGCGCCGGCTGCTCGCACCCGGCGTCGATCGCGGAGATCGAGCGTCACATCAAGGACGCCGGCTTCACGCCGCAGCGCCGCAACATGCTCTACCAGCCCGTCGAGACCCCGCCGACCGACAAGTTCGGACGACCGCCGCGCGAGCGCGCGGTGCTCAGCGCCGCCGGAGGGAACTCCCGATGAACGGCACCGCCACCGAGCACGTCTATTCCGCCCTCGACGATCGCCTCGCCGCGCGCCTCGTCGAACAGGCCGGCCTCGCGGACATCCACGAGAAGGTCGAGACCGGCCAGCGCCTGAGCTTCGACGACGGCGTGCGTCTCTTCGAGACTCCCATGCTCTCCGCCGTCGGCTGGCTCGCGCACCGCGTGCGCACGCGCCGTCACGGGCGCAAGGCCTACTTCAACAACAACCTCCACATCAACTACACGAACATCTGCCTCTACTCGTGCAAGTTCTGCGCGTTCGCCGCCAAGGAAGGCGAGGCGCGCGGCTACCTCATGCGCGGGCCGGACATCGAGAAGAAGCTCCGCGAATACGACGACCTCGCCCCCACCGAGGTGCACATGGTCGCGGGCATCCACCCCTCGATGCCCTACGAGTACTACCTCGAGGTCGTGCGCGCGGCGAAGCGCGCGCGTCCCGACATCCACGTCAAGGCCTTCACCATGGTCGAGATCGACCACATGCTGAAGGTCTCGGGCAAGACCGAGGACGAGGTCTTCGCCGATCTCCGCGAGGCCGGTCTCGGCTCCTGTCCCGGCGGCGGCGCCGAGGTCCTCGTCGACCGCGTCCACAAGGCCGTCTTCCGCGAGAAGATCGGTCCCGACGCCTGGCTCGACACGGCCCGCAAGGTCCAGAAGCACGGCTTCAAGATGAACGCCACGATGCTCTACGGGCACATCGAGCGCCCCGACGAGCGCGTGACCCATCTCATGCGCCTCCGCGAGCTCCAGGACGAGTGCGGCGGCTTCATGGCCTACATCCCGCTCGCCTTCTGGCCCTACCACACCGACCTCGAGCACTACGGCCACGTCACCAGCGGCTGGATGGACCTCCGCAACATCGCCGTCGGCCGCCTCATGCTCGACAACTTCCCCAACGTGAAGGCCTACTGGATCATGCTCACGCCCGAGAGCGCCCAGACGGCCCTGTCCTTCGGCGCCAACGACATCGACGGCACCGTCACCGAGGAGAAGATCACCCACGACGCCGGCACCACCGCCCCCGAGCGCATGAACCGCTCCGAGCTCATCCGCCTCATCCGCGAAGCCGGCTTCACCCCGGTGCAACGGACGACGACCTATGAGGAGCTCGAGGTCCTCGAGGGTTCAGGCGCGGGCTGACGAGAACGGGATGCGCTGCGACGCATGCCGCCGCAGCGCGAGTCATTGTCGAAGGCCGGACTGGTCGATAGCTTCCGGGCGCTCGTCTCTCGGAGTCCGCTCGTGAAGCTCGAACCGGTGTATCTCGTCCAGCCCGATCCGGCGCCGCCGCCGCGGGCTGTCTCGCGGCGTGCCTTGATCGTCGGCGCTGTCGTTGCGGCGGCTGGTGGCGCGATCTTCGGAGTCGCTCTGCGACGCAACAGCAGCGCTGGACCGACACCGGCGCCCGGAGCCATGCCGCCGCTGGTCGAGTGGGCCGCAGAGCTGCAAGCAGGCGATCCTGAGCAACTCCTGTCGAGGTGCAGCGAGTTCCTCGCCATCGTCGCGGCGCATCCGACACACTTGTCCAGGCTTGAACCAGGTCTGCTCGCGCTGGCAGACCGGGAGACCGCTGACTCCCGAGCCGACCGCCGGCGACGGCGACTCGTGCTCGACGTACTCGAGTCCATGCAGGAACACTGCGGCGACTCCCTTCTCTCGCTGACCAGACGGCTGCGTTCCTCGCCTCGCTGAGTGCCGGCATGCAGTCCGCACCGCGGATCTCCGCTCCCTCGACCGTCGATGAAGGCGGCACGATCAGCATCCGCGCTCAACCGGGTATCCGAGAACTCAGCGTCTTCATTCCGGGTCACGGTTCGAAGAACGTGAAGGTGGTTCGAGGGAGAGCAGAGGTCGTTCTCCCCCCCGACGTGCCGGGAGGCTCTGTCATCTTGATCAGCGACCTCGTCGTTCCGGATCCGTACACCATCGCTGTCGACGTCGTTGGAGGTCACAACCGATGAGACTCTTCCTCGCCCTCACACTGCTATCCGCCTCGGCGATCTCACAGCAACTCCTGGTCGTGCCCACGGAGGCATCCAACACGGATGGAAACGCATCGGCTTGGCTGCCCGCCTGCGGGAGAGGGGGCACATCCCAAGTCGTGATCGCCGCGTCGCATCTGCAGGGGCTGTTGGGGAGGACGCTGGTCGGCCTCTCGTTCCGTCGAGACGGCTCGTGGCTCCAGGCCCTGCCGCAATCCGCCGGACAGCTGACCGTGCGCATCGGCGCGTCGACGCGAGATCCGGTCGACGCTGCGCCAGACCTGGCCACGAATCTTCCGAGCCCGACCGAGGTCTTCAGCGGAACTGTGTCGATCCCCGCGATGCCTGCGACTCAGGGCTACATCGGCTGGGTGAACCCTCACACGGTCGACATCACGTTCACGAGGAACTTCATCTATCAAGGGGGGCCGCTCGCGCTCGAGTTCAGTGCTTCACTGACGACGACGCCCACATTCTTCCCGATCGATGGGGTCGCGGAGGAAGTGTCGCTGGACGTGTCTGAGATCGGCGTTGCATGCGGGCCTCGAGCGGCGATCTTGCGGCGCACCGCCGCGCGCTCCGGCTCCGGCTTCGCCCCCGGCGGCACCTCGCAGCTCCTCTACTCTGGCACCCCGGGCAACAACGCGTTCGCGTTCTTGGGCGTCGCGCTGCTGCCGCAGCCCATCGATCTTTCCGTCCTCGGTGCGCCAGGTTGCCATTGGTACGTCGACGCCTTCACCGCGCTCGGCGCGCCTATCGCCGCACACGGCATCCCGATCTTCGATCCGCTCGCGGCAGTGAATCTGCAGGTCCCTGGAACCACGGCGATGCTCGGCGGCCAGCTCGTCGTGCAATGGCTCGAAGTCGGTCCGGGCACGCTCGCGAGCTCCCAGGCCATGATCCTGCCGATCGGCAATCAGCTCGGCAGCATCGGCATGGCCCAGCTCGAACGCCTCAGCGACGGCTCGGTGCACGTCGCGCCGGCGTGTGGGCCGGTGATCGGGTTCCGGTATCTCTGAACGCGAGGCCAGCGGCCTCGGGGCCGGGCCACGCTCGCTCCTCGGCTCGAAGCGACCTCGACGGACGAGTCACGCCCGAAGCATCGCGGGCGCTGGCCGGGCTCCGATCGACGCGGTAGCCTCGGCTGCATGAGCGCGGACCGCTACGTCGCGCACCAGCGCCGCCTCGCTGCGCAGGAGGCCGAGCGACGACGGGCGATCTCGACTTCGATCCGGGCTCGTCTGCCCGCCGTGGTCCAGGCGCTGGTCGCACTCGGTGCGCGCCGCGTGCTGGTCTTCGGTTCGGTGGCGCGCGGCGATGCGACGGACGAATCCGATCTCGATCTGGCCGTCGAAGGACTGCCGCCCGCGGAGTACTTCGAAGCGATGGCGCGCGCCGCCGCGACCGCCGGTCGCCCAGTCGACCTCGTCCGGCTCGAAGAGGCACGGCCGACGCTCCGGGACCGGATCCTCTTCGAAGGGGAGCTCGTTCACGATGGAGATTGAGCGGCTTGGGAGACTCGAACTCCTGAGATTGCTCGTCGAGATCAGCGCGGACCTCGACGCGCTGGAGACCATCGCGCGGAACTGCGACGAGGCGCATCGTGCGCTGGCGAAGCCCTCCCGAGCGGTGCTGGCAATGGCTGCCGTGGATGTCCATCGCTACAGCACCGCGATCGAGAACCTGCTGGAGCGGATCGAACGAGGAGTCGGCGCCGCACCGGCACCCGGTCCGGCCTGGCATCGCGAACTGCTGCTCTGCGCCTCGCGCGCCCTCGCCAATGCACGACCGGCGATCCTCTCACCGGAGACGATCCCCGCGCTGGAACGACTGCTCTCGTTACTCCTTCCGACAGGCGTACGTCGTCAGTTCGACCCCGCGCGCCGCGGCGTCCTCGCCGAGGAGATCGGCCGGATCTACGCCAGGGTCGTGGCGCCGACCTGCACTGCTTCGCGCCCCAGCTCCAGAAGACCGCCGACGCTCTGAGGACTCAGGGCTGGTCGTGGGGCTGACCGGGAGTCATCCCTCCGCGACACGACGGCCCCAGGGTTGGCGCCGATGCGCAGCGACGCATGGCCCGCGGCGCCGGTCATTGTCGAAGGCCGGACTGGTCGATAGCTTCCGGGCGCTCGTCTCTCGGAGTCCGCTCGTGAAGCTCGAACCGGTGTATCTCGTCCAGCCCGATCCGGCGCCGGCGCCGCGGGCTGTCTCGCGGCGTTCGCTCGTGATCGGAGCGCTCTCGGCTGCGCTCTGTGGTGCGGCGTTCGGGTCCCTGGCCCGGCGCGTGCTGCGCCCTGCCGCGGCTGCGCGGCATCAGGATCCGCGCGTCCAATGGGCGCTCGAGCTTCAACGAGGCGGACTCACGGAACTGGTCGAGCGCCACCTCGACTTCCTCGCGATCGTGAGCGCATTCCCAGCCCACGCCATCGAGTTCGAGCCAGGCATGGATCGCCTGATCGAAGTCGTCGAGGCCGGCGGCCCGAACGGAGTGGCTGCGGGAGCTCTCGCGTCGAGCATCCGATCGGCCCTCGACACCTTGGACCCTCGCGCCGAGTCATTCGCCGAACTGCGTCGACGTCTCGATCGACGCTGACTGCCCGGCACATGCAAGCTCGCTCGCGAATCCGCACCGAAGCGACCGTGCAAGAAGGCGGCACGATCCATGTCCGCGTCGACGGAGAGACAGCCGAGCTGCTCTTCGTCGTTCCAAGCGTCGGCGCCATTCGCGTGCCGGTCGTGCGCGGCCGTGCCGAGTACACATTGCCCCCCAGCGTGAGGGGTGGGTCCCGCATCATCATCTCAGACCTTCGAGTTCCCAATCCATCGAGCGTCGGCGTCGACGTCGTGGGAGGTTCGTCCCGATGAGACTCTTCTACTTTGCGTGGCTCCTCGTCGCGACCAGCTCGACCGAGCTCGCCGCGCAGCAGCTTCTCGGCGTCCCCTCCCAAGCGGCTTCCGCCGATGGCAACTCGGCCACGTGGATTCCGGGCTGCGGCGAGTCCGGCACGAAGCAGATCCTGGTGGGGGCCGAGCATCTTTCGGCACTCCATGGGCACACCATCGTCGGCCTCGTGTTCCGTCGCGACGGGGCATGGCTGCCGGCCCTGCCGTCGAGCACCGGCCATTGGACGGTCAAGATCGGCCCATGCGCGTCGGACCCGAACTCTCCGGCATCAGATCTGGCGGTCAACCTGCCCAGCTCTTCGGAGGTCTTCCGCGGCAACGTCACCCTGCCGGGCATGCCGAGCACCAACGGATACGCGGGCTGGACGAGTCCGCACATCGTCGAGATCACGTTCAGCAGCGGCTACCCCTACTCGGGCGGGGCGCTCGCAATCGAGATCGACGCTGCGCTGTCGACCGCGAGTGCGTACTTCCCCATGGACGCGGTGGGTCAGGAGATCCGGGGAACCATCGACGATCTCGGCGTGGCATGCGGTCCCCGCGTTGCGGGCTTCGTTCGCACGGCCTTGTCGAGCGGTGCGGCCTTCGCACCGGGCGCAACGACACAGCTCCATTGCCTGAGCAGTTCGGGAAACGCAACGGTCGCGTGCTTCGGTGCCACACTCCTGCCGGCGCCGTTGGATCTCACGCCACTCGGAGCACCCGGCTGCTCGTGGTACATCGACGCCTTCACGTCGCTCGGCGCGACGCCCCAGGAGTCGGGCGTCGAAGGCCTCGGAGCGCTGGGCACCGTGCGCCTGCAAGTTCCGAGCACAGCGGCGGTCCTGGGCGCGCAACTCTATGCGCAGTGGCTCGAGCTCGGCTCCACCACCTTCGCAAGCTCGCAAGCAGTTCGACTGACCGTTGGCCCCCAGCTCCCCACCCTCGGCATGGCCCAACTCGAACGCCTCAGCGACGGCTCGGTGCACGTCGCGCCCGCCTGCGGGCCGGTGATCGGGTTCCGCTACCTCTGAAGGCAGTCCATCAACTCTCCGCCCAGGGATCCAGCACCCCCTCCGCCTGCAGCTCGACCATCCGCTTGTAGCGGCCCCCCAGCCGCAGCAGCTCCTCGTGCGTCCCGCGCTCGACGATGCGGCCGTGTTCGAGGACGACGATGAGGTCGGCGCCGGCGATGGTGCTGAGGCGGTGTGCGACGACGAAGGTGGTGCGGCCGCGGAGCAGGCGCGCGAGGGAGTCCTGGATGAGGCGCTCGCTCTCGGTGTCGAGGTTGGAGGTGGCCTCGTCGAGGATGAGGATGGCGGGGTCGGCGAGGAGGGCGCGGGCGATGGCGAGGCGTTGGCGTTGGCCGCCGGAGAGCTTCACGCCGCGTTCGCCGATGACGGTGTCGTAGCCCTTGGGCAGTCGGGCGATGAACTCGTGGGCGTTGGCGCGACGGGCGGCGTCCTCGATCTCGGCGTCGCTGGCACCGCGACGGGCGTAGCGCAGGTTCTCGCGGACGCTGCCGTCGAAGAGGAAGGTCTCCTGCTGGACGATGCCGAGACGCTCGCGGTGGCTCTGGAGCGTGAACTCGCGGAGATCGACGCCGTCGATGCGGATGCTGCCGATGCTCGGATCGTGGAAGCGGGCGACGAGGTCGGCGAGCGTGGTCTTGCCGGCACCACTGGGACCGACGAGGGCGACGGTCTGGCCGCCGCGCACGACGAGCTCGAGCTCGTGGAGCACCGTGCGGCCGTCGCCGTAGCCGAAGCTGACGCCTTCGAAGCGGAGCTCGGAGAACTCGCGCGGGGCCTTGCGCGCAGCCGGCCGATCGGGCTTCTCCGCCGCGCGGTCGCGGAGCTCGAACACGCGCTCCATCGCGGCGAGACCGCGCTGGGTCTCCGAGATGGAGTTGGCGATCTGCATCACGGGGTCGAGCAGGCGCCAGAGGTAGGCCTGCAGCGCGATGATCGTGCCGACGGTCGTGACGCCGGCGATGACGAGCCAGCCGCCATAGGCGACGACCGTGAGGGTCGCCATCGGCATCATCAGGCCCCAGACGAGATTGACGGCGCCGTGGGTGCGCGCGGAGAGGACCTGCTTGCGCATCACGGTGTGATGCCCGACCGCGAACTGGCGTGCCTCGGCGCGCTCGCGCGCGAAACCGCGCACGACGCGCAGTCCGGCGATCGCCTCGCCGACGCGCGCGTCGATCTCCTGGCGATCGACGCTGATCGAGCGCCAGATGGGGCGCACGCGCCGGATGAAGCGGCTGTGGACCACCATCACCGGCGGCATGATGACGAGCGCCGCGAGGGCGAGACGCCACTCGAGCCAGAACATCACGGCGAGCGTGGCGACCAGGCGCAGGCCGGCGAGCACCGGGTTGAGGATCGCGTTCGGCACGAGTCCGGTCGTGTTCTCGACGTCGCTCGAGAGCCTCGAGATCACGCCGCCGGTCTTCAGCGCGTGCACCTCGTCGAGCGGCAGGCGCAGGATGCGCTCGAAGAGCTGGCGACGCAGGTCGAAGGCGAGGTGCGCCGTGAGCAGCGTCATGCGGAGGTTGCGCCAGAAGCCCGCGAGGCTGCCGAGCAGGAACACGACGAACATCGCGGCCGAGACGAGGATCAGCTCGTCGCGACGCGCCTCGGCGGCACGGGTCTCGTCGAGGATGACCTGGTCGAAGAGGTGCTTGCTGACGAGCGGCCACGCGAGATCGAAGCCGATGCCAAGCACGCCGAGCGCGACGACGACGGCGAGCTCGCCGTAACGCGGGCGCAGCCAGGTGCGGAAGAGCGCGAGACCCGCCTTGCGCGGCGGCTTGCCATCCTTCGCCGCGCCGTCGCGGGCATCCGGATCGGCATCGGGTCCGCGCGCGCGGAACGCGGCGTAGCGGCCGCGGCTCGTGCGCGGCGGCGGGGACTCCTCGCGACTCTGGGGATCGGGCACGCGACGACGCTACGCGATCGTCTGGCCCGGTTCGACCGGGGCCGGCCGACCCCACCGGGCTCGCTCAGCGCCGCGCGTCGAGGACGAGGCTCGTCTCGCCCGCGACCTCGATCTCGGCCCGCTGCTCACCGTGCTCCGCAGAGACGCTGACGCGGTAACGACCCGGCGCCAGGCCTGCGATCGTGAACGAGGCGCCGCTGAAGCGCAGCAGGCGCTGCGCCAGCGCGATCGGCTCGCGGCGTGGACCGAGCGGGACCAGCCTCGCCTCGCCCTCGTCGAGACCGCGCACGGTGACCGCGAGCGACCCGTCGCCCTCGTGCGCGGACAGCACGAGCTCGTCGCCGTCCTGCTCGCCGACGCGCACGCGCCAGATCCTCACGACGGACTGCGGCTCGCCACCCGCGAGGTAGAGCGCATGCGTCCCCGCACCGATGCCGGGGATCGTGAAGCGGCCGTCCGCGTCGAGCGTGGCCGCGTGGGTCTCGTCGTCGAAGTCGATGAAGAGGCTTTGCGAGGCGAGTGCGTCGAAGCCCGCGAGCCGACCGCGCACGGTCGCGCCGACACCGACGCGGATCACGAGCTCGTGGGTCGTCACCGTCCCGGGCAACGCTTCGAGACGCTGCTCGCTGCGCGGTCGACCCGATGCGCGCACGACGATCGTCGCGGCGCCACGCGCGCAGCCGCGGATGCGGAAGCGACCCTCCGCGTCGCTGCGCGCCACGCGCGGCGCCGGCCCGTCCAGGCTCAGCTCGGCACCGGCGATCGGCAGCGAACTCGCCGCATCGAGGACGCGGCCGACGATCTCGACCCCGGGATCGAGGGCGATCACCGCGCGCTCGGGATCGGGCCGCAGCGCCGCGATCAGCGTGGCCTTCTCCGGCGCATGGCCGGGTGCGTCGATGACGACGTCGAACTCGACGCCCTCGCGCATCCCCACGGCGTGGACCGCGAAGTGCCCCTGCGCATCGCGATGACGCGTCGCTTCGATGCGCCACCGCACGCCCTCGCCGCGCGGCCGCACGCTCACGGTGAACTCCTCGATCGGCGCACCGCTGCCCGCATCGACGACGCGGCCGGCGAGCGAGGCGGCGCGGCGCAGCCGCAGTTCGACCTCGAGATCCATCGGTCCCTCCAGGGCCTGCGAGGCCGACTGCCAACCGGCCGCATGGGCGTGGATGCTGCACGGCTCTGCGGGCAGGTTCGCGAACGCGAAGCGCCCCTCGGCATCGCTCTGCTGCGAGGCGCCGACCGTCCGCGCATCGACCTCGCGCGCGAGGTTCACGAAGACGTTCACCCCGGCGAGCGGCGCGCCGTCCTCGTCGAGCACGCGACCGCGCACGGTGCGACCGCGCTCGAGGTCGACGAGCAGATCGTCGCGGTCGCCGCCGAGCTCGAGGGCGAGGAGCGTGCGCGCCCAGCCACGGCGGCTCACCACGAGTTCGAGTGGGCCGGGCTCGAGGTCCTCCAGCGTGAACGCGCCGTCGCGCGCCGACCAGGCCTTCACGACGACCCCGCTCGTGGAGCGGTAGAAGCCGATCGCCGCGCCGGCGACGGGTCGACCCTGCGCATCGCGCACGCGCCCCGCGATGCGCAGTCCCGGTCGGAGCACGAGTTCGATCACGTCGCCCGCGCGCGCGATCTGCGCGGCGCGGCCCGAGCCCGGCGACTCGGCCTCGATCCGATGCGACGTGCGCGGCTCGAGGTGATCGATCACGAAGGCGCCGTCGGCATCGCTGACGTGCTTCACGAACGAACCCGAGGCCTTCACCGCGACGCCCGCGAGCGGGCGACCCTGCGCATCGCGCACGCGACCCGTGATCGTCGCGGCGGGTTCGAGAACGAGGTCGAGCTCGTGCTCGCGCGCGCCGTCCTGCACCGCGATCTCGACGAGCTCCTCGCGGTAGCCCGGCGCCGACGCGAGGAGCGGCCGCAGATCGGTGCCGGTGCCGATCGGCAGCGTGTAGCGGCCGTCGCCGTCGCTCGTGGCCGCGTGCCAACCGTTGAACGAGATCCGCGCCCCCGCGATCGGCACGCCCGCCGGATCGCGCACGACGCCCCGCAACGTGCAGGGGAGGAACCACGCCGTTCCGGACAGCACGAGCTCCGCCTCGTCGGGAGCGACCACGGCCGCCTCGCAGAACAGCCGCGTCGCCGGGCTCACCGCGGCGACGCTCAGGGTGCGCAGCTCGTCGCGCGCCGACAGGCGCAGCTCGGCGCGGCCCTCGGCATCGGTGAGCAGCGCGTGGGTCGCCCGCGGTGATCCCGCGCTGCCGGCACCGTCGAAGTCGCGGAGTTCGAGCGCGAGTCCGGCGGCCGGCAGACCCTGGGCGCGCACGCGCAGCTCGACGCGCAGTTCGCGCCGGAGCGACGCCCCGGTCACGAGCTCCTCGCGCTCGGGCCCTCTCGCCTCGCCCGGCGCAGCGCTCGGCAAGGCGACCTGCCTCGCGTCGGAACCCGCTCGGGCCGGCTCGATGGGCGCCGGCAAGCGCTCCGACTCGCCCACCCGCCAGAGCACGACCCCGAGCATCACGACCGCAGTCGCGGTCATCAACAGCTTCGACTTCGAGACCACGAGTCCACCTTGGAACAGGATCGGCGCGAGCACGGCGCGCCAATCGCCGAGCTCACGATCGCCATCGAGACGCGCACGCAGCATCGCGAGGCCGCGGCGCAACCAGGAGCGGGCCGTCGCCTCTTGCACGCCGAGACGGCGCGCGAGCGCGGCGAGCGGGACCTCGTCGAAGTGGCGCGCGAGGACGGCCCCGCGGTAGGGCTCGGGCAACGCGAGGACCGCGTCGACGACGCGCCGACGCAGGGCCTCGCGGGCGAGCACGTCGAGCGTCGAGGGCAGGGCCTCGTCGCGGGCGGCCGCGCGCTCGCGATCCACGCGGCGCCGCAGCTCGCGCCGTCGATCGGCGACGAGATTGCGCGCGACGCGCGCGAGCCACGGGCGCAGGCGGGACGCCGCGAGACCCCTGGCCGTGCGCGCCCTCAGCCAGACGCGCTGCACGAGATCCTCGAGTTCGTCGCCGCGGATCAGCGAGCGCAAGACGCCGCGGACGAAGTCCTGCTCGGCGAGCAGCCGTTCGGGCGAGAGTTCGTCGGCGGCGTTCGACATCGCTTGGGCTCACGCGGAAGACTCCGCGCGGCGCGGGATCGTTGCACGGAATCCCGCGCGGTGGAGATCCGCGGGGATCCTGTTACGCCGCGCCCCGCATCCGGATGTCCGAGGCATGAGCGCCGATCCGCAGGCCCCGTCCCTTCCGCCGAGTCCCCATGCCCTCCGCACCTGGCGGGTGAAGGTGCAGCTCGCCGAGCTGCACTTCAGCGTCCAGGCGCCGGTCGAGTGGCAGCCCGTCTCGGCCCCGACCGAGATCCCCGACTTCAACGACGTCCATGCCTTCGCCGGGATCGCGTTGATCGCCGCGCCGTATGCCGCGGTGATCTTCGCGGTCGGCGCGCGCCCGGCCTACGCCGACGGCACGCTCGCCGAGTGGCTCGAGCACAACGCACATGCCAATGGCCAGGACCCCTCGCCGATCGAGCTGGAAGAGGTCGGACCGCATGCGGCCGTCGCGTGCTGGGGTGCGCAGAACGTCGACGGCATGCTCATCCGCAATCGCCTCGTGATGTTCGAGGACGGCGGTCGCATCGTGACCCTGAGCTGCACCGCGCCCGAAGCACTCTGGCCGGCGGTCGGGGCGGGCTTCGCCGCGATGGTGAGGTCCTTTGCCCTCGACGAGCCACGGGGCAGCCAGGTCGATCGCGCCCGGGCAGGGCTCGAGCTGCCGCCCTCGAGCCTCGCGCCGCTCGCCGCCGCGGCCGCGACGCGCGCGCCGCAGGCGCCGGCGCCGAGCGCGGCCCGGCCCGCGTCGGAACCGGTCGCCGGTCTCGCCCTCGCGACGGACCAGGCAAGCTTCGACCAGGACCAGCCGATGAACGCGCGCCTGCGCGACGCCGGCGCCGGCCTCGTCCCGAACGTGCTCGACCACCACGATCAGGAGCACTGGGCCACGCTCGCACCTGCCGCGCTCTGCGCGACGCTGCGCGTGCCGTTCGGCTGGCACGTCATCGACGACGGTCGCCGCACGTTGGTCTTCGACGCCGCGGGCAAGACGCAGATCAACCTCCACCTCACGCGCCGCCATGCCGACGGCGACGGCCCCCACCTCGACGCCAAGCTCCGCGACCTCTACGGCGAATGGCCCACGCTCGAATGGGCGCGCTTCGAGGCGATGGGCCTGCCCTGCCTCGCCATCCGCAATGTGCTCGTCAACGGCGCACCGGTCGAGCAGGTCTACCTCCTCCGCGACGCCCAGGGCGCCGGGACCGGGCTCGTGCTCGAGGCCCGCGTGACGTCCACGGCCGAGGGCATGCCCCAGGCCCTCGAGCTCGTCGAGTTCCTGCTGGGCAGGCTCGCCTTCCTCGGCGACGGCGCTCCAGAGGAGCCTCGTGCTCCGCGAGCCGAGCCGGTCTGGTGGACGCGCGCGCTCGAGCTCGAGCGCGCCGACGACCTGCCCGCCGCCGAGCAATGCGTGCTCGACGCCCTCGACCACCTCGGCGCGTATGCGCAGCTCGCCGAGCTCTGCGAGCGCCGCGCGCGGCGTCTCGCGGAGGCGGGCGACAAGGCGGGTGCCAAGGCGGCGGAGGAGCGCGCCGCGCATTGGCTGCGCGTGCGGGCCTCGCAGGCGACGAGCGGTGGGGAAGGGGCGGCGTTCTCGACGGATCGTCGCTGACGCGCGCGCAGCGGCGAGCGAGTCGCAGCCGCTCTGCCCCACGGCAGGAGGCTCCGCGGAAGCCGGACGCGCCCTGCACCACGGGTGCTGCACATCGGTCGACGCCGAGCTCCGGCTCGACGCACCGCAGCGGTGGCCACCCATCCGGCCCCAGCTCATCGGAGAGTTCACGGCGGAGCTGCGCCTCCTGCGGCTCCGAGGCGAGCCGCCCCATGTCGCGGGTCATGGGCACGCCCGTCCTCGCGCGGATCGCCTGCTTCACCGCGACGGGAGTCCGCACGGCCCACGAGACGCTCGGGTTGGCGTTCCATGACGCCCATGGTGAGTCCGCGGACACGCTCATGGTCGACCTGCCCGTCCATCCGGACGGCAGTTGCGACCTCAGCCTGGCCTCCGACGGAACGACGAACGCGTTCGCGAGGGCCGACCTGAACCCGGGTGCCGAGGGCGGCTGCCGCGTCGACCGGACCGTCCGCGAGACGCGCGACGCCGCGCGCCGTCTCCCTCCCTCAGTTCACGACCACGTCCAGCGTATTGCTGAGCGCAATCGAGCCGAGGCAGGTCCCCGAGCCGACCGCGAAGCCCTGGAAGGCGAGGATGCCGCCGACGAACGCAGGGTCGCAGGGCACCTGCAGGATGATCTGGCCGGGCTCGAGGAAGGCATTGCCGTCGACGCCGAGCGTGCAGCCGGCGCAGATCGGGATCGGCACCGAGATCGGCAGGCCGACGAGGAAGCCCTGGCTGCCGCTGCCGCCGGACAAGGTCATCGTGACGTTCTGACCGAGTGCGGGGATCCCGCTCATGGTCAAGCTGAGGCCGCCGCAACCCGTGGCGCGATCCTGCGTGACGCCGCTGCCCGTGCCGCGATAACGGATGCCGACGACGTTGCGATTGCCGCTCGACGGGGTGTGGATCCAGGAGGCGGCGTAGTCCGGGAGCGTGCTGCCACCGCTGCGCGCGGCGACGAGCGCGAGACCGCTCTCGTCGTCGAAGCTCGTCGCGAGCGAGGCGTCATCCTGGACGACCAGGCCCGCGCTCCCCGCCGCGATGGTCACCACGTGCTGGTCGCGATCGAGCGGCGCGGCCGCATAGAGCCGCTCGAAGGCGACGGCGAAGCGGCAGCCGTCCGTGTCGACCGCCGGCGCGCCGAGGTTCCAGTTGGCGAATCCGCCCACCGAATCGATCGTCGAGGTCGAGAAGGTATTGCCGCCCGACGAGACCGCGTAGAGCGCGATCTCGGAACGGTTCGTGACGTTGTTCTGGCGGCGCGCGGCGATCAGCACGCTGCGGCCCTGCCCCGGGTCCGTCGGCGAGGACACCGACCACTCGGCGGGCGTCGAGGCCGGCACGCTGGGACCGACGGCGTAGTTCGCCGAGCCGCTGGGGATCGCCTGGCTCGCGTCCTTGTCGAGGAAGCACACGCGCAGGTTCGCGGTGCCGTTCTCCACGACGTCGCGGCGGAAGGCGACGGCCCAGCGCCGCGCTGCAGCCGCACCGCGTCCATCGCAGTTGGAGATCACGGGATGGTGCTCGAGGAACGAGGTCGTGGCGACCACCTGCGGCGCCGCCGAGATCAGCGCCCCGTTCTCGTCCACCACGACGGCGAAGAGATCGTGGTCGGTGGAGCCGAAGTCGGACTCCCAGACCACCGCGAAGCGCGGCAGATCCGACTCGATCGCGCCACCGACGTCGGGGTTGAGTTCACTCACATCGCTGGGGCTCTGGACCGCCGAGAGGAACACGCTCGCACCGAGGCTCGGCGTGGCACCGCCGCTCACGAGGCGACTGGCGATGCGCGTGCTGGTCGAACCGACGTTGCGGACCGCGGCGACGACGAGGAAGCGGTCGTGCGCGGCGAGACCCGCGATGCGCGCGTGATCCCATGAGGCCGAGCTGAGATCGACGGTGAGCTCGCTGCCGATCGGCTGCATCGCGGCGTCGGCGCGCACGAGGAAGACGTCGGTGTCGGTCGCCGAGAAGACGCTCTCGTAGGTCACGCGGTACTCGCCGAGCGAGTCGTCGAAGGCGAGGTCCGTCGCCCGCATCGTGCGCGTGCTCGACCGCAGGCTGCTCGCATTGCCGATCAGCGGATCGATGACGAGGGGCAGCGCGGCCTCGGCCACGAACGCGGCTGGGACCGTGATCGAGAAGCCGTTCGCGCTGCGCGCGGTCGTCAGCGCGAGCGAGCGCCCGAGGGCATCGATCGCGAAGGCGCGGCCGTAGCGGAAGCTCGAGTCGCCGCTGCGGAAGACGAAGCCCTCGCCGTCGTGCTCGATCCCGTACTCGGGAGCCGCCACGCGCACGTCGACGACGAGCTCTCCGCGCTCGGGCAACACGTCGAAGCGGAACTGCTGCTCGATGCCATCCGTCTCCACGTCGTAGAACTCGACGCAACCCTTGCGGGCGAAGCTGATGCGCGCCCCCTCGCGCTGCGGCGCAACGCTCACGAGGGCGAGCTCCTTGCCGGCCACCCGGACGCGCTCGGCCTGGAACTCCACGGGCAGGTTCCGCGGCGCCTCGCTGCCGAAGAAGGGCACGAAGCAGACGCCGTCGCGGTCGAAGCCGGCCTTGTAGCCGGCGCCGCCGGCCCAGATGCGGCCCTCGCCGTCGTCGGCGAAGCGGGGCCAGGCGGCCTCGAGCGGGACGATGTTCGCCGGGAGCTTGGCGGCGTCGCGCGCTGCGGGCGCGGGTGCGGACTGCGCGCCCAGCGCGGCGCCGAGCGCCGCGGTGAGCAGGGAGAGGATCTCGGTCGGTCGAGGACAGTGCTTCATGCCCCCGTCATCCGGATCCATGCGGGGTCGTTACGCGCCGATCCTCATTGGATCCGCACGTCCTTGGTGTCGCTCACGCCGATCGAGCCGAGGCAGCTCCCGCCGCCGACGGCGAATGCCTGCATCGCGACCACGGCGCCGAAGAGGGTCGGCTGACAGGGCACGTCGAGCGACATCGTCGTCCCCGAGACCACCTGCCCGTCGACACCGAGCACGCAGCCCGGGCAGCCCGGGATCGGCGTCTGGATGGGCGCCCCGACCAGGAAGCCGAAGAGCACGCCGGAGCCCGTCGACCAGACATCGAACTGGCTGCCCATCAGCGCCTGCGCGTCGGTCGCGATGCCGACGCTGCCGCACCCGGTGCTGCGCGTCGTGATGGGCAGCACGCCGTGTCCGGCGTAGCCGCGCGCGAAGACGTTCGCGTTCAGTCCCTGCGTGCTGCCCACGGTCCAGGCGGTGGCGTAGCGGAGCATCCCCTCGCCGCCGCTGTGCATCGCGACGATCGCCGGATCGCGCTCGTCGAGCAGGTTCGCGGCGATCGTCGCGTCGTCGTGGACCGTGAGGGTCCCGAGCACACGCGTCAGCGTCAAGGCACGCACGTCGCGATCGAGTGGGCTCGCGGCGGCCTCGAGACCGTGGACGACGCCGTAGCGGAAGCCGTCACAGTCGATCGCCACGAGCGGGCGATCCGTCGCACCGAGCACACCGAGATCAGTCACCCAGATGTCCGGACTGAGCAGGGCACCGCTGCCGTCGAAGGCGGTCGCGTGCAGCCATGAGTGGCCATCGAGGGGATCGAGACGGACGTCGGTGAGCATGAAGCTCCGGCCGTTCGCGTGGTCGGAGGGCGACGACACGTCGTAGCCGCCGACCGAGGCATCGACGACTCCGCTGATCGGGAACGTGACGGCACCGTTCACCGTACGCAGGTGGCCATTCCACGCGATGGTGGCCGCCCGGAACTGGCCCTTGCCCAGCAGCGGGATCTCGCGGCGATACACCACGGCCCAGGCCTGTGACGCATAGGGGTACTGCCCGTCGCACTTGCTGATCTTCGGCTCGCGCTCGTACCCGAGCGAGACGTCGATCGCGTCCGGCCCGGTACCTCGCAGGGAACCATCGGCCTCGACCTGACGGAAGTAGATGTCGTGGTCGGTCCCGGTGACGACGGATTCCCACACCACCGTGAAGTACGTCGTCGCGAGACCAGGGTCGCCGCCGACGTCCGGATTGCGGCAGTCGCCACTGCCGCTGCCCGACACCCCCGCGCCGGCGACGTCGAACGGCGCCTGCAACACGGGACTCGCCGCACCGTGGATCATGCGCCCGCGGATGCGGAAGGGCGACGCGTTGCCGGTGCTCGACTCGGCGACGACGAGGAAGCGGTCCGGATCGTTCAGGGCCGCGATGCGCGGACGCCGCCACGAGGTCGTCGACACGTCGATCGTGAGCTGGCTTCCCACGGGCTGTTGCGCCGCGTCGAGGGCGCGCGCAAAGACGTCGCTGTCCTGCTGCGAGAACACGCGTTCCCACACGCAGAAGCTGCGCTGCTCGTCGCCGTTGTGGGCGAGGTCGGTCGAACGCAGCTCATAGCCGGAACTGCCGAGCTGCTGCTCGGTGCCGATCGTCGGGTCGACGATCAGCGGCAGGCTCGCCCGTTCGACGAAGGCCGCGGGCACGACGAGTTCGATCGCGCCGTCCCGCCAGTTCGACGCGAGCGGGATGCGATCCCCCCCGGCCTCGATGGCGATGGCCCGGCCGTAGCGGAACGCGCCATCCGCGCAGCGGAAGCGATGCGCGCCGTCGTCGCTGACGACCTCGAAGTCCCCGTCGACCGCGACGCGGATCACCAGCTCGCCGCGCCGCGGCAGGCTCTCGAAGCGGAAGCTCTGCTCGACGCCGTCGACGCGCACGTCGTAGGCCTCCACCACGCTGCCGCGCGCATACGCGACGCGCGCGCCCTCGCGGTGCGGCGCGACCCGCGGGAACTCGAGCGTCGTGTCACCCAGGCGCAGCGACTCGAGCGCGAATCGCGCCGGATGGTTGCGCGGCGCGTGCGAGCCCAGGAAGGGCACGAAGTCCATGCCGTCCTTGTCGAACGCCGCCTTGTAGCCGTCGGCCCCCGCCCAGATCCGGCCCTCGACGGAGTCGAACCAGGGCTCGGACGGCAGCGCCGCACCGCGCTCGCCGTTCGCCTGCGGCGCCTGCGCGCGGAGCTGCGCGTGCGGACGCGGTGCGGTGGCCAGGCGATGCATCGGAACCTCGAAAGGCGACAGGCCCTCCCAGGTCTTCTGCGGTGCCGAGGCCGTCGACGGCGCGACGGCCTCGGACTTCTGCGGCACCTGTGCCGCGGGTGCCGACGCCGCGCTGAGCGCGGCGAGAACGGTGACGAAGATCGTGTCGGGTTTCATGGGCGCGTCATCCGGAAGCGCGCCGCGCCGTTACCGACCTTGTCGCGAGCCCGGGCGATCCGCACGATTCCGCGCCCATGAGCGACGAGCTCCGCGCCTCGGTGACCCGCTGGCTCGACGACGCCGCGAGCGGCGACGCCCGCGCCGCGTCGCAGATCCTGCCGCACGTCTACGACGAGCTCCGTCGCCTCGCGCGCGCGCGCCTGAAGGGCGGGGCCGGCCCCGAACCGACCTTGCAGGCCACCGCGCTGGTCCACGAGGCCTACCTGCGGCTCGTCGACCAGAGCTCGGTCAGCTTCCGCGGCCGCAACCACTTCTTCGCGGCGACCGCCCTCGCGATGCGGCACGTGCTCGTCGACCGCGCGCGCGCCCGCGCGCGGCAGAAGCGCGGCGGCGGTCAGCAGCGCGTCGATCTCACGAGCGATCCCGCGGTCGAAGGCCCGGACGCGGTCGACCTGGTGGCGCTCGACGACGCGCTCACGAAGCTGGCCGCCGTCTCGGCGCGCCGCGCGCAGGTCGTCGAACTGCGCTACTTCGCGGGACTCGGCAACCGCGAGGTCGCCGAGGTGCTCGGCATCGGCGAGGCGACCGTCGAACGGGACTGGCAGTTCGCGAAGGCCTGGCTGAAGCGCGCGATCGAGGGCGAAGGCGATGCTTGATCCACTCGACGAGATCGAACGCGTCTTCGACGAGGTGCAGAAGCTCCCGCGCGCGGAGCGCGCCGCGTATCTGCGCGAGCGCTGCGCCGATCGCCCCGAGCTGCGTCGCGAGGTCGAGTCCCTCCTGCGGCACGCGGATTCGTCGTTCCTCGAGGACCCGCCGACCGCGACGCGCGCCCTCGCGACCGAGGCCGACACCCCGCGGACGATCGGCCCCTACACCCTGATCGAGCGACTCGGCGAAGGCGGCTTCGGCGTGGTGTGGCGCGCCGAGCAATCGCAGCCGATCCAGCGGACCGTCGCGCTCAAGCTCGTCCGCAGCGGCGTCGCCTCGTCGTCGACGATCGCGCGCTTCGAGGCGGAGCGTCAGGCGCTCGCGTCGCTCGACCACCCGGGCATCGCGCGCATCCACGAGGCCGGCAGCACTCCCGATGGCCGGCCCTGGTTCGCGATGGAGCTCGTCGACGGCCTGCCGATCACGGAGTACTGCACGCGCCACCGCGTCGGACTCGCGGATCGCATCCGGCTCGTCGCGACGATCTGCGACGCGGTCCAACACGCGCACGAGCGCGGCATCGTGCACCGCGACCTCAAGCCGACGAACGTGCTCGTCTCGCACGACAGCGGGCGCGCGCGACCGAAGGTGATCGACTTCGGCGTCAGCAAGGCGCTCGAGGTGCCGCTCGTCGACGCCCTGCACCGCACCGAGGCGGGTCAGATCGTCGGCACGCCGGCCTACATGAGTCCCGAGCAGGCGCGCGGCGACATCGCCGCGATCGATGCGCGCACCGACGTGCACGCGCTCGGGGTGATGCTCTTCGAGCTCATCACCGGCACGCTGCCCTTCGAGCCCGAGCGCTCCGGCACGCCCGACCTCGTCGGACTGCAACAGAAGATCCGCGACGACGACGCACCTCGCCCGAGCAGCCGCATCGTCGAACGCCTCGCGAGCCCCGGCTATCGCTCGCCCGTGCTCGCGCGTGCCGTGCGCGGCGACCTCGACTGGATCGTGCTGCGCGCGCTCGAGAAGGACCCCGACCGCCGTTATCCGAGCGCGGCCGAACTGGGCCTCGACCTCCTGCGCTTCCTCGCCGACGAGCCGGTCGAGGCGAGTCCACCGAGTCGCTGGTACCGCACCCGCAAGCTGCTGCGCCGTCATCGCGTCGCGAGCATCGCGGTGGCCACCGGCGTGCTCGCGCTGACGATCGGCGTCGCGGCGACGATCGTGGGCTTCGTGCGCGCACGTGAGTCCGAGCGCGACGCGCTCGCGGCGCGCGACCGCGCGCTCGAGTCCGAGACCCTCGCGCGCGACTCCGAACGACTCGCCCTGCGCAGCCTCGAGCGCGCGCGCGCCTCGGAGACCCTGGCGACCACGGAGGCCGCGAAGCTGCGCGCCGTCTTCGACTTCCTCGTCTCGATGCTCTCCGGAGCCGACCCGGGGCGCGGGCTCGGCCGCGACGTCACCGTGCGGCAGATCCTCGACGATGCCCGCCAGGCGCTCGACGTCGCGGGACTCGCGCCGCAGGTCGAGCTCGCGCTGCGCTACACGATCGGCTCCTCCTACAACGCCGCCGGCCGCGCGCGGGACGCCGCGGTCGAGCTGCAGAAGGCGCTCGAGCGCGCGTATCGCCTCGCGGCGCGCGAGCGCTGCGACGTCCGCGGCCTGCTCGGCATCGTGCTCGTGCGCCTGGGCCGTCTCGACGAGGCCGAGAAGCTCGCCACGGAGGCGCTCGGCTTCGCCGTCGACGCGCGGGATCGCATCGACGCGCTCGGCACGCTGGCGACCACGTGCACGGCGCGCGCCCGCTTCGCCGAGGCCGAGGGCCATCTCCGCGAGGCGATCGAACTCGCCGACCACACGCCGGACTGCGAGACGGTGCAGACCACCAACCGCATCCAGCTCGGCGATCTGCTCGAGCGACAGAGCCGCTACGAGGAGGCCGAGGAGATCGTGCGCGAGGCGCGCCGTCTCGCGGTCGATCAGGGTCCGAAGGGCCGCTTCCGCGTGCTCCGCGCCGATCGCGTGCTCGTGCAGTTGCTCGTGCGGCACGGCAAGGGCAAGGAGGCGATCGAGCTCGCGCGCGCGAACGTCGCGCTGGCGCTGGAGGTGCACGGCGAGAACCACCCCGACAGCGCCCACGTGCAGAGCGAGCTCGCGGAGATCCTGCAGGAGAACGACGAACCGGAGGAGTCCGAGCAGCTCTTCCGCCGCGCGATCGCGACCATGCAGCGCGCGGTGCCGAACGGCTCGCCCTCGGAAGCGCAGGCGCGCGGCAATCTCGGCTGGCTGCTCTCGCGGCTCGACCGCAATGACGAAGCCGAGGAGATGCTGCGCAGCTCGCTCGCGATGCGGCGCGCGATCTTCGGACCCGTGCACCCCGAGGTCGCGTCCTCGCTCAATGACATCTCGGTGCTCCTGCGCGAGAAGCAGGCCTATGCGGAGTCCGAACAGCTGGCGCGAGAGGCGCTCGCGGCCTTCGAGAGCACGCTCGGGCCCCGCCATCTGCACACGCAGATCGCCCGCCACTCGCTGGGTGTGACGCTCACCGCCGCCGGTCGGGCCGAGCAGGCCATCCCCTACCTCGCGGACGCGCTCGACGGCATGGTCGCGCTGCTCGCCCCCGAGCATTGGCAGATCGCCGAGGCCCGCAAGCGCCTCGCGCGCGCGCTGATGGACCTCGGCCGCTTCGAGGAGAGCAAGGCCCAGGTCCTCTTGGCCCACGAGGCCATGGTGCGCGCGCACGGCGCGGAGCACCGCCGCGCGCAGAGCCTCGTCAAGACCATGATCGACCTCGCACTCGAGGCCAAGGACTGGGCGCTCGCGAACACCTGGCGCGAGAAGCTCGTCGCCGGCGACCGCGATTACGCGGTCGATGTGCAGCGGCAGATGGAGGCGCGGGGGCGCTGAGCCGCGTGGCGCGCGCTACGAGCGCACGATCACGGCGCACTTGTGGTTCTCGATCTGGTGCCGCACGCAGTCGACCGGTGCATCGAGAGACTCCGCGATCTCACCGATCTCATCGTCGGCCACACTCGCGCGGTTGGCGATCGCTGTCCGCACGCACTCGATCGGCGCCAGCAGTTCGGTCGCGAATGCGTTCGCGACCGACAAGGCTCCTGCGATGCGCCGCGAGAGCACACAGCCGAAGTCGCGAGCCGGATCACCGAGGAACAGCAGGACGTAGAGATCGCGCGCGCGACGGAATCGCTCGCGCATCGAGGATCTGGCCCGGATTCGATCACGGACGAGCGCGGGCCGTCGGCCGGCAACCCAACCAATCGTGGCCTCGACCATCGCACTCGTCGATGGGTCGATCGGCAGCACGAGTGGTTCGACGAGCGTTTCGAGTTCTGCGCCATCCCAGACGCTTGCGTGCGACCGTTGGCGCTGTTCCCGGAGCAGTCGCGCCGCATCCCAGCCACGATGCCAGGGCTCGCGCAGATGCAAAGGGACTCCGGGTGTCGAGCGCAACGAGCGGACGAGCTCCCGCCACGCCTCGTTCGAAGTGCCGGCACTCTGGCACTCCTGCCAGACCCGCGCGCACGACTCTCCCCACGCCCGGAGCGAGTCCGGTCCGGTCGCCTCCAGGCCGGCGTCCGCAATCGGGTTGCGCAGGTTCGCGGCGAGTGCCGGCAACTCATTCCGCTCCGTCGCCGTGAGAGTCCACCAGTGGACGCCGATCCGCGCACAGAAGCGGATCCGTTCGAAGTCCTGGTCCGCGGGGTTCTGCGCTGTCGACCAGGTGCGCCGCAGGTCCTCCGCGCGGGGATTGCCCGGCACGACGGCGTCGAGTCGCTCGATCAGGTCCGCGACGAAGCGCGCCAGGGTGCTGCGGAGTTCGTCGGCGTGGATCTTGATCTCGCCGTCGGACAAGAAGAGCACGCGCTCGAACTCATTGGAATCGCCGTCCTCGGAGCGCGACCACCGACACGTGAACCAGTCGTCGCCGACTGGCACGAACTCGAGATCGGGGAGGGCGGTGCCTTCGCTGCAGAAACGCCAGCGATGGGTTCGCGCCCACGCGGAGCGCACGCGGCGCGGCTCACCGGGCACGGGCTCCGCGCGGCGTGCGGAGAACAGCCCGTGCCAGCACCGCGCCAGCCACTCCGCCAGCGGCAACAGGGTGCCGTAGACCTCGTTCCTCACTGTCTTGGCGTGTCGATCGAGAACGCGGGTCAGGCAGGACTCCGAGTCCTTGCCCACCACGCGCACCGACAGGCTGGCCCAGGTCGCGGCGATCGCCGGATCCTCGATGGCCGGAGCGTCGATGGGCGTCCACTCGAGAATCAGGCGTCCGGCCACAGCCACTCCTCGACCATCGTCGGCATCGTGTCACTGTGCCGATCGGGTTGGATGGGGTACGCGTGGTAGACCGGCGACTCACGGTTGCTGCTGCTCGCCTCCCACGCGATCGAGCACCGTTCACCGTTGCTGGCCTCGAAGAACGAGCGGCCCCACACGTACTTCGGGTGATCGCCGTCGAGGATGCTCGAATGCCGGCCGGCAACGAGCGAGGCCTGGATCGCCGCAGTGAGCACTTCGAGGGCCTGCTCTGCGGGGACCCGCGGCGGACACTCGGTCTTGTCGCTGCGGAGCGCCGGAGCCTTCCCGAACCATGGGTAGCGCTTGTGCAGGGAGTTGCCTTCGTAGCGGATGATCATGGCTCCGGGACGGCCGAGGATGTTAGCCAGCACACGTCGCGAGCGCGCGGGTCCGGCGCGGGCGGTACCCATCGCCTTCCGGACTCAGTCCTGCCACCGCGCCTTCGACTCCCGACCCGCCGACGGTCCTCCCCGCGCCGCGCGATCCGCAACCAGGAACGCCAGCGCGGCCAGCGAACCGACGACGAAGCACGCGCCGAAGAGCCAGGCGGGACCGGGCTCGCGGAAGAGCTGCGTGCCGACGATCGGCGCGAGCAGCAGGGCGAGGGAGTGCACCATCGTGAGCAGCGCGAGGTAGCGCCCGCGTTCGCCGGCACCCGCGCGCGAGGCGACCCAGGACATCAGCAGCGGTGACTCGAGCATCTCGCCGAGGGTCCAGATCGAGACGGCGAACGAGGCGAAGAGGAAGCTCGTGCCGAGCGGCGTGATGCCGAATCCGATCGCGATGAAGAAGGCGCCGACGGCGACGATGGGGAGTTCGCGCCGTCCTCGCAAGGCGTGCACGAGTGCCATCTCGACCGCGACGATGATCAGCGAGTTCAACGCGGAGAGCAGGCCGATGTCGGCCTCGTCGAGGCCGTGGTGGCGGCGGTATTGCAGCGGCACCGTGTAGAGGAACTGCATGAAGACCAGCGCGATCGCGAAGGTCGCGCCGAGCGCGATGAGGAACGCGCGGTCGCGCCAGGGGCCCGGCCCGGTGCTCGGGATCCGCTCCGTGGGCTCGCCGTGCGCGGCGAGCCGCGCGCGCAAGGCGAGGAGCAGCGCGGCGGCGGCGATCGACGTCGCACCGTCGATCCAGAAGAGCAGCGCATAGCTGAGCTTCGCGAGCAGGCCGCCGAGAGCGGGTCCGATGCTCCAGCCGAGATTCACCGCGAGCCGCAGCAGGGCGAAGGCTCGACCCCGCAGTTGGGGAGCACAGTTCGCGGCGACCATGGCGTAGTTCGCGGGCCGGAAGGCGTCGGCGACGAGGCCGAGCAACGCGAGCGTCGCCCCGAGTTCGAGCGTGCCGTGGAGCCGGCCGAGGACGACGAAGAGGGCGCCGCTGCCCGCGAGGCTCGCCACCTGCACGCCGAAGGGCCCGACGCGGTCGGTGGCGAGACCGCCGAGCCAGGCGCCGAGGATCGACCCGAGGCCGAAGCACGCGACCAGCCAACCCGCCTCGACGACCGAATAGCTGCGCTCGATCGTGAGCCAGAGCGTGAGGAAGGGCACGACCATCGTGCCGGCGCGATTGACGAACGCGACGGCGCAGAGCCACCAGACCTGGGCCGGCAGTTCGGAGTAGGCGGCGCGGAAGAAGCGGGCGAGGGCGCGCAAGGCGGGCGCGACCTTAGCCCATGCGACGAAATGGCCGGCGCGGTCTTCGCGCTTCGGCGCGTCAGCGCGTCAGACGATGGACCCGCCGCGCGCCGAGCCCTTCGACGACGAAGGGCCGGGGCAGCGAGTCACCCGGCGCGAAGAACTCCAGCGCGAACGCATCGCCCTCGCGCACGTGCACCTGAAACGATCCATCCGCCCCGCATTGGCCTCGCTGCCACGGCGCCGCCGCGTCCCCGTCACCGGGCTCCCCGGGCCGCAATGCGACGACGCGATACCCGGCGGCCGGCACGCCGGCGGAGTCGACAAGGGTCCCGGTCACGGGCTGTGCGAGTCCGAGTCGGAGCACATGGCGGCCGTCTCCGCTCCGCGACGACGCCGCGATCGCGCTCACGCCGACGAACACCGCCTCGGCCTCCCGCACCTGCCCGGCGATCCGCAATCCGGCGCGCAGACGCGTGCCGCGGAGTTGGAGACTCGCGGAGGACACCCGTCCGCCCACCTCGCGCCAAGAAGGATCGACGGCGTCGGCTTCCCAGAGGGACAGACGACGGAACGCGTCGATACGGTCCTCCCCGTCCCAACGGAGCGCGAGTTCGACGGTCTCGGCATCACCGAGCACGAGCGTCTGCTCGCCCGCCGGCAGCTCGAGGATCGCCTCGGCCTGCGAGCGTTGCGACGGGCGCGAGGCCCGCACACGGAAGCTCCCCGCGGGGAGCTCGGCGACCGAGAATCGGCCGTGCTCGTCGGTGCCGAGCCACCGGACGAGCAAGCCCTCCCAGGGCTCGCCGAGCGCGCGCAGCTCGAGGTCCACCCCGGCCTGCGCACGACCTTCGCGGTCGACGACCCTGCCCGCGAGCACACACGGCCCGGGCAGCTCACCGAACCAATCGACGGCCACGGTCGCCTCGGGCGCGGCCTCGCGCAGGTCGATGCGACCGATGCGTCGGGACGCGAGGCCCTCGTAGGCAGCCACGACGAAATGGCGCGCCTTGACGACGAGGCCCCGCACCGAACCCGCATCCAGATCGAGCGGCACCGCTCGACCCACTTCGATGCCGATCGGCGTGCATTGCACCCGCGCGGCGCTGGACCCATTCCATTGCAGGTCTGCCGCGGAGATGGTCAGGAAGGTCCCCTCGACGCGAATCCCGGCACGCAATGCCGCTTCGAAGGCCGCGGCGCTCGCGAAGACGAGGCGAGCACGTGGCTGGAAACGCTCATCGGTGGCGATCCATGCGACGGGTTCCGCGTCGCTCCGCGCGCCGAGGTCGATCCACGAGAGCGAGACGACGGCCTCGCGCCCGCGATGCGGGTGCATGCTCGTCGGGACGGAGAGCGCGGATCCGGTCCCGACCCAGAAGAGCAGGGCACGCCAGGCCTCCGGATGCCGTCCGGACCAGGCCATCGACCCGCTTCGGATCACCTCGGTCGCCCGCTCGACGAAGATCCGCAGGTCCTCGCCGATGCGGAGTGCCCCGGAGAAGACGACACACATCGCCAGCTCGTCGCTCACCATCGCCTCGACGAAGTCCGTCGAGGCGAAGGAAGCGTCGAGCGCGATGCGAAAGGCGCCGTCCAGCACCGCGACGCGGCTCTCCGTCCCCGACGGCGAACGGATGCTCAATGTGCCCTTGCGGAGCCGTTGGCCGTCACCGTCGATGCAGAGTCCGGCCAGCCATCGCGAGGCCGCCGTCGGCGCCTCGCCGCCGGGTCCTGCGGCCGTGTCGCCTGTCGCGGTAGCGGCCGCGAGCGGAGTTCGCGTCGCCGCTTCGCGCGTCCCGTGCGCTTCGCGATCCGCGGCTCCCGCTCGGACTCGTGCCGTCTCCGCCGGCGCGGGATCGCCCGCCCCACCCGGCAGACCCAGCGCCCAGCACCCGAGCACGCCGAGCAGCAGGGCAGACAGCGTGGCGAGGCGGCGATTGCGAAGCCGCCCGGATGAATCGTCATGCGCCGACATGCGAGGTCCGCGGCGGAGTTGAGCGCCACCCGCCGCCGCCCCATCGCGAATTCCGCGAGCCGCGTGATGGCGACCGAGTTCCGAGAGCGTGTCCCTCGCTGAACGGCGCCTGCCCCACACGAGCGTCTCCCGTTGCCGCCGATCCGCGCGGCCGAGTCTGCAAGGGGGGCCGACGGCGCCAGGACCAAGCGACCTGCCATGAACACGCGAGCCCTTCCCATCCTCCTCGGCACTCTTTCCCTGCTCTCGATCCTCGCCGGCTGCGACCAGCGCGTCGTCGCCAGCGGGATGCCCTATGACCCGGTCGCGCGCGGCTCCTACCTCGTCCGCACCATGGGCTGCGGCGACTGCCACACGCCGCGCGACCAGAACGGCAAGGAGATCGCCGGTCTGGAGCTCACGGGCCACCCCGCCGATGCGCCGCTGCCGAGCTGGGAACCGGCGATGCTCGAGAAGCAGAACCTCGCCACCATCGCCGCGACGGGCACCGCGTTCGCGGGCCCCTTCGGCATCAGCGTCGCGCCAAACCTCACCCCGGATCGCGAGACCGGCACCGGCGAGCTCACGGCCGACGGCCTGCTCCAGAGCTGGCGCAGCGGCAAGCATTGGCGGGAGGATCGCATGGTGCTGCCCCCGATGCCCGTGCCCTATTACCGCGAGCTCGAGGAGGCCGACGTGCGCGCGATCCACGCCTACCTGCACTCGCTGAAGCCGCAGCGGAACCAGGCACCGCAGTCGAAGCCCGCGCCGCACTGAGCCGCGAGCGGAGCGATGGAGCGCGGGCTTTGCCCGGCTCCGCACGCGACAATCCCGCGCCCGCCCCGGCAACGCTGGGCGCCCTCGCATGACTCGTTCGATCCCTCGGCGTTCCCTCCCCCTCTTCGTCGCGGCCCTGCTCGCGCTCTTTGCCGGAGCGCGTGCCCATGCGCAGGACGCGGCCGGTGCCTGGCGGGGCGCGATCGAGCTCCCCGGCGGGTCGAAGCTCGCGATCGCGGTGCAGCTCGAGCTCGACGGCGAGACCTGGCGCGGCACGATCGACATCGACGAACAGGGCATGAAGGGGGTCGCGCTCACCGAGCTCGCCGTCGATGGGCGGCGCGTCCGCTTCGCGATCCCCGCGATCCCGGGTGAGCCGCGCTTCGACGGTCAGCTCGCCGGGGATGGCCGCTCGCTCGAAGGCGGGTTCACGCAGGGCGAGGCGAAGCTGCGCTTCCGGCTCGCGCGCGCCGGAGCCGCCGCGGAGCTCCTGCAGACACGCCTCGCCGGGTTCGCCGACTGGCTCGACGAGTCGCGCCGCGCCTGCCACGTGCCGGGCTGTGCCGTCGCGATCGTCGCCGACGGCGCCCTGCTCGCGACCCATGCGAGCGGCGTGCGGGATCTCGACACGCAGGCGCCGGTGACCGGGGACTCGCTGTTCGCGATCGGCAGCACGACGAAGGCATTCACGACCTTCGTGCTCGCGACGCTGGCCGAGGCCGGCGCGATCGACTGGGATCAGCCGGTACGGCGGAAGCTGCCCGGATTCGATCTCGTGGATCCTGCGCTCGCGGCGCGGATCACGCCGCGCGACCTCGTGACCCACCGCAGCGGCATGCCCCGCCACGACCTCGTGTGGTACGGCGCCCCGATCCCGCGCGAGGAACTCGTCGCGCGCCTCGCCCATCTGCCGCTGAGCAAGGACCTGCGGACGACCTTCCAATACAACAACCTGATGTACGTCGCCGCCGGCCGTCTCGCCGAGGTGGTGACGCAGCAGAGCTGGGAGGAGCTGGTACGCGCGCGGATCCTGTCGCCGCTGGGCATGACGCGCACGGTGTTCGACATCGACGCCGCGATGGCCGATGCGGATCACGCCGCCCCCCATCTCCGCCGCAAGGAGACCGTGAAGCGGATCCCCTTCCGCGACATCCGCACGGTCGGTCCGGCGGGCTCCATCCATTCCTCCGCCAAGGAGATGGCGCGTTGGATCGGGCTGCACCTCGCGCGCGGGGTCGTCGATGGCGAACGCCTGCTCGGCGAAGCGGCGATGAACGAACTGCATGTGGTCCACATGCCGATCCAGGGCGGCCGGCGCAGTCCGGAGGGCGTGGTGAGCCTCGGCTATGCGCTCGGCTGGCTGGTCGACATCGATCGGGGCCACCGCCGCGTGCACCACAATGGCGCGATCGACGGCTTCGTCGCGACGGTCACGCTGCTGCCCGACGACGGCCTGGGCTTCGTCGTGCTGGCGAACCTCGACGAGACCGGGCTCCCCGACCTGGTCGTGCGCGAGCTCACGGATCGGCTGCTCGGTCACGACGGCGGCGAACACCGCGCCGCCTTCCTGGCGCGCATGGCCGAGGCCGAGGCCGCGGCCGAGCGCGCGGCGACGGCGGCCGGCTCGGAGCGCATCGCGGGGACCGCGCCATCGCGCCCGCTCGCGGACTTCGTGGGCGAGTACCGCGACGCCGGTTACGGGACCTGCCGGGTCCGCCTGGTCGACGCGGAGACCGCGGCGGCACGATTGCGTGTGGACTTCCACGGCATCGGCGCCGAGCTCGAGCACTGGCATTACGACGTCTTCCGCTGCCGCGACGACGACGCCAATCCCGGCATCGCCGGCACGATGCTCCGCTTCGAGAGCGGTTTCGACGGCGCGATCGACGCGCTGCACGCGCAGCTCGAACCGAGCGTCGCCGCGATCCGCTTCGGGCGTGCCCCCGATGCCCGGCTCGGCGACCCGAGCTTCCTCGCGACGCTCGCGGGCGAGTACGAGCTCGACGAACTGCGGCCGTCGTTCGCGCTCGAAGGGACGCGGCTCGTCCTGAACGTGTCCGGCCGGCATCACGAGCTGATGCCGCGCAGCGGGCTCGTCTTCGCCCTCGAAGGCCTCGAGGGCTATTCCGTGCGCTTCGTGCTCGACGCCGACGGAAGGCCGAGCGCGGTGCGCTTCCGTCAGCCGGAAGGCGTCTACGAGGCACGCCGCAAGGCGACGCGCTGATGGCCGCGCGCGTGCGTCGGACGCGCGCGCCGTCTAGCCTGCCGCGATGAGCCTCGAGGACGACGACCACGCGAGCCCCGACGAGGGCTCGTCCGCCGCGGCGAACCCGCCGAGCTGCCCCGCCTGCGGGGCCTCGAACGAAGCGAGCGCGCGCTTCTGCCACGCGTGCGGGGCCGAGCTCGCGGCAGAGACCAGGACCACGACCGCGGCCAGGGAAAGGAAGCGGACGAATCGGAGCGAGGTGGCGAGCGCCGACCAGGACCGCGCCCGGAAGAGCCTCGCGCGGCAGGAGTTCGCCCGGACCCGCACGATCGTCGCGAGCCTGCGCGCGAGCTACGGCGTCGCCGCGTTGATCGTCACGGTGCTCGTGCTCGTGCCTTCGCTCCTCGCCGGGTACCCGATCGGGATCGCCACGGGCGGGATCGCGCTCGCGATCATGGTGCCCGGCTTCGTGCTCATCGTGCGCCAGCCGCTGCTCTGGAGCCTCGTGATCGCGGCGCTCTGGACCGTGCTCGTCGCGGTGGAATACGTCTTCGCGGGCGGCGCGGGGATCGGCGTCGGCTTCGCGATCGAGGTGTTCATCGCCATCGCGATGTGGGCCGGCGTGACGCAGGCCGCGCGCCTGCAGCGGCTCATGCAGGAGAACCCGGAGCTCACGCTGGCGAAGCGCAGGGTCGCGCCGGAGCGGCGCGTCGCGGGCGGGGTCGCCGAGACGGCGCGCGAGTCGCGCCGACAGGCGAACCGCGCGAGGCGGCTCGGACGGCTCAAGCTCGCCGGCCTGGCCCTGCTCCTGCTCGTGGCCCTGATCACGGCGCTCGTCTTCGCGATGCGACCCGAGAGCGTGGAGGTCCCGCTCGAGCGCTTCACGCGCCACTGGTCCGCCGCCGAGCTCGCAGCCCTCGTGGCGCAGTTCGACGCCGGGGCCGTCGACCGGGAGAAGCTCGAGTCCGCCCTCGCGCGACGCGTCTGGCGCGACACCCGCCCCGCACTCGGCGCCGCGAGGCGCGAGCCCCGCGGCTCCGACGAGGTGCTCGCCGCCTTCCCCGTCGAGGCGAGCGTGACGACCCAGGCCGGCGAGATCGGCGTGCTGCTCCGCCTCGACGCGGCGGCGAAGCGCTGGCGACTCGTCGATCTCGAACTTCCCGACCTGCGCGTCGGCGATCCGGAAGCCGCCGCCGCGGCATTTCGGAGCGCGTGGTCGGCCGACGGCCTCGATGCCCTGATCGCGCTCTGCAACGAGGGTCTGCAGCAGCGGCGCGCGAGCCTCGAGCGCGTGCTCGAGAAGCGCGATTGGCTGCGCGCACGTCCCGCGATCGCGGAGAGCGGCATCGGCAAGCCGACGCGCAGCGGCAGCGTCTCGATCGAGTTCGAACTGGAAGGCGATGCGGGCATCGTCGAGACGGGCTGGGAGTACTGGCACCCGAGCTGGCGGATGACCCGCTTCAAACCGCCGGCCGAGCGCTGAGAACGGAGACCGATGACCGCGACCCGTTGCGCCGGCTGCCGTGCGGAGCTGGCACCGAACGCCCGCTATTGCAGCGTCTGCGGCAAGGCGACGCTCGCGCACGCGCGGGCGGCCCGCGCCGAACTGGCCTCGACGCGGCGGCGCGTCGGGCGCGCGGGGCTGGCGATCGCGATCGGCTTCGTCGTGCCGACCGTCCTGCCGCTCCTGCGGCTGAGCGGTGTCGAGTTCGACGAGGCCGCGCTCACCGAGGGCTTCGATGCGGGAGCAGCGCTCGCGCAATCGCTCGCGCTCGTGCTGGGCACGCTCGGCATCCTGCTCGTGCTCGGCGAGGGCGCGCTGCGCGACACGCTGCGGGTGAAGGCGCCCTGGCAGGCGTGGTGTGCCGCGCCGGTCGTCGCCGCGGGGAGTTGGACGGCGGCGACGCTCTGGGTGCGCGCCGTCGCGGCGCTCCGCGAGGCGAGTGACGGGAGCGTCCAGGTGCCCGAGCTCGCGCCGACGACCCTGCCCGAGCTCGTCGTCACGATCGCGATCGCACCGCTGCTCGAGGAGCTGCTCTGCCGCGGCGCACTCTGGACTGCGCTGAGCCGTATCGGTCGCGACGCCCAGACGCTCGCGACCAGCGCGATGGTCTTCGCGCTGCTGCACGCTCTCAACGGCGGCTTCTTCCTCGAGCTGCCCCACCGTTTCGTCGCGGGACTCGCGTTCGGCTGGCTCCGTCTGCGCAGCGGCTCGATCGCAACGCCGGTTCTCGCCCACGCGCTGCACAACGCGGCGGCGAGCTGCTGGCCGGACTGAGCCGGGCGCTTCCGGGCCGGGCGATCGCGCTCTAGCCTTCGTCGGCCCGCCTCCCTGCCCGTCCCCATCGAGTTCCGCTCCCTGCTCTCGCCGCAAGGCGAAGAGGATCCCTCCCGCATGTCCACCCTCGTCACGCGAGGCCGCGCGATCTCGTGCGCGCTGCTCGCCGCGCTCGCCCTCTCCCACCAAGCGATCGCCCAGAACACCGCCGCGCATCCGCTCGCGCCGATCCAGTTCGAGCCGGGCGACCGCAGCGATCAGGTCCTGCACGGTCTGCCGGGCACGCGCCCGGGAACCGAGCGTTGGATCGTCCACTTCGACAAGCGCAGCTTCGAGCTCGACGGCTTCCGCGCCGCGATCCTCGCGCGTCGCCCCGCGGCCGAGGTCGCCGCGATCGTCGCCGAGCTGGAGCGCGCCGTGCGCGACGACCAGCTCGGCTTCGTCGCCGCCGCCGAGGCGCTCGGTGCGCGCGTCGTCGCCCAGTGGTGGCTCATCAATGCCGCCGCCGTCGAGCTCGCGCCTGAGCAGCTCGCGGCGCTCCGCGCCTTGCCGAACCTCGAGTCGGTCGAGCCCGATCGCTCGTGGGACCTCGCGATCATCACCGCGACCAACGCGCAGAATCACAACGCGGACCTGCTGCAGTCGCAGGGCCATCGCGGCCTCGGCGTCGCGGTCGGCATCATGGACACGGGTCAGGACTCGAACACCGCCGGCTCCGGTCGCCCGCACCGCACCTACTTCGTGAACGGCGACATCAACAACGGCAGCGGCGGCGGCATCGGCGGCAGCCGCCTCCTCGTGAACCGGCAGATCGGCGCGCTGAGCGCCGACGACCAGAACGGTCACGGCACGGGCGTCGCGAGCATCTCCGCGGGCGCCGATTGGGGCACCGCGGGCGCCGACGACGGCCACGCACCGCTCGCGGGCATCGCCGGCTATGCGATCGCGAACCAGGTCGCCGGTGGCTCGAGCAGCTCGACCACGATGGCGAGCGCCTGGCAGTCGATGGCTGCCGATCGCGCGCAGTACGGCATCGTCGCGGCGAACCTGAGCTACGGCGGCTCGCCGAGCCCGACCAACTCCGCGCAGCGCGCGCTCGATTCCGCGGCGCTGAACGCGGACATCATGGTCTGCGTCGCGGCGGGCAACTCGGGTCCCGCGGCCGGTTCGACCAGCGGCAGCCAGGGTGCGGCCAACGGGCTGGCGGTCGCGGCGCTCGAGCCGACGAGCCACGTCGTCGCGAGCTTCTCGTCGCGCGGCCCGCTCTCGGGTGACACCGCGCGCTTCTACCCCGACATCGCGGCGTGCGGCGTGAACACGATCATGGCCGCGCGCGACAACGAGCCCGGCGACTTCACCGCCTCGGGCACCTCGATGGCCTCCCCGCAGGTCGCCGGCGCGGCCACGCAGCTGCGCGGTCGTTTCACGGCGCTGACGGCCCTCCAGACGAAGGCCATCCTGCTCGCCTCGGCGCTCGACATCAGCACACAGAACCCCGGCCTCGACCGCAACGCGTACGGCATGGGCGTCCTCAAGAACGACCGCGCGCACGCGCTCGCCGCCGCGGGCAACTACGGCACGCGTGCGCTGACCAGCGCCGCGCCCCTGCAGACCTTCACGATCAACGCGACCGCCGGCCTCACCTAGGGCATCGCGATCGCGTGGCATCGCATCGCGCTGACTTCGACGAACTGGTCGAACGTCGACCTCGAGGTGCGGACGGCGAACGGCACGACGATCGCGAGCTCGTCCACGACGCGCAATCTCTACGAGATGGTGCGCTTCGACGCGCCCGCGACCGAGACGCTGACGGTGCGCATCAGCCTGACCTCGATCTCGGGGACGACCTCGCAGAACGTCGCCTTCGCGTGGTTCGAGGGTCCGCCGCGCGGCCGCACGGTCGCGTTCGGGACGGGCTGCACGGGCAGCGGTCCGGTGCCGCCGCTCTGCGCCGCGGTGAACGGCTCCGGCGGCACGCTGAGCAATCAGACGCACCCGGCGGAGATCGCGTACGACCTGACCACCAATGCGCCGATCAGCGTGTCCGGCTTCGAGATCTTCTCGGCGTCGAACACCGGCGCGCCGGTGACGGTGCAGGCCGCTCTCTACGGCGTGACGGGCATCGACCCGCAGACGACGCCGCTCGCGACGACCACCGTCACGATCGGCACGAGTCCGGGCTTCTACCGCGGCACCTTCCCGGCGCCCGTGAACATCGCGATCGGCCGCTTCTGGATCGGCATCGATCATTCGGCGTCGACGAGCTACCTCGCCAATCTCGTCGTCGGCGCGGCGGGCCTCGGCTACGAGCGGGCCACGCCCGGCAGCGGCGCCTGGTCACGCACGCCGCAGATCGCCCGCAGCTCGCTGCGCGCGCTCTGCTCGCTGTCGCCGGCCGTGCCGGTGCACGCCAGCGCCGGCGTGCCCGCCGTCGCGCGGAGCTTCTCGCTCGAGCTCGTCGACGCGCGCCCGAACGCGGCCGCGCTGCTGGTCTTCGGCTTCTCGAACACGAGCTTCGTCGGCGGTGCGCTGCCCTTCTCGTTCGCGCCGCTCGGCGCACCCGCCTGCTCGCTGCTCGCGAGTCCGGACATCACCACGGTGCTGTTCACGAACGGCGCCGGCGAGACGGCGACGATGCTCACCGTCCCGAACAGCGCCGCGCTGGCCGGCGGCGAGTTCTACAGCCAGTTCCTCGTCGTCGACGGCGACGCGAACGCGTTCGGCTTCGTGAGCAGCAACGGCCTGCGCATCGTCGTCGGCGGCTGAGAGTCCGACGCGTCGCGCCGTACCACGCGACACGGCGCATCGCGAATCTCGTCTCATCGCGACCCACGACGCCGTGGGTCGCCCCGTGCGGCCGAGCGACGGCCGCGCGCGGGCCGCGCACCGAGCAGTGGCAGCGGGTAGCCTTCCGCCGCCCGCCTCCCGCGTCGCGCGCGCCAGCGCCGACGACGCGCCTCCACCACTCGAGAATCACCCGATTCCCGTCGCATGCAATTCCACACGACGCGAGCGATCACGCTCGCCCTGGGCCTCGCGCTGAGCGGCGCCGCCCAGGACCCCGCTTCTTCCCCCGCACCCATCCTGCAGACGACGAGCTCGCGCGGACTTCCCGGTGCGCGACCCGGCACCGAGCGCTGGATCGTGCAGTTCGCCACGCGCGGCTTCGACCTCGTGGCCTTCCGGACCGCGATCCAGACGCGCCGTCCGGCGGCCGAGGTCGCCGCGATCGTCGCCGATCTCGAGCGCGCGGTGCGCCTCGACCAGGCGGCCTTCGTCGCCGCCGCGGAGCGCCTCGGCGCACGCGTGACCGATCAGTGGTGGATCGTCAACGCCGCGGCGATCGAGATCGAGCCGGCGAAGCTCGACGCGATCCGCAAGCTGCCGAACGTGTCGCTCGTCCAGCCCGATGAGGAGCACGCCGCGGTCATCATCACGGCGACGAACGCGAACAACCACGCGGCGGATGCGCTGCAGGCGGCGGGTCACCGCGGCCTCGGCGTGAGCGCGGGGATCGTGGACACCGGCCAGGACTCCGACATGGGTGGCGCGGGTCGACCGCACCGCACCTACTTCGTCAACGGCGACATCAACAACAGCACGGGTGGCGGGATCGGCGGGAGCCGACTCGTCGTCCTGCGTCAGCACGGCACGCAGCCGGCCGATGACGTGCACGGTCACGGCACCGGTGTCGCGAGCATCGTCGCCGGCGCCGACTGGGGCACCGCGAGCGCCGACGACGGCCACGCGCCGCTCGCGGGCATCGCGGGCTACGCGATCGCCAACGCGACCAACGGCAACAGCAGCACCGCCGTGATGGCGACCGCATGGCAGGCGATGGCCGCCGATCGCGCGCAGTACTCGATCGTCGCCGCCAATCTCTCCTACAGCGGTTCGCCGAGCCCGCTCGATGCTTCGCAGCAGGCGCTCGACTCCGCCGCGCTCAACGCCGACATCATGGTCTGCGTCGCGGCCGGCAACAGCGGCCCCGCCGCCGGTTCCACCACGTCGAGCCAGAGCGCGGCCAACGGCCTCGCGGTGGCGGCGATCACGCCGAACAGCCGCGTCGTCGCGAACTTCTCCTCGCGCGGCCCGCTCTCCGGTGACACGCAGCGCTTCTACCCCGACATCGGTGGCTGCGGCGTGTCGACGATCATGGCCGCGCGCGACAACGAGGCCGGCAACTACACCGGCTCGGGCACCTCGATGGCCTCCCCGCAGGTCTGCGGCGCTGCGACGCAGCTCCGCGGTCGCTTCACCTTCCTCACCGCACTCGAGACGAAGGCCATCCTGCTCGCGTCGACCGAGGACATCAGCTCGCAGAACCCCGGCCTCACGCGCAATGACTTCGGCATGGGCTTCCTGCGCAACGACCGCGCCCACGCGCTGACGGGCGCCGGCCAGTTCGGCACCGCCTCGGTCACGAGCGCGGCTCCGACGCACACGTTCACGCTCCCGGCCGTCGCCGGTCAGACCTTCGCGATCGCGATCGCCTGGCACCGTCTCGACCTCGCGTCGACCAACTGGTCGAACCTCGAGCTCGAGATCCTCGACGGCAGCGGCAGCGTGCTCGTCGCCTCGACGACGCCGCGCAATCTCTACGAGATGGTGCGCTTCGTGTCGCCGCTGACGGGCAACCTCACGGTGCGCGCGCGCGCCGTGTCGGTGAACGGTGGCGCGTCGCAGCCCTTCGCCTGGGCCTGGACCGACTCGCCGGGCGCCCGCTTCCCGGGCAGCGTGACGAGCTACGGGACCGGCTGCCAGGGCACGGGCACGACGCCGAACGTCTGCGCGTCGATCAACACGAACGGCGGCACGATCGTCAACAACCTGCGCAACCGCGAGTACGGCTACCGCGTTCCGACCACGGGCGCGCTGAGCGTCAGCGGTTTCGAGGTCTTCTCGCAGAGCAACACCGGTGGTCCGGTGACGGTTGCGGCCGCGATCTACGCGGACACCGGCGGCGTCCCCGCGACGACGCCACTCGCGCAGACCACGGTGACGATCGGCGCGACGGCCGGCTTCTACGCCGGCACCTTCACGTCGCCGATCGCGGTCCCCGCGGGCAACGTGTGGATCGGCATCGATCACCGCGCGCAGACGACGATCCTCTCGCACCTCAGTGCGGGGGCGAGCGGCGTCGCGTATTCGCGTCTGACCTACGCCACCGGCGCCTGGACCGTCTCGACGCTGGTGACCCGCCCCGGCATGCGCATCCTCTGCGCCGGCGGCGGCAGCAACACGGCGGTGCCGCAGCACGCCGCGAACGGCAACCCCGCCCTCGGCGGCACGCTCGGCTACGCGCTCGCTCAGGCGAAGGCCAACACCGCAGCGGTGCTGATGATCGGCGCGTCCGACACGGCCTGGCTCGGCGGCGCGCTGCCGTTCTCGCTCGCCGGGCTCGGCGCCCCCGGTTGCTCGCTGCTCGCGAGCACCGACCTGTCCGCGACCGTCGCCACCGACGCCAACGGCGCGGCGAACTTCAACTTCTCGTTCCCCAACCAGCTCAGTCTGCTCGGCAGCCGTCTGCACACGCAGTACCTCGTCGTCGACCCGACGGCGAACGGCCTCGGACTCGCGTTCACGAACGCGGTCCGCACGATCGTCGGCAACTGAAGCTCCGCGCGCGGTCGGCGACGCCATGAGGCGCGCCGACCGTCAGCGCGAGGCGGGCTCCGGCTCGCCCGCGCGCTGGCGCCGAGGATCCGTCACTGGATCGGCGTCGAGAGGGTGTTCGAGAGACGGGGGCCGGCCGCAGCAAGGGTGCTCGCGTTGATGGCCTGCAACCACAGCGGCAGACCGACGAGCCCGGGGTCATTGGGGATCGCCAGGCTGAGCGTGGCCTGCGGATCCGGCGCCAGGTTGTTCGCGACCGCCATGCCGAGCACCAGCGTGAGACTCGGATCGAGTTCGAGGATCCCGAGCGGTGGCAACGGGATGCTCACGGTTCCCGCCGACACCAGGAACCAGACCCCGTCCCCGGGCAGGGTCGCGCCGGCGACCGTGTAGGTCGTGCCCACCTGCATGGGCCCCGCATGTCGGATCGCCGGCAGCGAGAGGTTCAGCGGGAAGGGCGCGATCGTGGCGCTGGGATCGATCACGGGCTTGCCCCCGTAGCCATCGAGCCGGACGAAGCCATCGCCCGCGGCGCGACCCGTGAATGGATGGACGAATCCTGCCGCGTCGATGGTCGCCCCGGGTCCGAGCGCGACCGCACCGAGCGCGCGCAGGAAGATCCCACCAGCTGCTCCGAACTGGTGACCCCTTGCCGAGACCCTGCCCCCGAGCTGGATCGCCGAGTCGCTCAGCACGACCACCACGCCGCCGCCACCGCCACCGGGCGCTCCCCATGGGTATCCCCACGAGAGCGGCCAGACCGAAGCGCCCTCGCCACTGCCACCGCGAAGATCGAAGACCCAGTCGTCGCCGTAGACACCGGTCGAGCCGCCCGCCCAAGACTGGCGGCCGGGTGTCGCATGGCCACCGGGCCCCCCCGGGCTGGACGCGAAAGGGGAGTAGCTGCCTACCACGCCTCCGGCCGGCCCAGCACCGGGACTACCGACGTCGCCACCGGCAAAGCCGCCCGCCCCGGGTGCGCCGCCAACCGTGCCGACCGGCGCAAGGGCGTCGGCACTGAGGTGGCCGTCGATCTGCACCGGACCGATCGAACGGAGGATTGCCGGGTTCGTGCCGATGAGCTGAACAGTGACTCCCGCCGGGATCGTCACCGAGCTGAAATCCCATCCGCCGGGCCTGGCCGTCGTGTCGAGGACGACATTGCTCGACGGGTGGAAGACCCCGTCGACGCCGTTGCCGCCGATCTGAGCGACGGCTGGAGAACCGAGCAGCAGTATGAACGCCGCGAAAGCGCGCTTGGCCATCTCGAGAGACCTCTGGTCGTGGTCGAGGCGGAGCATTGCGTCCGCCACCTTGTCCAAGGACAGCTTGTCCAGCAAACGCGATGACGTTACGGGTCCAAAACCCACCTGGACAGTCCCGACGATCGTCCCTCGGTGCCGGGCCGGCCGCCAGGCAGGCAGCGTGAGGACGCCGTCTGGCTCCACCCCACGCTCGGCTGGCAGACGAGCCACCCGGCTCTCCTTGCGCGCCGGCTCCGCTATCATCCGCCCCCATGGAAGCCCACGGGATCCGCGTCACCGCGCTCTCCTTCGTCCTGGCACTCGGCGCCGGCGCTCAGGATGCCAGTCCCCCGCTCGCGCCGATCCTGCAGTCGTCGAGCTCGGGGGGACTACCCGGCGCGCGCCCGGGCACCGAGCGGTGGATCGTGCATTTCAAGGCGCGTGACTTCGACCTCACGGCGCTTCGCACCGCGATCCTGACGCGCCGTCCGGCAGGCGAAGTCGCGGCGATCGTCGCCGATCTCGAGCGCGCGGTGCGCGCCGATCAGGCCGCCTTCGTTGCGGCGGCAGAGCGCCTGGGTGCGCGCGTGACCGACCAATGGTGGATCGTCAATGCCGCAGCGGTCGAACTGGAACCGTCGAAACTCCCGGCGATCCGTGCACTGCCGAACGTCGCGCTCGTCCAGCCGGACGAGGCGCACACCCCGGCCATCCGTGCGTCGACGAATGCGAACAACCACGCAGCGGATGCACTCCAGGCCGCCGGTCACCGAGGCCTCGGCGTGAGCGTCGGCGTGATGGACACCGGCCAGGACTCCGACATGGCAGGCACGGGCCGACCGCACCGTACCTACTTCATCAACGGCGACATCAACAACACCACGGGCGGAGGGCTCGGCGGCAGCCGGCTCCTCGTCCTCCGCCAACACGGCACGCAGCCGGCGGACGACGTGAACGGTCACGGCACCGGGATCACGAGCATCGCCGCGGGTGCGAATTGGGGCTCGATATATGCCGACGACGGCCACGCGCCGCTCGCCGGCATCGCGGGCTATGCGATCGCAAACGACGTGGAAGGGAACAGCAGCTCGGCGGTCATGACCAGCGCGTGGCAGGCGATGGCCGCGGATCGCGCGCAATACTCGATCGTCGCCGCCAATCTCTCCTACAGCGGTTCGCCGAACCCGCTCGACGTCGCACAACAAGCGCTCGACTCTGCGGCGCTCAACGCCGACCTCATGGTCTGCGTCGCGGCCGGCAACACCGGACCGACGCCTGGCTCCACGACGTCGAGTCAAAGCGCGGCCAACGGACTCGCCGTCGCCGCGATCTACGCAGACAGCCGGGTCTGCTTCGCCTACAACTCGCGGGGGCCCGTCGTCGGCGATCCGGAGCGCTTCTACCCCGACATCGGCGCCTGCGGCGGCGACCCGGTGATGATGGCCGCGAAAAACATCGAATCGATCGCGCAACTCGGTGCCGGCACTTCCGTAGCGTCGCCGCAGGTCTGCGGCGCGGCGGTGCAGCTCCGCGGTCGCTTCCGCTCCCTCACCGCACTCGAGACGAAAGCGATCCTGCTGGCATCGGCCGAGGACATCAGCAGGCAGAATGGTTCGCGCGCCGATCGCAATTGCTACGGAATGGGGTTCCTGCGCAACGACCGCGCCCATGCCCTGGCTGCCAGCGGTCAGTTCGCCACGGCGACGCTCACGAGCGCCGCCCCGGAGCGCAGCTTCGCGATCCCCGCGGTCGCCGGGCAGACCTTCGCGATCGCGATCGCCTGGCACCGTCTCGATGTCACCTCGACGAACTGGTCGAACCTCGAACTCGAGGTCCTCGGCGCTTACGGCGAGGTCGTCGCCGCTTCGACCACGCGACGCAATCTCTACGAGATGGTGCGCTTCGCCTCCCCGTTGACGGGCAACCTCATCGTGCGGGTGCGCGCAGTCACGGTCAGCGGCGGCGCCTCGCAGCCCTTCGCCCTGGCCTGGACCGATTCGCCGGGAGCTCGCTTCGCCGGCCAGGTGACGCCGTACGGCGCGGGCTGCGCCGGTACCGGTCAGATTCCGTTCGACTGTGCCTCGCTCAACCCGAATGGCGGCGCATCCATCAACGCCATCCACGGCCATGAATACGCCTACGGCGTGCCGACCGGCGCTGCGCTGGACGTCTACGGCTTCGAGATCTTCTCGATGAGCAGGACCGGTTTGCCGGAGACGGTCGCCGCCGCACTCTATGCCGACCGCTCGGGCATGCCCGACCGGACACCCCTCGCGCAGACCACGGTGACCATCGGCGCAACGACCGGCTTCTACGCCGGCACCTTCCCCACGCCGATCACGATTCCGGCCGGCAACGTGTGGATCGGCATCGACCACCGCGCGCAGACGACTTTCCTCGCGGGCATCAGTTCGGGAGCGACCGGGATTGCGTACTCGCGGCTGCACCCCGCTCCCGCCGGTTGGTTGGCAGGGGCTCTTGTGTCGCGTCCGGCCGTTCGCATTCGCTGCGTCCTCAGCGGCAGCGGCAAGGCGATCCCCGGGCACGTCGCGAACGGCGCGGCGATCCTCGGCCGGACGGTCGGCTACGCCCTCGGGCAGGCGATGCCCAACACCCTCGCGGTGCTGCTTCTCGGCGCCTCCGACAGCATCTGGTTCGGCGGCACCTTGCCGTATTCGCTCGCCAATCTCGGCGCACCGGGATGCTCGCTCCTCGCGAGCACCGAGATCTCCGCCGGCTTCATGACCAACGGGAGCGGCTCGGCGAATCTCGATCTCGCCTTCCCCAACCAGCCGAGCCTGCTGGGCAGCCGGCTCTTCACGCAATACGTGGTCGTCGACCCGACGACGAACGCCCTCGGACTCGCGGTCACGAACGCGGTGCGCACCGTCCTGGGCAACTGAATCCGCTGCCGACCCCTCAGCGCGGGACCCTCGGTCCGACCCTCGGCGTCGGACGACCCGGCGGTCTTCTCCGCCGCTTGCGCGCTGCGGTCGGCGACGGCGTGGTCGGTCGCAAGGCTGCGACCTGGACGTCCGTAGGCTTTCACGGGGGCCTCCGGATCCCCGGGTCGAGCGCCCTGTGGGGCGCACGCTTCTACAACCAGGCGATCGTCCTGGGCCCCGGCGCCAGCCCGGCGGGTGCCGTCATGAGCTCGGCCCTCGGAGCCGTGATCGGCGTCCGATGAACCGCCGGAGCGCTGCGCCGCTCGTCGTGGCCTGCGCTCTCGCGGTCGCGGTCTTGATTCGCTCGAGGGACGGCGGTGCCGTCGACTCGCGAACGAGGGACCTGCGGGAGCGCGAGGCCGACGAGCGAGCAGAACGCAGTTCGGACCTGCCGCATGCGCCGCGGGAAGCAGCCCCCACCCGCGAACCGGCGAGCGCGGTCGGCTCGCGGCACGTGCGCGTTCCAGCGGGACTGGATGCTCGGGCGCGCTGGATCCATGGCGAAGATCCGCTGCGACTCCATCGAACCCGCCACGGCGTGCCCGACTCGGACCTCCCAGCCTGGGTGGAACTCGGCGACGGCGCGGTGCTCGACCTGCCGCGAGGTGAGTGGATTTGGCCGTGCGCCGAGCTCTCCGGTTCGTGCGGCAGGTTCACGGTCTACGGTCGCATGGCGCCGGATTCGGTGGATGAGCCGATCGATCTCGGCCCCGGCACCGGGGCTTCGGTGTGGATCCTGGCGTACGGCCGCACGCTCGATGGACCCGCCAGACCTTCGGTCATCCATTGCGTGGACGCCGATGGGACCCGTGCGACGAGGCCGTTCGACCCACTCGGCTTCGCGACGCTCGACGCGGCGCGGCTCGTCTTCCGGCGCACGATCGGATCACGCAGGATGTCGTGATCGAGGTCACGGGTCGCTCGGCGGCGTGGCTGAGCGAGACGCGCGTGCGGGTCGACGGTGAACTCGCCGAGGCCGAACCCGCCCCGACGAGGCGTGTCCGGCTGGCGTGGATCGATGGGCCGCCGGCATCCGTGAACCCGGTGCTGGTCGTCTCCAGCCCGGCGCGCGGCTCGAACCGCATCACCCATCTCGCACGACGGCTCATCACGACCGGCGGCGTCGATCGGCCGGGCTGGGTGGGCGAGACCACGGTGCCGAGGGGTGCATTCGACCTCGAGTGCGTCGACGCGGATGGCCGGGTCCGCTTCGCGCAGTCGATCGCGGCCGGCGCGGACACCGTGCGCCTCGACGTGGCGGGCATCGATGGTCGGGTGCTCAGCACCCGCTGATCCGACGAGCTCAGCCCCGCGAGAACGCCACGAGATCCGAGAGCGTGCGCGCATCGCCATTGCTGTCGTCGGTCTCCAACCACGGCTGTGAGTTCCGGGAGGTTCGGCCGGAAGCTCTCCGTACGTCAGAACCGAGGGGCCGGGCTCCTCCGCAGCAAGCGCCCGCCCCGCGCAAGACCCAGTCCGAGTCCCGACACCCACCGCGCCGCGACGTCGCGGATTCCATGACCCCTTCGGCGCGCTCCGGGCATCTTGCTCTCCGTGACGACGGACGAGCAGAGCGAGCGGCCGCAGTCGGGCTCGATGGTGGCACCCGCGCGGCGGGACGACCCGATCGACTGTCCTTCGACGATCGAGGGGCTCGTGCGCCGCCATCAGGTCGCGGTGTGGCGCCAGCTCCGCATGCTCGGCGCGTCGCCGCAACTCGCCGACGACCTCACCCAGGAGACCTTCCTCGTGTGGCTGCGCAAGCCGCCCGCGGACCTCGTCGATGCGGCACTCGCGGCCTGGTTGCGCACGACCGCGCGCAATCTCCTGCGCTCGACGCGACGCGCGCGCGGCGTGCAGTTCACCCTCGCCGACGACGTCACGCTCGAAGACGCCTGGCAACGTCTCGCCGGCGACGACGCCGGCGAGGCACGGCTCGCCGCGCTGCGCGCCTGCCTCGCGAGGCTCGGATCCCGGGAGCGTGCACTGCTCGACCTGCGCTACCGCGATCACCTCGCGCGCGAGGACATCGCGCAGCGCCTGGGCATCAGCGTGGAAGGCGAGAAGTCGCTCCTGCGGCGGACGAAGGACCAGCTCAAGCAATGCATCGAACGGAGGCTCCGCGATGACGACCCCTGATCGACTCGATCCCGACGATGCCTGGCTCGAGGCCGCGCTCGACGAAGTCCTCGGCGGTGCCGCGCCTCCCGATCTCGCGGCGCGCATCGCGAGGGCGAGCGCCGGTGCCCCGCCGGACAGCGCGACCGCGCCCCGCGCACCGCTGGTCCGCGAAGGGAGCTCGCGCCGGCTGCTCGTCGCCGCGTGCATCCTCGTGCTCGGCAGCGTGCCCGTGATCGCCGCACTCCTCGCGAAGCGCGGCGGCGCCGACGCGACGGTCCCTCCCGAGCGTCCTGCGCGCGTCCTCTACGTCGAGTCGAGTCCGAGCTGGACCTACCGCTACACGAAGAACGCTCTGCTGCGGGCCACGGAGTCCGTCGCGTTCCAGGCCTTCGTCCTCGCCGCGCCCGAGGGCTTCGAACAGGAGCACAGCCCATCGCTGCCCGCCTTGACCAGACTGCCTGAAACGAGCGACGAACTCGCCGCATACGACGTCGTCCTCCTCGGCGACGTGATCCCGGCCGACCTCGACGGGCACATCGCGGAGGCCAGGACCTTCGCCGCGACGTTGGCCGCATGGGTGGCCCAGGGCGGCGGACTCGCCGTGCTCGCCGGTCCGCGGGGTATGCCCGCGCTCTGGTTCCGCACGCCCCTGATCGAGGTGATGCCGCTGAGCTTCGACGTCTCGCGCGTCCAGGGCGAACGCGCCGCAGCACCCGTCGCGACGTCGGAAGGCGCCTCCCACCCGATCCTCGCCGGCGGCGGTGAGAGGGCTCCACTGCGGCTCTTCGACGGCAGCTTCCGCTCGATCGCGCCCGAACCGGCGCGCGGCGTCCTGCGCGAGGCTGCGCAGGTGTTGCTCGCCGATCAGGACGACCCGAGCTTCCCCCTGCTCAGCGTCTGGTCCGCCGAGCGCGGCCGCGTCGCCTTCGCGTCGTTCGGCGAGATCTGGCGCCTGCGACGCGGTGACGATGCCGAGCGTCACGCGCGTTTCTGGACGAACCTCGTCCGATGGCTCTCGGCGCGCTGAGTCGACCGCGTGCGGCTCCTGCCGACCCTCAGTGCGAGCCGAGCTCCAGCTCGTTCCGACGCACTCGGCGGTAGTACTCGCGCATCGTCAACGACGAGGCCGAGTCGCCGTCGAGGTAGAAGACGACGTCGGGATGGAGCTGGAGCGCGCTCGCCGGCCAGAAGCTCGAGACCGGACCCTCGACGGCCTGGCGGACCGCCTCGGCCTTCTTGCTGCCGAAGCTCTGCAGGAGGATGCGTCGCGCCTCGAGGATGGTGCCCACGCCCATCGTCGTCGCGAGCTGCGGCTGCTGCTCGCCCGGCGCGTAGAAGCGCGCGTTGTCGGCCAGGGTCTTGTCGGTCAGCGTCTTCACACGCGTGCGCGAGGCGAGCGACGAGGTCGGCTCGTTGAAGCCGATGTGGCCGTTGCTGCCGATCCCCAGGATCTGGATGTCGATCCCCCCCGCGGCGCGGATCGCCTGCTCGTAGGCCCTGCAGGCCGAGAGCAGGTCCTTGCCCTCGGTCGGCGGGAAGTGCACGTGGTGCGCCGGGATGCCCACGCCGTCGAAGAGGTGCTCGCGCATGAAGCGCCGGTAGCTCTGCGGATGGTCGGCGGGCAGACCGATGTACTCGTCGAGGTTGAAGGTCCGCACGCGTGAGAAGTCGGCGCGGCCCTCGCGGCGCGCGCGCACGAGGCGCTCGTAGACGCCGATCGGCGTGGAGCCCGTCGCGAGCCCGAGCACGAGCCCGGGCTTGTGATGCAGCGCTTCGAGGATCTCCGTCGCGACGAGGTCCGCGGCCTGATCCTGGGACGGGCATTCGATGACGCGCATGGTCGGCACACGAGACCGGGAGCCGTGCAGCCGCGCAAGCGAGCGCACGGGTCGGACGACCCGGGCGCTTGAGCGGCCCAGCCGAGCATCGTCCAATCGCGCCGATGGCCACGGTGACCTCGCGCAGCCTGTTCGCAGCCTTGCTCCTCTCGGCGGTCTCGTCCGCGCAGTCCCCGGCCGATCCCAACCGCGACCCGGCCGCGCTCGCCGTCGCGTGGCAGCAGCACGCCGCGGAGTACCGCGCCTGCTGCCTGCAGACCTTCAACATCGCGCATGCGCTGCTGGACACCGCGCTCGAGGACCCGACCTGGATCGCCGCGATCGAGGACGAAGGCCCCACCCCCGGGAGCTCCGGCGCAATCCTGCCCCCGGCGATCGTCGTCGACGTCGACGAGACGGTGCTCGACAACTCGCCCTACGCCGCGCGCCGTCTCGCGAGCGGCGAAGGCTTCGATCCCAAGAGCTGGAGTGCCTGGGTCGCGGAGCGCCAGGCGACTGCGGTGCCCGGCGCGCTCGCGTTCCTGACCGAAGCCACGCGCCGCGGGGTGACGGTGTTCTACGTCACGAACCGCGAGTTCGCGGACGAGCCCGCGACGCGCGACAACCTGCTGCGCCTCGGCTTCCCCGTGCCGCCGACCGAGATCCTCGACGTCGTCCTCACGAAGCGCGAGCGCGAGGACTGGGGCTCCGACAAGGGCACCCGCCGCCGGCACGTCGCCGCGAGCTTCCGCATCGTGATGTTGTTCGGCGACGACCTCGGCGACTTCCTCTCCGCGGTGAAGCCGACGCAGTCGCCCGAGCGGCACACCGAGGAGAGCCTGCACCGGCACGGCCAGGACCTCGCGCTCGATCGCCTCGCGCGCACCGACGAGTTCGCCGCGCACTGGGGCACGCGCTGGTTCATGCTCCCCAATCCCAGCTACGGCTCCTGGTTCGACACGCTGGCGTGCGCGACCTTGCCGGAGGGCGCGACGAAGCTCGTGCCGGATCACGCCGCCGCGCTGCGCACGAAGCAGATCGAGCTGCGCGAGCCGTCACCCGCGAAGCAGGACTGACCACGCGCAGGGTCAGGACGAACCGCTCGGATCGAGCCGCCAGCCCACGCCGCGCACCGTGTGCAGATGGCGCGGGTTCGCCGGGTCGTTCTCGACGAGCTTGCGCAGGTGCAGCACCAGGTTGTCGAGCGTGCGCGAGGTCAGCGGCGTCGCGGGACCGAAGAGCTGGCGCACCAGTTCCGCGCGGCCCACCACCTCGCCGGGACGAGCGGCGAGCAGCCGCAGCAACCGGGCCTCGGTCGCGCTGAGCTCATCCGACGCGCCGTCAGGCCCCAGCACGCGCATCGCGCGCAGGTCCACGCGCTTCTCGCCGAGCCGCAGTTCGTCGATCTCCCCGGGGCGACTCACCGCGCGGCGCAGCAGCGCATCGACGCGCAGGAGCAGCTCGCGCAGGTGGAAGGGCTTGGTGAGGTAGTCGTCGGCGCGCAGTTCCAGGCCGCGGATGCGGTCCTCGTCGCGGGCCTTCGCCGAGAGCACGAGCACCGGCACCTCGTCGCCGCGGGCGCGGAGCTGGCGCAGCACTTCGAAGCCATCGACCTGCGGCAGCATGATGTCGAGCACGACGAGGTCGACGCCGCCGAGCGCGAGCCGCTCGAGTGCGGCGCGACCATCGCGCACGAGCTCGACGTCATGCCCGTGCAGCGCGAGGTTGTCGCGCACCATCTCGCCGAGCGCGCCCTCGTCCTCGACCACGAGCACGCGGCGGCTCATGACGCAGCACCGACCAGGGGCAGCTCGATCGTGAACACGGCACCGCGGCCGACCCCCGGACTCTCGGCCACGATCTCGCCCCCGTGCGCACGCACGAGTTCGCGCGCGAGGTGCAGGCCGAGGCCCGCTCCGCCGGGCGCGTGGTCGCCGCGCCAGAAGGGCTCGAAGATGTGGCCGAGATCGTCGGGATGGATCCCGAGACCCGCGTCCTCGACGAGGATCCGCGCGCGTCCGCCGACGCTGCGGAGCGAGGCGCGCACGACGGCGCCGCGCGGCGAGAACTTGATCGCGTTGTCGAGCAGGTTGCGCAGCACGAGCTGCAGTGCCTTCGCGTCGCGTGCGGCGAAGACCGCGGCATCGGCCGCGAGTTCGAGGTGCACCGCCGTCGCATCCGCGCGCGGCGTCATCGCCTCGATCGCCGTGCGCAGGTCGGCGGCCAGGTCGCCGGGCTCGCGGTGGAGCACGACGCCTTCGGCGCGCAGGGCGGCCGTCTCGAGCAGGTTCGAGAGTCCGCGCTCGAGGCGATCCGTCTCGCCGAGCATCGCGCGCAGGTAGCGCTCGCGCGCCGCGGCGTCGAGTCGGCCGTCGGCGAGGCTCTCGAGTCCGAGCCGGATGGTCGCGAGCGGCGTCTTCAGCTCGTGGGTCGCTCCCGCGAGGAAGCGCGCGTGACTCCTCAACACGCTGCGCTCGGCGCGCTTGCTCGCGACGAAGAGCACCAGAGCGGCGATCAGCGCGGCCAGGAAGACCACCGCCTCGCTGATGAACATGCGGCGCCGGCCGCGCGCGAGCTCCGCCAGGCCACCGCGGTCGTCGGCTCCGAAGGCACGTGCCGCGGCGTCGGGGTCGCCCGCGATCAACGCCTCACCCGCCCGCTCGAGGGCATTGGCCTCGAGCACGGCGAAGGTCACCCACCATGCGAGCAACGCCGCGGAGAGGGCGAGGAGGATGGCGAAGACGACGGAGCTGCGCACCGGACGCCGAGCGTAGCGCGAGGTCGGGCCCCGGGCGTCAGAGCGTGCGGAGGCGCATCGCGATCCCCGCCACTTCGACCGCGTCGGCGTACGGCGAGTTGGCGTTGGTGCCGTGGCTGATCATCCAGGTCCCACGGCTCGGGCCATTCCAGGACCCGAGCGTGATGGCGCGCGAATCGCTCATCACGAGGTCGAAGGGCGCGTTCGCGCCCGGCACCACCGTGACGAACTGCTCGAAGAGCTGCGCGCCGAGCAGGCCCGGATTCGCGGGGACGCTGATCGCCGTGCCGGGACCGGCGAGCACGGCGCCCCCCGCGTCCGTGACGACCGGGATCGGGAACTCCGCGCTGTTGTAGATCGAGCAGTTCGTGCCGGGCAGACCGAAGGGCAGCGCCCCGATCGGCCCGAAGCTGTCGCTGATGCCGAGGAGGAGGAAGCCGGGCGCGTTCGCGCCGAGGTTCGCACCCTCGGCGAAGTGCGCGGCGCCGGGCGCGTGCTTGCCGAGCGTCGTGATGGTCGCGGCGGGCGCCCCCACCGCGGCGCTGCAGCCGAAGCCCAGCGTGAGCGCCGTGCCGTCCACCGGCCCGCCGATGCCGCGCGCGGCATCGAGGATCGTGTGGGCGAGACCGCCGCCGACGTTGCCCTCGAGGATGAACTCGATGACGAGGTGACCGTTCGCGGGGATCGTCACCGTCGCCGGCGTGGTGAAGGTGAACTCCATGCCGCCGATGCCCCACGGGTGCGGCACCTGGCTGCCCGGATCCGGTGAGTAGGTGAAGGGCCCGTCGAAGACCGTGGCGAGCGGCTGCGAGAGGTTGCCGGCGAAGTCGGCGCTCGGCGCGCTCACGTCGGTCACGCCCACGTTGATGCGGAGCCGCTGGGCGGTGAAGGGACCGGGCGCGCCGACGCGCGGGATCGGGCCGTCGTAGCGCAGCGCGAGGTTGTCGATCGTCATCGACGCGGCGCCGGCCTCGGTGACGTCGTAGAGCAACTGCACGCGGCAGTCCTGCTGCATGAAGGGCCGGATCACGTAGTCGACGGCCTCCTGGCTCTGCAGGTTCAACGAGGCGGGGAGGTACGCGTAGTTCTGCGCCGCGACGGCGGAACAGGCGCACAGGATCGCGAAGGTGCTGTGGAGTCGCATGGCGAGGCGGACGCTAGGCCGCCGCGGGACCGGCTGTGTCATGCCATGGTCATTCCGCATCCGGGCCGCGCAGGGATCCTTCCGGATCGTGGCGTCGTCGTCGGCGAGCCGATCCAATCGCCGCGATGCCGCCAGCGCCGAAGAGCCCGACCGTCCGCCGTGCGGTGTTGCTCCGGCTCGTGGGCCGCGCGGCCCTGCCGGTGGCGCTCGTGCTCGCCGTGCCTGCGCTCTTCGCGCTCGGCGCCGGTGACTTCCTCTTCGCCGCACGGGCGGCGATCCCCGCGGTTCTGAGTCTCGCGATCTGGCTGCTCTTCCGCGGCCGCGGCCCGCTCGAGGTGCAGCGCCACGAGCTGCGCGTCGTCGCGGTGCTCGCCTTCATGCTCGTGCCGCTGGCCGCGATGGCGCCCTTCACGAGCTACCCGCGACTGTCGCGCATCGACGCGATCTTCGAGGCCCTCGCCGCGCTGACGACCACCGGCCTCTCGATGATGAGCCCCGACGGCGCCGCGCCCGCGCTGCTCTTCGCCCGCGCCTGGCTGGCCTGGATCGGCGGTCTCGCCATCGTGCTGCTCGCCACCGTGTTCCTCGCCACGCGCGGGCCGGAGCAGACGGGACTCGCCGACGGCGAAGCGGATGCCCTGGAGCACGGGTCGGCGATCCGCGCCGTGCGCCGCATCACGGTCGCGTATGCCGCCCTCACCGCGCTCCTGACGATCGCGATGATCGCGTCGGGACTCGCCCCGCTGACCGCGCTGCTCTACGCGACGAGCTCGATCTCGACCTACGGGGCGAGTCCGGTGGCCGGCGGGATCGCCGCGCTCAGCCCGGCCGCGCAGCTGCTGGCGACCGGCGGCGCCGTGCTGGGTGCCGTGCCGCTCCTCGCGCTCGGCTTCGGCCTGCGTGGTCCCGCCGCACGTCTCGCCGCGCTGCAGGTGCTCGTCGGGCTCGCCGTCGCCGTCGTCGTCACCGGCCTGCTCGTCTTCGCGATGGGCTACTTCCACGAGCTCCCGCTCGCGACGCGGCTCTGGCGTGCCCCGCTGCTCGCGCTGGCCGCGCAGTCGAACACCGGCTTCGAGGCGAGCCCGGTCGTCGCGCTCGATCAGGGCAGCAAGCTCGCCCTCTGCCTCGGGATGTTCGTCGGCGGTGCCACGGGCTCGGCGGCGAGCGGCTTCCGGTCGCTGCGCCTGCTCTACGTGCTCGCCGCCCTGCGTCGCTTCGTGCTGCGCAGTTCGCTCCGGAAAGACGAGCTCGTGGGCATGCGGGTGGTCGGTGTTCCGGTCGAAGACGCGGTGCTGCGGCGGGTGCTCGTCGTCGGCCTGCTCTTCACCGCGACGATCGCGTTGTCCTGGCTGCCCTTCGTGCTGCTCGGGAAGGCACCGCTCGACGCGCTCGTGGAGGTCGTCTCCGCGACCTGCAACTGCGGCCTGAGCACGGGGATCACGCGCCCCTCGCTGCCGCTCCCGCTCAAGCTCGTGCTGGCAGCCGACATGCTGCTCGGTCGCTTCGAGTTCCTCGCGGTGCTCGTCGCGGTCTATCCCGGGACCTGGATCGGGAACTGGCGCGCGCGGGCGCTGCGCGCGCTCGATGCGCGCGGCGAAGGTTGAGCCCGTCGCGCGGGAGGCGATCTTCCAAAGAACACCCGTCAGTCCCCCTGGCAAGGGACGAGTTGGAATCCGAGTTCCTTGGCGGCCCGGTGTAGGCCCTTCACGCGGCGAGCCCGGTAGGTGTCCTCGTAGGCTTCCTGCCCGATGT
>JADLHO010000061.1 GCA_020848735.1 Planctomycetota bacterium | reverse complement strand
TGAAGTTGACCGAACCGCCGTTCGACGGGTTCAGGTCCTGCCAGAGCCCACAGATCATCGGGCTCGCCGAAGCCAGCAGCGTGGCGGAGCTGCCGTTGCAGCAGAGGCTGCCCGCCGGCAGCGGCACGGAGCCGAGCGAGTCCCAGAGGTAGAGGAAGCCGTTCGACGAGACGACGACCGAGTCGTAGTTCACGCCGTTGAACGCGAACGTGAAGCCGAGCGGCTGGGCGGGAGAGACCGAGTCGTCGGTGAGGCCGAGATTGGTGCCGAATGCCGGGTCGACGGCGCATTGGGCGGCGAGCATCGAGCTCGACGCGGCGACGGCGGCCGCGAGGGCGACGGCGCGACCGAGGACGTGGGAGGGAACTGCCATGAGGGTCGAGGGGACGTGGATTGCGTGGAGTCGAAGTCGAGGCCTGCGCCGAGACGGTCGGCGCGCGGCGAGCGGTCCCGCCTACGAGGGGCAGGCGGTCGAACGAGCGAGACAGCGCGGCGAGTATAGCTGTGCATCCCACGGCTCCCGCGAGCGCGTTCGGCGAGCTCTCGCAATGGTTTCGCGACGATCTCGCGCGTTCGACGATGCACGGGCGGAGCGGAATGCGTGTACGGCGCGGCGTCGGTGCCGCACTTGCTCGGCCCCGATGACGTGACGGTTCGGTCGCGGTCTCGACTCGCGCCTTGGACGTCTCGCATGCCCGGCGTGATCCCTCGCACGCCGTCGGGGAGTCGGCCCTGCTATTCGCGGCGCGCTCGCATGGGGGTTTCGCAGTTGGGGACCGCGGAACCGAAGAGCGCCGTGCGGATCGCCGCGAGCGCGCGATCCAGGATGCCGCGCTCCGCGGAGCCGAGCCGGCACTCCTGAGGTTCCGGGCTTCCGCTCTCGGTGGGAGCGGAACACGCGGAGAGGACGAGGATGAGTGCGAGAGCGGCGCGGCGGATCGGCATCGTGGTCCTGCTACGGAGCGCGCGCGGTCAACGCCGCGCTCCGCGGACGGTTCCGCGTCGCTCAGCGCGCGAGCTCGGACCTTCGCCTGAGCTGCGCGGCGCCGGCGAGGCGCGCGTGGGCCGCGCGGGGAGATCCGTCCGGCGTGAACGCGCCGAGCACCACGTCGAGGGACAGCGACAGCACCGTGTCGGCGTCGGCGCGCAGGCGAGCCTCCGGCGCGATGGAGTCGCCGGTGTAACGCGCGCCGAGCGCGATGCGGACCTCGTCGATGGCGCCGGCGAATTCCGAGGTGCCGGAGCCGTCCTTGTCGACGTCGGCCCCGATCAGGAGGGGCAGGGCATTGCGCGTGCGCTTGCCGGCGGCCGGGCTGCGGTCGGCGATCCGACCGTCGACGTAGAGGCGGAGCTCGGAGCCGTCGAAGACCGCCGCGACGTGATGCCAGGCGGCCGTGCTCACGGCTCCCTGGGCTTCCACGCGCGCATACTTCCCGTCGAGGTGGACGATGAACGAGGGCACGCCCCGATCGAGGAAGAGTCCGAACTCCGCGGATTCGGTCTTGTTGACGAGTCCGACGCGCGTGCCGAACGCGTCGGCGGAGAAGCGCGCCTCGACGGTGAAGGGACCATCCGGAAGCGCGAGTGCAGCGCTCTCCACGCGGAGCCAGTCGCCCTGCCCGTCGAGGACCAGCGCGGACTCGGGAACCTCGGCGGTGAGCGCCGCCACGTCGATCGAGAGCGGCAGCGCGAAGTCGCGCCGCGGCAGGGGCACGCGCGCGTCCGTCGTGATCAGGTCCACGTCGAAGGCGATCGACGGCAGGTCGAAGGCGCGGTCGGGTCCCTCGGCGATGCGACGGACCTGCCACGTGAGCTCGGCGCTGCCGTCGGCGGCGAGGGTGAGGTGGGCGTGGTCGGGTGCGAAGCGCCAGCGCGGATCGGGTGAGCTCGGGACGCACTCGATCTCGAGCGGGTACGCGATCGGGTTCCTCACGCGCATGACGAGCTTCGCATCGCTCGACAGATCCTTGCCCAGCGCGAGCCCGCCCTCGAAGACGGGTTGCAGTTCCTTCACGGCCCTGGCCGCGGCGAGCACGACGGGCTCGGTCAGCACATGCGGGTCGATCACCTGGCCGACGGGAACGGTGGCGACGGCGAGCGAGTCCTCGCGCACCGTGACGAGGTCGTAGTGGTGCAGCCAGCCGGCGCGCGGGGCGATGCCGTCCTGGTGACCGCCGGTCGTGGCGAGCGCGTAGTAGCGGATGCCGTCGCGCTGCTCGTGCGTCATGCGGTGGATGTGCCCCGCGAAGACGGCGGTGACGTTGCCGGCCGCGACGAGCCGCGCGTGCACCGCGTTCCAGTGATCGCCGTACTTCCCACCGATCCAACGTGGATGGTGCAGGAACAGGAACACGTGTCGTGCTGAGCGGGCGCGCGTGAGGATGCGATCGAGCCAGGCGAACTGGCGCTCGCTCATGCGGTGGTTCTCGGGTTGGTTGAAGTCCTTCGTCGCCCCCTCGGCCCGCGACTCGTCGGAGAAGAGGATCACGAACCAGCAGCGCTTGTGTTCGAACGCGTACCACAGGGGTCCGAAGTGCTGCTCGAAGTTGCCTTCGTGCTCGAGCGGTGGTCGATCGGGGCCGCGCCAGTACACGTCGTGGTTGCCCGCGACGGGGAACCACGGCATGCGCAGCTTGCCCATGATCGCCTGGTATTCCGCGGCCTGCGCGAGCCACTCGGCTTGCGCGTTGTAGCCCTGCACGAGGTCGCCGACCGTCATCACGAGGTCCGGGCCGATGACGTTCACGTCGCGCACGGCCTGGTCGAGGACACGCAGTCCGGCGGGTACGCCGCCGGTGCGATCGCCGAAGACCGCGAACTGGAAGGCGTCGTCCTCGGCCGGCAGGCGGAGCGTCACCTTCGAGTCGCGATCCGTCGTGAAGCGCTCGGGATCCTGCGCGGCGACGATGGGCGACAGCAAGGCGACGAGCGCGAGACCTCGGGCGTGGCGCATGCAGACGAGCATGCGCGGATCATGTCGAAGCCCTGGCAGGGCCGCATCAAGATCGTGCGCGAGTCTGCCGCGCGCGCGGGCTACGTTCACGCGTCCCTTCGCCCCCTTTGCCCCGCGCGATCGCACGTGAACACCGCCGTCCTGACGCTCGTCCTCGCGATGAACGTCGTCACGTTCCTGACCTTCGGCTACGACAAGGCCTGCGCGCGCCGCGGCCGGCGACGCGTGCCCGAGCGCACGTTGATCGGTCTCGCGTTCGCGACCGGCGTGATCGGCGCCTGGGTCGGCATGTCGACGTTCCGGCACAAGACGCAGAAGACCAGCTTCCGGCTGAGCATGGCGCTGGCGACGCTCTTCAATCCGCTCTGGCCGATCGCGTGGTGGCTCTGGTGAACGACGGCGCTCGCGGCACCCGGCGTGCGCTGCTCGCCGCGACGCTCGCGGCCCTCGCCTATGGGGGCGTGGAGTTCGCGATCGCCGGTCGCCTCGGGCCGGCACTCGACGACGGTTGGATCTACCTCGCCTTCGCGCGCGGCTTCCTCGAAGGCGATGCCTTCTCCTATCCCGGTGCCGAGGGCCCGGCCGCGGCGATCACCGCCCCGCTCTGGTCCTTCGTGCTCGCGCTCGCCATGGCGCTGTTCGGCGCTTCCGCGACGACCGCGAAGCTGCTCGGCCTCGGCGTGCTCTGGTCCGTCGTGGCGGCGACGGCTCGTCTCGGCCGCGCCGCGACGGGTGACGCGCGACTCGCGGCGCTCGCGGCGATGGTCGTGGCGCTGAGCGGACGCGTCGTGTGGGCGAGCAGCTCGGGCATGGAGGCCGGACTCGGCACGGCCCTCACCGCGTTCGGCCTGGCCCTCCACCTGGAGCGCCGCACCGCCTCACTCGCCCGCTGGCTGCCTGCGGCCATCGTCCTCGCGCTCGCCGGTTGGTCGCGGCCGGAGAACTTCGTCTTCGTGATGCTCGCGGCGCTCCATCGCCGCAGCCTCGCCGCGCTCGGTCTCGCGACGTCGCTGGTCGCCGTCTTCCCCGTCTTCCATCAGCTCGTCTACGGCTTCCCCCTGCCGCTGCCCTTCTACGCGAAGGCGGTGCCGGGTGCGCCGCTCGCCGTGTGGCGCGGCGAGGGCCTCCTGCCGGCGCTCGGCGCCTTTTTCGAGCACGCGCTGAGGCAGTCCGCGAGCGTCTTCGCGCTGCTGGGCGCGATGCTGCCCGTCCTCGTGCCGGGGCTCGTCGCGGGGGTCCGGCGCGGACTCCTCGCGAAGGACGGCGTGCCGTTCCTCGCGTTCGCGTTGCTCGCGTTCGTGCTCGCGCGCGGAACGCTCGGGGCCCAGACGCCGAGCTTCCAGCAGGGTCGCTACTTCGTGCAGCTCTGGCCCCTCTTCGTCGTCGTCGCCTTGCGCGGCTTCGCCCCGGGAACGTGGAGCGGCCGGCTCACGCTCGTCCTCGCCGTCGGCCTGGGGATCGGGTTCCTCCTCGAACCCGAGCTCCTGGCGCACCTCGCGTTCGATCGGCTCGGCCGTGGCTTCCCGAGCGATGCTGCCCGCCTCGCGGTCGCGCTCGCCTGGGCTCCGGCGGTGCTGTTCGCGCTCGTGACGATCGTGTGTGGGTGCCGGCGAAGGGTGCTCGAGCAGGGCGTTCCCGCGCCGCGACTCGTGCTCGGCGTGGTCTGGCTCGCGACCGGCTTCGGCTTCGGTGCGCTGCGCAACGCCGAGGGTGTGCGCGACACCTATGCGATGAACGTGGTGATGGCGGAGAACGTCGCGCGTGAGGTGCCGCAAGGTGAGCTCGTCGCGTGCCACGACCTCGGGGCCCTGGGTTGGTTCGCGCGGCGGCCGCTCGTCGACCTCGCCGGCCTCGCGACGAAGGAGGTCGCGTTCGCACCGCGTGACGCGCGCGGAGTCGTCGACTTCGTCGCGATCCTCGAGCGCTTCCGACCGCGCTGGCTCTGCCTGACCGACGACATGGTGGCGAAGCTCAATCCCGACCAGCGCCTGCCGCCGGGGATCGTCGGGTTCGCCGAGGTCGAACGCGCGCGCGTCGTGTCGCAGGTCAACGTGACCGTGCTGGGCGACGTCTATCGGCTGATGCGCATCGAGTGGCGCCCCTGAGGCGCCGACCTCAGTAGCGCAGCGTGACCGCGTGCTTCTCGCGTGCGGTGAAGAGCAGGTCCTCCTGCTCCTGACGTCGCATCGTCGCCGCGATCTCCGGCTTGAGCTTGTCGGTGAAGATCACGTAGTAGTTGTGCGTGTAGCCGATCCGCTTGAGCAGGTGGATGCCGTAGGGCGATTCGAAGGGCGCCGAGATCTCGCCGTCGCGCAGGCGCCACGCCGTGCGGCAGAGTGCGGCCGGCAGGCGTTCGTCGAAGCGGCGGATCCCGTCGAGGCGACCGCCCTCGCGCGCCGTGCGGCGGTCGTCGGAATGCGCCCGCGCGAGCTCCTCGAAGTTCGAGCCGTCGGGGGCGATCCGCGCGCGGATGTCGGCGAGCTTCGCCCAGGCCGCCTCGAGTTCCTTGCCGGTCCTCAGCTCGAGCGTCCGCGGGTCACGGTGCTCGACGAGGATCTGCGCGACGTTGACCACGCCTCCGAAGTACTGCGGGTACGCCTCATAGTAGTCGCGTAGCTTGCCGGTGGCCTCGAGCGGCACCGCGGGCACCAATGCATCGAGCCACCCGGCGACCTCCGTGCGCAGGCCTTCGTCGCGCTGGTAGTCGGTGAGGAGCAGGTTGATGCGATCCTGCGTGAGCTCGAGCGGGGCACCGTCGCGCTCTCGCCGCTTGCGGTAGGACTCGAGCCAGCCCTCGAAGTCGCGCTTCAGCGCGTCGCCCAACGCATCGCGCGCCGCGTCGAAGCCCACGTCGCGTTGCTGTGCCTCCAGCTCGAGCGCCTTGATGTCGGCGAAGGCGCGGACCCACTCCGCGATGCGCGGGCTCTCGAGGTAGCTGCGGCCGGAGGCCGTCTCCATGAGCTTCAGCATCGGCGGGTAGTGCCGCTCGGCGAGGTGTTCGAGGAGCTGCTTCAGCGTGAACTCGCGACCCGCGACGATGCAGACCACGCGCTCGGCGTCGCGTGGCCACGCGAGCTTCTGGGGCTGCGGCTCCGCCGCGGGCGCCGTCGTGGTCGCGGGATCCTGTGCCCGCAGGCCCGCGACGGCCACGACGAGGAGCACGGGGAGAGCGAGCGAGGCGGGCAGCATCATTCTGGGTTCGGAAGGGTCATGCCGGGTTCGGAGTCGGGCGCGGATCGTTTCGAAGACGATCCGCGACGCGCACATCGGCCGCGCTGTCGTCGGTGACGGGCGGGGTATAGCATCCGCGGCCCTTCCCCGTCACCGATGACCGGAACCGAGTCGCAGCAACGCCTGATCGCAGCGATCCTCGCGCGCTTCCGCGCCGAGTTCGGCGCCGAGCTTCCCGCGGTCTTCTTCGCACCGGGGCGCGTCAACCTGATCGGCGCGCACCTCGACTACAACGGCGGCGACGTCCTGCCGGTGACCGTCGATCTCGGCGTCGATGTCGCGATCCGGCTGCGCGACGACGACCGCCTGCGGCTCCGCAGCCTCGACCAGACCGCTGCCGTCGACACGCGGCTCGGCGAACTCGGCGACACGCGCACGACGGCGCAGGGCTGGGCGGCGTACCCCCTCGGGGTCGTCCGCATGCTGTCGGAACGCCTCGACGGCCGCGGCTTCGACGCCGTGTTCGGCGGCGACCTGCCGATGGCGTCGGGCATGTCGTCGTCGGCGGCGTTGGAGGTCGCCACCGCCTACGCGCTCGACCAGCTCTGCGGATTGGCCCTGCCCAACCGCGAGCTCGCGCTCGTCTGCCACGCCGCGGAGACGCGCTTCGTGGGTGTGCAGTGCGGGATCATGGACCAGTTCGCGTCCGCGCTCGGCCGAGCGGGTCACGCCCTCTGGTTGCACTGCGCGGATGCGAGCTTCGAACACGTCGAGATCCACGCCGGCTTCGAGCTGCTCGTCATGGACACGAAGAAGCCGCGCACGCTCGCCAGCGTCGCCTTCAACGAACGCGTCCGCGAGTGCGGCGAGGCGCTCGAGGTCCTGCGCGCACACGCCCGTGTCCTGCCGAACCTGGCCTCCTACGGCGAGGCCGATCTCGCGCGCGCGGCGCCCTGGCTCGCCGGCGTGCACCTGAAGCGGGCGCGGCACGTCGTCAGCGAGATGCAGCGCGTCGCGCGCGGGGTCGCCGCGCTGCGCGTCGGCGAGATCGCCGCCCTCGGCGCCGCTTTGAGTTCGAGCCACCGTTCGACGGCCGTCGACTACGAGGTCTCCTGCGCGGAGCTCGACACGATCACCGCCGCCGCCTGCGCGCAGCCCGGGGTCTTCGGCGCCCGGCTCACCGGTGCCGGCTTCGGCGGCTGCGCGATCGCCTTGATCGAACCGGGCGCCGCCGAGCGCGTCGTGCCGCCCGTGCGCGACGGCTTCCTCCGCCGCTTCGGCGTGGAGCCCGGCTTCCGCGTGCTCGCGGCCGGCGGTGGACCCCGGCGCGTCGCCTGACGGCGCCGGGCTGCCGAGGGACTCGCGCGCTCAGCCCTTCTGGCGCAGCGGCCGGACGATCAGGTCCTTCAGCGCGAAGTTGCTGCCCTCGCCGACGCGGGCGACGAAGAGGTCGTCGTGGTGGCGGATGAGCCCGAACTCGTCGAGGCAGGCGACACCGCCCGCGGCCTCCATCGCCATCGCGACGAGCTCGCTCGCGGCGCGGCTCGAATCGACCTTGACCTTCGCGGCCTGTTCGCGATCGAGGCGCCCTTCGTCGTAGAGACGGCAGCAGTGCATGAGCCAGGTCACGTTGCGCTCGACGAGGATGTCGAGATCGATGACGACGTCCTGCACGCGCTGGAAGCGACCGATCGGCTTGTCGTCGAACTGGATGCGCTCCTCGGCGTAGACGCGCAGCTTGTCGAGCGCGAACGCCGCCGACGCGAGCGCGAGACTCGCGACGAACAAGCGACCCCCGTTCAGCGTCGTCACCATGACCTTGAAGCCGTCGTTCTCCTCACCGAGGATCGCATCGGCCGGCACGGTGACGTTGTCGAACATGATCGAGCCCGTGCTCGACATGGTCCACACGCGCTTGCCCGACATCTCCTGGTAGAAGACGCCCGGCGCGTCCATCGGGACGACGAAGCAGGTCGAGCGCTTGCCGTGCGGACGATCGGGTGCGGTGAGCGCATGCACGATCACGTGGCTCGCCCAGTGCGCGTTGGTCGACCAGCACTTCTCGCCGTTGATGACCCACTGGTTGCCCTTGCGCACCGCGGTGACCTGCGGGTTCGCGGCGTCGGAGCCGCGGCCGGGCTCCGAGAGCCCGAACACGAACATGCGGCGACCCGCGGCGAGGTCGGGGAGGTGCGCGCGCTTCTGCGCCTCGGTGCCGCAGAGCTGCAGCGGCTTGGCGCCCAGCGAGATCGCCGCGCCGGGCGTGATCGCGACCGAGTGGCTGTGGTAGGCGATCGCGAGCCCCATCAGCACGAGGTCGGTCATGTCGCCGCCCTGCCCGCCGTACTCCTCGGCGATGGGCAGGCCGAAGAGCCCGAGTTCGCCCATCTTCGCGATCGCGTCGTCGGGGACGAGCTGGTGTTCGCGCTCCCACTTCAGGATGCGCGGCGCGATCTCGTCGTCGGCGAAGTCCCGCACGACTCGGTAGAAGTCGAGCTTCTCCTCGGGGACGAGGTTCGCGAGGTAGTGATCGATCCGTCTGGCCATGGCGTCGAGGTCCGCGGGGCTTCGCCTGCTCGGAGCCGCCTCGCCGCGAGGGACTCGCTCGACGCCTGCCCGTCGCCGGTCGGACGGTTTTAGGAAGAGCTGCTGCGGCATGCCAGCGCGGCGCCGCAGCGGTCTCGATCAGCGTCCGTCGCCGCGCGGCGCCGCCGCGCCTTCTTCCGCTGCGGCCGGGCTCTTCGGCTCCGCGAGGGCGCCGAGGAATTCGCGCGCCGCGCTGTCCCCCGGCGCGATCTCGAGCACGCGGCGGAAGCTCACGAGGGCTTCCTCCCGGTCACCGGAGAAGCGCTGATTGTAGCCCAGCACGAGGCGCGCCGCGGCGTCGTAGGGCTTCTCGGCGCAATACTTCTGGAGCGCGGCGAGCTGCGAGTCGAAGAGCTTGGGGTCGCCGTAGAAGCTGCGCTTGTCGGCGTCCGCGCGCGCGAGGCCCGCATCGAACTCGATGCCCTTGCGGATCATGAAGGCCGCGTAGTGGTAGTCGCCGGTGGCGAAGAGCGCGTCGGCGAGGACGAAGTGCACCGAGCCGTCGTCGGGGGCATACGCGAGCGCGCGGGTGTAGCTCTCCGCCGCCTCCTCGAAGCGACCCTGCCGGAAGTACCAGTCACCGAGACGCAGGTGACGGTCCGCGAGCGTGCGCAGGTCGGCGGCGGCCTTCTCCTCGGCCGAGAGCTCGACGGATGCCGCATCGGGGTCTTCGCGGCGCAGCTCGGGATCGCCGCTCACGACGATCGTCTCCACGCGCGGCGCGACGATCACCGTCGGCGGACACCAGCCCCAGTCGACCGTGTCCGGGCACCAGTCCGCGAAGCTCATGCTGCCGAGCCAGGTGCCGGGGTAGTAACAGCTCGAGGGCCACCACCAGCTCGCGACGCTGATCACCGGGCGCGCCGGCGCGCACGAACGCCACCAGAGCACGAAGGACGAGTTGCAGTCGTACCAGTTGCGGCACCACCAGCTCGAGTACCAGTACGGGTACGAGTAGCAGCCCCAGCGGGAGTAGGACGGCACGAAGCTCGCGCAGTGACCGCTCCAGTGCCAGGAGCCGTAGAACCAGCGCGAGCTGCCCACGTAGGTCCGGCCGTCATAGCGCGGGTTGTGCGGGGTCGGGCTCGGCCGCGGGTTCGGACGGTTCGTCGGCGGTCCACTCCGCGGCGGGTTGCCGCGCGGTGGGTTGCTGCGAGGGGGGACCACGCGTGGCGTCGTCGGACGGGTGACCACGTCGCCGCGATTGCCGGGTGCATTGCTGCCACCGTCGCGCGGCTTCGTGCGCGGCTTCTCGCCGGGCGCGATGGGAGCCGGTTCGCGACCCGGCACGGGATAGCGGCCGGAGACCGGCGGAGTCGTGCGCGGATTGCCCGCGCGCGGTGCGCCGGGCTGCTTCGGCTCGGGACTCACGGGGTTCACGGGGCGCAGCCGCGGCGGCTGACTCGCACCCGGCTCGCGCGGCTTCGCCACCGGTGCATCGCCGACGACCGGCGTCGTGCCGATCGGCTTCGTGACGACCGGCGCGGGCTTCGCGTCGGCGGGCGGCGTGCGGCGGTCGTAGAGATCGCGCAGGCGGCCGCGGTAATCGGGTGCCGGACTCGGTGCGACCGGCGTGCGGGCCCGCGGCGGCTGGTAACCGGTCGACGGTGCCGGCGCGATGGGGCGCGGGTTGGGGCTCGGATTCGTCGTGCGCGGGCGCTCGACGCGCGGCGTCGGCGAACTGCGCACCGGGCTCGGCTGGCTCGGGCTGGGCCGGATCGGGTTCGGGTAACTCGGAGTCGGCTGCGCACGCGGCGTCGGCGTGGGGTAGCTCGGTCGCTCGATGCGTGGGGTCGGCAGGCTCGGCGTCGGTTGCACGCGGGGCATCGGCGCGGGGCGGGGTGCTTCGATCCGCGGCGTCGGCATCGGCCGGGGAGTCTCGATCCGCGGTGTCGGCATCGGCCGGGGCGCCGGAGTCGCGATCGGCCGCGGGGCACTCGGCGCCGGTGCCGGGCGAGGCGTCACGACCGGCGAGGGCGCAGGCCGCGGCGAGACCGGTGTCTGGGCGAGGGCAGGGCCGAAGGTGGCGAGGGCGACGACGAGCGCGAGCAGCGGATGGCGCAACATGGCGGGTTCGAGGACGCCGCCGCTAGCAAGCGCGGGGCCGTCGCGTGATCCCGAGCCTGGGGGACGCGGTCGCTCGGGGCGCGCGCATCTCTAAACCAGCGCATCGCGCCGCGGGAGCCCCGCTTCGCACCGGGTCCGGGTTCGCGACCGGCGACCCGCGCGGGCGAGGGGCTCGCACGCTCGCCGCCGCGCCCGCGGCGATCCTGCCGTCCTCAGGGTTCTCGCTGTCCCCTCGGCAGGACACTGCGTGCGGCGAGCACGCGCAGCTCGAAGCGGGCACGGGACGCATCCGGCCGCTCCGCCACCAGCGCGACGATGCCCGCGCCCGCGGAGTAGGGCGCACGCGGCGGCACCGAGACGATGCTGCACCGCAATGCGGTCGCGCCGTTGAGCGCGAGGAGCACGGGGGTCCGCAGCGCCGGTGCCGGTGCGTGCGGCAGGGGCGCCGCGGCCTCGACCGCCGCACCCAGCGTGATCGACCGCTCGACGCCGAGATGCGTGATCACCGACCAGAGCGAGGGCTTCTCGACCACGCGCCAGAGCAGCGGCGAGAGCAGCGGCGCGTCTTCGATCAGCTCCAGCAGGGCCTGGAGCGAGCGCACGCCGGCGACGACCGGGCTGAGTTCCTCGGGCTCGAGGCGCGCCGTCCCGGCGTGGAGTTCCACGGCCGCGGAGTGCAGTCCGTTGGCCAGGTGCACGATCGGCAGCGCGTGCTCGGAGCTGCCGAGCGAGTGCCCGTGTTCGTCGAAGACCTCGACCGCGACCTGCGCGACCTCGCGCGCGAGAGCGGGCGCGAGCACGGTGACCGCCACGAGGCGGACGAGCGCGCTGCCGTCGTCGAGGCGCGCGAGGTAGAGCAACGCATCGCCCGCGCGCGGCGTCGTCTCCGCGCGCGGCACCGTCGCGCCCGCGCTCCAGCCCGTCGGCAGGACGACGCTCGCCACCGCAGGGTCCACCGCTCCCAAGCGCTCGAACCAACCGAAGTCCGCGGGTGCCGGTGTGCCGCCGCACGCGCCGAGCACGAGTGCGAGCGCGGCGACCGCACGATCGCGGCACGGCGAACCCGGTCCGAAGCGCGCTTCGATCACGCCGACAGTGTAGGTGGAGCGCGGGAGCCCGCGATGGGCCCGAAGGCCGGAGAATCGCCGCGGAACGCGGGGATTCGGGAGGCCGGAGGGCCCCAGCCAACCAAGCGGCTGGGGCCTCTCGTGGCGCAGCGAAGCGAAGCGGCTGCGACCGGCAGGTTGCGGCCCCGGCCGCGATGGGCTCAGTCTTCGATCTCGCAGCTCGCGGCGATCGACCAGTAGCAATGCTGCGGCAGGTTCGGATCGGAGTCGGGAACGAAGAGCGCCGCGCTCAGCGTGACCGTGTCGCACCGGGAAGCGGCGAGCGTCTCGTCGAGGACCGTCCAGGACGCGCCGGGCGGTGCGATCGTGATGCCCGCGGCGAACGGCGCCGGGAACTCGAGGCCGTGCGGCAGGAAGCGCAGCGTGCCGTCGCCGCGTTGCAGGCAGACGAAGAGGTCCGCGCGCGCGGCCTCGCCTTCGTAGCGCAGCTCGAGCTCGGCACGCAGCCGCTCGCCACGGCGGACGCGCGACGGCATCGCGAGCCGCGAGCCGACGAGGCGTGCACCCGCGACGGCCTGCGCCTGCTCCGCGCCGCCGTTGCGGAAGGCACCGTCGCGGCGATCGAGCAGGTAGTGGAGCGTGTCGCCGCGGAAGAAGGGGCACGAGCCGCTGCGGCATTCGGGCGGCAACGCGCCGGCGACGAGCGTGCGCCGGATGCGTTGCATGGTCTTGCCGTTCCAGATCCTCTCGAAGGGCTCGTCGCGCACGTTGCCGACGACGGCGTCGGAGAAGCAGCACAGGAGGACCTGTCCGTCCGAGCCGACGACCGTGTTGCCTTCCCAGGGGACGGGACAGAGGGGGCGTCGCGGCAGCTTCGCGAGCCAGGGGAGACGATCGCCGGGCGCGGTCATGACGTCGCCCCTGCGGAGAAGCGCGCCGGCAACTCGACGCTGAGCCCGGTCTCTCGCGCCGCGCGTTCGGCGTCGTCGATCGCGGCGTCGAACGCGGACTGGCACTTCGACGTGTGCTCGGCCCGGTAGTCGAAGTCCCCGCCGAAGCCCGTCGGCACGACCCAGTCGAGGCCCTCGTACTCGTGCAGTCGGTAGAACTTCACGCCGCCGATCCGCAGCTTCGCGGCCAGCCGCACGACCTCGCCGGTCTCGTGGACGTTGCTCGCGAAGATCACGTACGAGAGCGTCGTCTTCGTGGGCGCCGTGCGCGTGGCGAAGGCGGCGACGTAGGTCTCGATGTTGCGCAGGAGTCGCTCGAAGTCCCAGCCGCGGATGCGCCGGTAGGTGGCTTCGCTCGCCGCATCGATCGAGAAGTTCACGTAGAGCGGCGCCGGATAGCGCGTGAACGCCTCGACGTGCCGCGGCGTGCAGACCGAGCCGTTCGTGTTGATCGAGAGCTCCACGCCGGCCGCCGCGCAGCGCTCGACGATGTCGAAGAACTCCTTGTCGATCAGGAACTCGCTGATCCCGTGGAAGGCCATGCTCGTCGACTTCGGGATGAGACGGAGCAGGCCGTCCCAGATCCCGCCGTCGAGCACCGTGCGCGGGACCGTGCTGCCCTCGCGGTGGTCGATGCAGTACGCGCAGCGGAAGTTGCAGCGGTTGGTCCGTGCGATCTGGAGACTCGGTGGCGTCGTGTGGAGCTCCGCAGCGCCGAGCGCGAATTCCCGCATGGCCTGATAGCGGTTGAGCTGGTTCTCGCGGAGCGGGGCGGGGTCCATCACCGGATGATCGCACACGGAACGCCGGCCGGCGCTGTCGGCTTGGAGAGGCGGAGCGGCCGACGGCGGAGCTGCGCTGTCAACGGCGGGTCGGTGTGTCCGCGGGCACGACCGGTTCGGGCCAGATGCCGAGCTGGCGGTACTTCTCGCGGTACTTCTCCGCGAGCTGCGTCTGCTTGTTCGCGAGGTCGATGCGACGGCCGTCGATCCAGGCGGCGACCACGCGGCTGGTGAGTTCGAGCGGATCGCCGTCGACGAGGATCAGCGTCGCGCGCCGGCCGACGGCGAGCGTGCCGAGCTCGTCGCCCACGCCGAGGAGCGTCGCGGCCGACGACGTGATCGCGCGCTCCGCGGCGTCGCGCGCGAGCCCGAACGCGATCGCCGTCGCCGCGTGGTAGGGGAGGTTGCGCGCGTTGCTGTGCGAGCCGTCGCCCGCGATGCAGAACGCGATCCCCGCGGCGGCGAGCCGGGTCGGCAACGTGAACGGTGCGTCGTAGGGCTCGTCGGGATGGGCGGGAAGGCGGTGCGTGCCGCCGACGATCACGCCCTCGGCGCGCTGCGCGATGAGCTCGAGACACTCCTGCGCGCCCTCGCCGCCGACGAGCACGCAGCGGAGTCCGAGCCCGTTGGCCCAGGCGAGTCCCGAGCGGATCGCCTCGCCGCCGCGCGCGCGCAGGAAGACGGGGACCTGCCTCGCGAGCGCCGGCTCGAGGGCGGCCGAACGCAGGTCGTGGGCGACGCGCGGATCCGCCGCGCGGGCATCGAGCCAGGCGCGCGCCTCGCGGAAGGCGCGATCGATCGCGGCGCGCGCGGCGAGCGCGCGCGCGCGGAGGCCGTCCTGCGCGGGACGCGCCGCCCGCGCCTCGCGTCGGGGGAGCTCCGGCCACTCCACGACGAGCCCCGCCACGCGCTTCACCGCGAGGTCCTCGCTCGTCCAGCCGTCGAGCTGGATCACCGAGGCGTGACCCGCGATGCCACCGCCCTGCGGGAAGACGCCGACGACGAGCACCCCGTTGCTGCGCGCGACGGGCAGCGTCGTGGCATCGGGATTCACCGCGGTCGCGGCGATCGCCTCCGGCGTCAGATCGCCGATCTCGTCGAAGTCGGCCGTCGCCCCGATGCTCCCGATCTCGTTGAGGCCGAGCAGGCTCGCGGCGTCGATCAGGCCGGGCCAGAGCTGCAGGCCGCGCCCATCGATCGCCTCGGCGTCCGCCGCTGCACCGCGTTCGTCGGCGCCCAGACCGGCGATGCGCCCGGCGTCGAACCAGAGCGAGGTGTCGCGCAGCACCCGGCCATCGCCGACGTGGAGCTCGGCGCCGCGGATCAGCACGGCGCGTCGCTGGGGTGGCGCCTTGATCCCGAGATCCTGGCTGTGCGCGCGAGACGCCGCGCAGCCGAGGGCGAGCGCGACGACGATCGTGATCCCGGTGTTCATCGGCTCAGCTCCTCGCAGGCGCAGTCGCCGGCGAGATGGACGTGGTCGCGGGGTTCGGGCTCCGCCTCACCGCCGTCGGCGTCGTTCATCACGCGCTGCACGAGCCGTGCGCGTTCCGTCGCCACGAGTTCGAGCGCGGCGCGGTCCTCCTCGCGCGACCAGTACCGCGCGCCGTCGATCCAGGTCTCGTCGCAGCGGCTCATCGTGCTCAGCGGGTCGCCCGTCCAGATCACGAAGTCGGCCGACTTGCCGACCTGCAGCGACCCGATCTCGCGTTGCACGCCGAGCTGGATCGCGGGGTTGATCGTCACGAGGTGCAGGGCCTGCTCGCGCGAGAGGCCGCCGTACTTCACCGCCTTCGCGGCCTCGGTGTTGAGGCGACGCGCAAGCTCGTCGCTGTCGCTGTTCATCGACACGTTCACGCCGATGCGCGTCATGATCGCCGCGTTCTCCGGGATCGCGTCGACGACCTCGTACTTGTAGGCCCACCAGTCGGAGAAGATCGACGCGCCGGTGGCGGCGTCGCGGATCGCCTCGGCGACCTTGTAGCCCTCGAGCCCGTGCTGGAACGTGCCGATGCGGAAGCCGAAGTCCTTCGCGACGCGGCAGAGCATGAGGATCTCGTCCTGGCGATAGCTGTGGCAGTGCACGAGCCGTTGCCCGGCGAGGACCTCCGCGAGCGCGCGCAGCTCGAGATCGTGCGCGGGGACCGTCGCGGGCAGCTCGCGCTGCGCCGCCTGCCACGACGCGGCGTACGCGCGCGCGGCGTGGAAGCGGTCGCGGATCAGCGCCTCGACACCCATGCGCGTGTTGGGGTAGCGCGCGTTGTCCGCGCTCCGCGAACGCTTCACGTTCTCGCCGAGTGCGAACTTGATGCCGGGCATGGCGCCCGCGAGCTTCATGTCCTCGGGATCGCGGACACCCCAGCGGAGCTTCGTCGTCTGGCTCTGTCCGCCGATCGGGTTCGCGGACCCGTGGAGCTGGTTCACGCAGGTCACGCCGCCCGCGAGCTGGCGGTACCAGTCGACGTCGTCGGGATCGAGCACGTCGCCGATGCGCACCTCGGCGGTGACCGCCTGCGTGCCCTCGTTGATCCCGCCCAGCACGCCCGTGTGGCTGTGGCAGTCGATCAGACCGGGCGTGACGTGCCGGCCCTCCGCTTCGATCACGAGCTCGGCGTCGAACGCGGGCGCGTCGGCGCTCCTGCCGACCCACGCGACCTTGCCGCCGTCGACGTGCAGCGTGGCGTCCTCGAGGATGCCCGCGGGCCCGCTCGTCCAGAGCGTCGCGTGGCGCACGGCGACGCGTTGCGGTCGCGGCGCGTGCAGGCGTCCGAAGGCTCCCAGCGGCACGGGCAGGGCGCGTGCCGTGCGCTCGCGTGCCGCGGCGAGGGCGCTCGCCTGGCGCTGCGCCTCCTCCGCATCGGGCGCGGCCGGCGTCGGCTCCGCGTCGCGCTCGGCGCGCCACGGGCCGGGTGTGCCGTCACCGGCGACGAGCGTCCCGAGCAGGCGGCCGTCGATCAGCGTCGCGCTCAACGCGGCGCGACCCTCGCCGCGCAACGGCTTCAGCTCGATCGCGAGATCCAGGGTCTGCGGCGTCGCGTGCACGGCCTTCGCCGTGACCCGTTCGTCTCCCGCGACCAGCGTGACCTCGACACCGCGCGCATCCCGGCGGCGCGTGACGAGGAGCTGCGTGATGCGCGCGTCGCCGAGGGCGAGGTCGGTGCGCCAGGTCCCGACGAGCGCGGTCTCCGCGGGGTCGCGCAGCTCGTGCGGCACACCGGCGATCCAGACCGTCTCGACGACGCGGTCCTCGCCGAAGGGATCGCCGCTCACCACGCAGAGGTTCGCGAGCTTGCCGGCCTCGATCGTGCCGAGTCGATCCAACACGCCGAGCATCCCGGCGGGCTCCGTGGTGAGTGCGGCGAGCGCGTCGTCCTGGCTCAAGCCGTGCGCGATCGCCTCGCGCAACGCGCGCATGAACTCGCGGCGCTCGTCGAGGCGATCGCTGGTCAGTGCGATGGACACTCCGGCGGCGCGGAGGCGCGCGGCGTTGGTCGGTGCCTGCTCCCAGGTCAGCAGCTGCCGCAGCGCGACCTGTTCGCGCGCGTCGGGCGTCGACACGGCGGGCGCCTTCGCGATGGCGAGCGGCAGGACGAGCCAGGGGCGCTGCTTCGCGATCGCGTCGAGCCGGCGGAACTCGACGCCGCTGCCGAGGAAGAGCGTGCGCGCCTGCGGCATGAGCTCCGCCATCGTGCGCATCGCGACGAGCAGCTCGAGTTCGTCGTGCGTCGCGAAGAGGAACTGCGTGGGCTCGGCGAGACGGGCGAGGGCGAGGCCTGGGCTGCGCTCGGGTCGCCGCGCGTCGGCCGCATCGAGCAGCGTCTGCCGCAGCATCGCGACGGCGCCCATGCGCGAGCTCGGATAGGCGCCGCTCTGGGTCTCGAACGCGAGGGCCTGGATCGGCGTGCCGCGCAGGATGCGACGCCTGGCGCCGTCGCGCGGGGTCTCGAGCGTCACGACCGCGCCGCGGCCGCGCACGATGCCGTCTCGGGGGAAGAGCGCCGCGGCGCCGAAGCCGAGCGCGCGCAGCTCGTCGGCGAGCGCGGCGGGGAGGCCTTCGCCGTCGCTGGCCTCGCGCTGCGGCAACACGGCCGGGTGCCAGTGTGCGCCGGGCGAGCCGTCGACCGGGCGCGGCGCATCGACGGGCACGTGGGCGTCGATCCAGGCCGCGTGCACGGTGCGCCCGCGCAGTTCGTGCACGCGCGCGCCGGCGGGCGCCGGGGCGTTCTTCTCCACGCTGACGATGAGGCCGTCGCGCAGCACGATCGTCGTGTCGTCGAAGACGCGCCCCGGTGCGACCACCACGCGCGCTCCGACCAGTGCATGCCAGCCCGGATCCACCGTGCGCGGTCCGTTCGGCGGGGGACGGTCCTGGGCCCGCGCCGCGCTCCAGACGGTGTGAAGGGCGAGCAGGACCGCGAGCAGCAGGCACCTCGAGCGCATGGCGGGCAAGATACGTCGCCCTTGTGCCGCGTTCTCCCGCGGTGGCCGATGACCATGACCTTCCTCGCCTGGCTCCTCTCGTTCGCCGTCGCCTTTGCCGGAGCGCAGCTCGCGCCCGACCTTCCGCATCCGCACGTGCCGAAGGCCATCGCCGCGTTGGGGGCCGGCGGGAAGCTCGGCCTGCAGTGGTTCACCGTGCCCTTCAACGCGGAGCACCTCGCGAAGCTCGAGAAGGACTTCACGTGGCACCTCGGCTTCGCGAGCTTCGAGAACGCGATGCCGCTGCGCGCCGGGGACGTCGCGGTTCCTCCGGGTCGCTGGAAGCTCGACGCCCTGCGCGGCGCGACGGGACAGGATTGGTCGCTCGCCCTGAGCCCGTTCGAGCTCTGGCAGGCACGACGGGCGGTCGCGAGCAACCCGGCGGCGCAGGAGGACCTCGCGCGGATCGAGAAGGAACTCGCCGAGCGCGGCGTGCCGGCGCGGATCGTCGTGCCGACCGAGGTCCTGGCCGCGGGCGACGCCGAGCACCTCGAGTTCGAGGTCCTGCTGCGCGGCTATGCGGCGCGCGCGCGCTTCAGCGTCGAGCCCGCGGGCGGGCTCGCGTTCGCGCTGCGGCTCCATTTCGGCACGCTGCACCGCAGCGTCGAGTTCACCGAGGTCTACGAGGCGCGGCCGCTCGATGCGACGGGCGAGACGCGGCGCTGATCGACGATTCCCGCGAACGCGCGCGCGGCGCGCAGAGATTGCGGCTCGTCGATCCGGCGCCGCAGGCGCCGTCGCCGCCCATCAGGCGGCGGAGAGGGGGAGGCCGCGTGTCGCGGCCGGTGCGGGGGAGGCTTGACCTCCCCTGCCAGCAAAGGCCAGCGCGGGCCATGGACCGTGCTTCGGGTTGTGGCTTGATGTCCGCGCTGAGGAGAGTTCCGGCGCCGGGAAGTACAAGGGCGCGCCCGCGGTTCCCTCCGTCCCGGCCCGCTCCATCCGCTCCGTGCCATGACGCCCAGCTACGACCCCATTCCCGAGAGCTGCAAGGTCCCCTTCACCTGGCTCGACGGCGCCTGCATCCCCACGGAGCAGGCCCTCGTGCCGATCATGACCTACACGCTGCATTACGGGCTCGGCGTGTTCGAAGGCATCCGCGCCTACGACGGCGCGCAGGGTCCCGCGGTGTTCCGGCTCCGCGAGCACATCGAGCGCCTCTTCCGCTCGGCGGCCCTCTGCCGGATCGCGATGCCGTTCAGCATCGAGCGCATCTGTCAGGCCTGTGTGGAGATCCTGCAGGCCAATGGCCTGAGGAGCGGTTACCTGCGCCCGGTCGTCTTCATCGACGACGGCAAGCGCGGCCTCGGCGCCTCGAACAACCGCACCCGCGTGGCGGTCGCCTGCTGGCCCTGGGGCCGGTTGCTGGGCGACGAGGGCGTGCAGCACGGCGTGCGCGCACAGGTCTCCTCGACCGTCCGCATGAGCGCCCGCTCCTTCCTGCCCAAGGGCAAGATCAACGGCCAATACGTGAACTCCACCCTCGCCAAGCGCGCCTCGCAGCACGCCGGCTATGACGAGGCCATCCTCCTCGACGAGGAGGGCCACGTCGCCGAGGCCACCGGCGAGAACCTCTTCATCGTCCAGCGCGGCGTCGTCATCACCCCCCCGCGCTCCCAGCCGATCCTCGAGGGCATCACCCGCGCCTCCGTCCTCGAGCTCGCCCACGAGCTCGGCTACGAGGTCAAGGAACAGAGCTTCGGCAAGGACACGCTCTACATCGCCGACGAGGTCTTCCTCACCGGCACCGCCGCCGAGCTCACCCCGGTCCGCGAGATCGACGGCCACGTGATCGGCAAAGGCGACCGCGGCGAGATCACGGCGCGGCTGCAGGCGCGGTACTTCGATGCGGTGAACGGGCGC
>JADLHO010000060.1 GCA_020848735.1 Planctomycetota bacterium | reverse complement strand
GCTGCGACGAAGAGCCAGCGACGCAGCGAAGATTCGTCGGTCGCGTCGAACGCCGCGAGGTCCTGCAGGATCTCGCGACAGACCGACTGCATGAGGTCCGCGACCGATTCCCGGGCCCGGATCAGAGGGCTGGCCTGAAGGCGTAGGTAGGCCCTCAGGGCGGGCAGATGCGGGGTCAGCAGTTCCGCAGCCGCCTCGCGATCGCCAGCCACCGCTCGACGGACGTTCTCGCGGAGGTCACTCATCGGCGCGGACTATGCTACGGCACGTGGTCGCCGTCCCAAACGATCCCACGGACACGCTCCTCGCGCAGCTCCTCGACGGACTCGAACACGACCCGGAGTCGGCAATGCGGCGCCTGCGCGGCCTCGAGCCGACCCAGGCTTCCCGGGTCCTGCAGTTGATCGATCGACTGAGGTCGGTCGGCCTCGTGACGGAGAGCAGGCAGATCGGGCGCTTCCGGCTGCAGAACTGCCTCGGCCGCGGGGCGATGGGGATCGTCTGGCGCGCAACGGATCAGACCCTCGATCGGGAGGTCGCGGTCAAGGTGTTGGCCGGACCGCTGCTGTCGAGCGCGACCGCCAGACAACGCTTCGCCCGAGAGGCGCGCGCGATCGCCACGCTCCGGCATCCCGGCATCGTCACGGTGCTCGAGGTCGGAGAAGACGAGGGCGTCCCGTTCCTCGTCATGGAGTTCGTCGACGGCGGCAGCCTGCTGCGCCGCATCGAAGCCACGGACCGACCCGGCCTCGGCGTGGAGGAGGTCTGCCGCATCGGTATCGTCCTCGCCGATGCGCTGCAATCCGCCCACGTCGCCGGCATCGTGCACCGCGACGTCAAGCCCTCGAACGTGCTGCTGCGCACGTCGGGAGCGCCGCTGCTCGCCGACTTCGGACTCGCCTGCGTCGATGGTGACGCCACGCTCACGGCAAGCGGCGAGCTCCTCGGCACGCCGGCGTATGCGGCGCCGGAGCTAATCGAGAGCGGCGTGGCGGACGTCCGCAGTGACGTGTATGCGTTGGGCGCGACGCTCTTCCATGCGCTGACGAGGCGGCCGCCGTACGAAGAGCAGTCCCTCGGCGCGCTCCTGCGCCGCATGACGCAGCGCGATCCTCCACGCCTCTCGGAATTGCTGCCCGGAGTCTCGCCGGATCTCGATCGCGTGATCGGAAAGGCCATCGAGCGGGACGCAGCGCGTCGGTACGGGAGCGCTGCGGAACTCGGCGACGAACTCGGCCGCTGCATTCGAGGCGAGCCCGTCCGCGCACGGGCCATCTCGGCGCCGGCTCGCATCGTCGCGTTCGCAAGGCGTCGGCCCGCTCTCGCCGCTGCGATCGTCCTGCCGCTCGGCCTGACACTCGTCTTCGTGGTCACCTTCATCCTCTGGCAGAATCGGGCGCTGCGCCGCTACGAGCAGCTGGCCGACACGCGGGTCGTCGACGGCTTGCGTGCGGAAGTCGCGACCCTCTGGCCCGCTGTCCCGGAGACGGTTCCCAGGATGAAGAGCTGGCTCGAGCGGACGGGCACGGTCCTCGGTCGGGCCGGCATGCACCGCGTTGAACGCGATCGGCTGGCGACGCTCGCTCGACGCGGCTCGGACGGTCGGCTCGAATTCGGCGAAGACACGCACGCGTGGCAGTACGGGATCCTCGACGCGCTCTCCCATTCGCTCGAGTCCCTCGCGCCGCTCGCTCCACTCGTGGAATCGCGGATGGCGAGGGCGCGCGAGGTCGTCGAGCTCACGGTGGCCGGAGACGAGGCGCGGGAGCTCTGGCGCCGCGCCGCGGACGCGATCGCGAACTCGCCGCGCTACGGCGGGCTCCGGATCAGCCCGCAGCTCGGGCTCTTGCCGCTCGGTGAGAATGCCGCGAGCGGCCTCTTCGAGTTCTGGCACGCCCTCAGCGGTGAGCGGCCAGACCCCGAGGAGCCGGGACGGGAGAGCCGATGGCGCATCGCGCCAGACAGCGGTCTCGTCTTCGTTCTCGTCCCCGGAGGGAGATACACGATCGGTTCGAGGCCGCCATCGCCCGATCACCCCGAGGGTTCTCCGCACGTCGATCCCGAGGGCCAGAAGGGGAACACGCGCGTGGAAGACGTCGAGCTCCACCCCTACTTCCTCGCGAAGTACGAGACCACGCAGTCCCAATGGGAGCGGTTCACCGGGACCGCACCGAGCCAGTACGACCACCGCCTTCGACGGGATCTCTCCGTTCCGACGTGTCCCGTCGAGTCGGTGGCCTGGGAGCAGGCCTCGACACTTGCCGCCGCGATGGGCCTGGCCTTGCCGACGGACGTGCAATGGGAGGTCGCGTGGCGTGCCGGTTCGACGAGCCGCTATCCGCGTGGCGATCACGTCGAGTCGATGTACGGCACGGAGAACGTCCTCGACCAGGCCCTGGCGAAGGAGAACGGCTGGCCCCTCGGCAACGCCGAGCCCTTCGACGATGGCTTCCCCGCGCTGGCTCCCGTCGGGTCCTTCGTCCCCAACGCCTTTGGTTTCCACGACCTGGGTGGCAACGTGGGCGAATTCTGCGCGGATGACCACTCGCATGCCGTGCTCCAGCCCCGGGCCGGGGATGGCCTACTCCGCGAGGAACTGGGCGGACGCTACAGAGCCTGTCGCGGCTCCGACTGGTCGGACGATTTCTCGCGGTCACGCTCGTCCTACCGGGACGTGATCCTCGCGGACAAGCGCGCAAGCACGGTCGGTGTTCGCTTCGCTCGGGCCCTGTTCCGCTGAAGTCCCGTTCGGGTTCGGTAACACGCGGCGGGATTCGACGCTGAGCTCCACGCGCAGTCGTCGCGACTCGCGCTCCCCCCGGCACTCGTCCTGGCGCCGTGCACCGAGCCATTCGGCGCGGCGCGGCCCCATCGACCGCCGGGGACCTGGACCCAGGACCTCGCGCACCCCATGAAGCCACGGATTGTCCGTCAGCTCTTCGCCCTCATCCTCTGCCTCGCCTCGGCCACCGCTCAGGTCGCCGTCACCCTCCGCGTCGTCGACCAACACGGGGTCGAAATCGCCGGATCGAAGGTGTCGGTCTCCGGGGTCGTCAACTTCGCCGCGACCGGTGCCACGGTCGCCATCCCGCTGGGTAGCCACACCGTCGACGTGTACCCGGGGATCTTCGGCGTTGCCCAATCAGGCTTCGGTCGCACGCTCACGCCCATCCACGTCACGGCATCGACCAGCACCCTGACCTTCGAGTGGGTCACCCAGCAGGTGGCCATCCGCGTCGTCGATCAGCACGGTGTCCAGATCGCCGGCTCCGGGCTGCGCTTCAGCTACCCCAACTACTTCGCCCCGACCGGCTCCACGGTCACGCTGCCGATCACCGACGACTCCGTCTACCCGACCATCGCCGGCTCCGGAGCAGCGGGCTACGACCTCGACGTCCAGCCGGGGGTCTTCGGGATCAGCCAGTCCGCCTTCGTCTATTCGGTCTTCGACAACGAGGTGAGCACCGCCACCGGCACCCTGCAGTTCGAGTGGATCACGAGGGAGGTGCTCGTACGGGTTTCCGACCAATACGGCGCCGAGATCCCGAACTCCGGACTGCGCTTCGCCTACCCGAATCGCTACTTCCCGACCGGCACGGTCGCCGTGCTCCCGATCACCGATGAGTCCGTCTATCCGACGCTCGCGGGCGCCGGCGCTGCGGGCTACGACCTCGACGTCATACCGGGTGTGGCCGGCGTCGCGCAGTCCAACCTCGTTCGCACGGAGTTCGACAACGAGGTGCTCCTCGGCTCGTCGACGATGGAATTCCAATGGCATGTCATCCCCTGCGCGATGACCCTCCTCGCGTCCAGCGGAGTGCCGGTGCCTGGATCTTCGTTCATCTCGCCCTTCGGCACGTTCCCGTCGGGAACACTCCGCGGCCTCCCGATCACCGAGAACTCCGTCTATCCGACGATCGCGGGGAGCTGGGCCAACGGCTATCCGATCACGGTCGTTCCGGGTGATCTCGCGCCACCGACCACTCGCGCGCTCCAGTTCGAGGTGCTCGCATCGGGCGCCCTCAGTCCCGACAGTTTCCTCGTCGGCGGCAATGTCTACAGCGTGGTCTGCATGTCGAATCGCGCTCCGACCGTGGATGCGGGGGAGAATCTCTCGATCCTCGGCGCGCAGCAGATCACGACGGTGCTGAGCGCCTACGCAGCCGATCCGGACTTGAACCTGCTCCAGTTCCGCTGGCTCGAAGGGCCGAACGAACTGCAGGGCCCGCGCGCCGTCATCGACGGTCGTGCCGACCTCGATCTCGGGACGCTGCCCTACCTCGGTCTCGGCGAACACGTGCTCACGCTCGAAGTCGGCGACGGAATGGCGATCACGACCGACTCGCTGATCCTCACGATCGGAAACTCGCCGCCGACGGCAGCGTGCAACGGCGCCGGAACCTATCAGGCCGGCACCGACTCCGTGGTCCTGAGCGCCTCGGTCTCCGACTTCGACGGCGATCCGCTCACCTGGGAGTGGCGGAGCGGGACCGTCATCGTGGCAAGCGGGACGGCGAGCCCGGGCGCCGGGGGTTCGCCGCTCGCACTCCCCGACACCGTGCTCGCGACCGGATCCGGTCCGCTCGCGCAACTCGGAGTCGGCGCACACACGCTCACGCTGCACGTCCAGGACGGCGCGAATCCGCCGGTGGAATGCGAGATCACGGTCCTGGTCGTCGACACGGAGGCTCCGCGGATCGCACCGGCGAGCGACCAGGCCATCCTCTGGCCTCCGGATCACCGCATGGTCCCCGTGACCATCTTGGCGAATGCGGTGGACGCTGCCGATGGACCCGTCTTCCTCGAGGCCTCCGTCACGAGCAGCGAGGATCCGCGCAAGGACGGTTCAGGCAACACCATCCCGGACATCGTCGGCCCCTGGATCGATCAGGCGACGCAGACGATCGTCGTCCAACTCCGCGCCGAACGGGCAGGCAAGGGTCGCGGCCGCACCTACACCGTCACCATCACCGCGACCGATGCATCGCTGAACCGTTCGAGTGCCGAGGTCCGGATCGAGGCTCCACACGACCGTCGATGAGCCGCGGTGCCAGTTGGCTCCGCGAGGGGACCGGTTCACGCGACGATCTCGGTGATCGTCGCCCCGTCCCGCACGATGTCGATGGGGCGCTCGCCGGGGCTCATCAGGCGCTTCGCGGGATCGATGCCGCAGAGCGTGAACAGCGTGGCCGCGAGATCGGCGGGGCGGACGGGGCGCTCCTCCGGCTCGGCGCCTGCGGCGTCGGAGGCGCCGAGCACGGCACCGCGCACGAGGCCGCCGCCTGCGGCGAGCACCGAGAACACGCGGGGCCAATGGTCGCGGCCGGCGTCGGCATTGGTGCGCGGCGTGCGGCCGAACTCGGTCGTGAGCAGGACGAGCGTGCGGTCGAGCAGACCGCGTTCGTCGAGATCCCCGATCAACGCGGCAAAGCCGCGATCGACGTCGGGGAGCTGGCGGCGCAGCGAGTCCACGATGCGCTGGTGGTGATCCCAACCGGTCGAGTGGACGGCCACATAACGCACACCCGCCTCGACGAGACGTCGCGCGAGCAGGAGCCGTTGGCCGAACTCGCTGCGCCCATAGCGGTCGCGGACCGCCGCGCTCTCGAGCTCGATACGGAATGCGAGCCGCGCGGACTCCGAGGCGAGCATCTGCCAGGCACGCGCGTAGAACGCCTGCGTCGCGGCGACGGCGTCGGCGGAGGCGGCGGCCGACGCATGGGCCGCGAAACCTCCGTCGAGGGCATCGAGCAATGCGCGACGTCTCTCGGCGCGCGCTGCACCGAGATCCGCACGGGGCGAGAGGTCGCGGACCGCGAAGTCCTTGCTCGCGGGCTCGCCTCCGACGCTGAACGGGCCATAGGCCGAGCCGAGGTACCCCGTGCCGAGTTCCGGAACGATCACGCCGGGGATGCACACGTAGGGCGGCAGGTCGTTCCGGCCACCGAGCTCGTGGCTGAGGACCGCGCCGAAGCTCGGATAGCCGATCGCCGGACTCGGTCGATAGCCGGTGAGCATGTTCGCGACGCCGCGCTCGTGCGCCGCCTCGGTGTGCGTCATCGCGCGCAGCACGACGAGCCGATCGGCGATCGCAGCGGTCTGCGCGCAGAGCTCGCTGAATCGCACGCCGGGCAGCCGGGTCTCGATCGCGCGGAAGGCACCCCGCACCTCGACGGGGGCCTCGGGCTTGGGATCGAAGCTGTCGAGCTGGCTCAGCCCGCCGTGCAGGAAGATCTGGATCACGCCCTCGGCGCGCGGACTCCGACGCGGCGGCACCGCGAGTCCGCGCGGCCAGGCCAGGGCGCCGAATCCGGCGACGCCACGCGCGAGGAACTCGCGGCGTGAGCACGCGGCAGGGCCGACCGATCGCGGTTCCGACGTTTCACGCATGGGAGGACGAGCTCGCCAGGGGGAACGATCGCTCGGCGCCGAGCCGCACCGAGCGGCGCGCAGCGTGTCGCAGGCGACGGGGCCGCGCAAGCCGCGACCTGAGGCTGGCCCCTCGCACGCGGTCTGGGCACGCTGCGCGGATGCGGAGTCGGCGTCGTCTTGCCGCGCGGATCGCGCTCGCCGTCCTGGCCTTCGCGACCGCACTCGAGGTCGCGCTGCAATCGCTGGCGTTCGTGATGGCGTATTCGGTCGCCGAACGCGGGGTCGAACCGACTCGTCCGCCCGGCGACTCGCGCGTCGTCCTCTGCATCGGCGATTCCTTCACCTTCGGCATGGGCGCGAGCGGCGCGGAGGCCGCCTATCCGGCCGTGCTGGGCGCGCGGCTCGGGGAACGCGACGGCCGACCCTGGCACTCCATCAATGCGGGCCGCGCCGGCGAGGACTCGAGGACCTTTGCCGAGTCCTTCGACGCCCTGCTCGACGCCAACCGGCCCGCATTCGTCTGCATCCTCGTCGGCGTCAACGATGCGTGGCGGCGGCGTGGCCGGGCCGCGCAGACCGACAAGGGCACGGCGCGAGCGGGCTTCGAATGGCGTTGGCGGAGCCCGGACCTGCTGCGCCTGGTCCTACGCGGCCGCGAGCTCTTCCGGCATCGCCCCGATTCCGCCGTGGAGCCGGTTCCGGTCATCCCCGCCGACCACCCGCTGATCGGCCTCTGGACGATCGACGCCACGGGTTCCCGCGCGCTCTTCGCGCGCGAGGGCATCTGCGATCTCGGCAATGCGCGTCTGCCGTGGTCGATCGACGGCGATGGGATCCGCCTCGGCCACGGGCAGACGGCGGTGTCGCTCGCGCTGGTGATCGACGGTGGGCTGGCCACGCTTTCGGCTCCGGGCCGCGACCCCCTGGTCCTCTCGCGGGTCCGCGACGCGACGGCGGCGGACCTCGATCGTCATGCGGACCTCGCCCTGCTCCTCGTCGCCCACGCCGAGTCCCGTCACGGCGAGGTCGTCGCGCTCGGCAAGCAGCTCCTCGGCGGAGCTCCGCTGACGCGCGCGGAAGCCCTCCAGGCCATGCCTGCACTCGCGCTCGCCGCGCAGCTCGCGGGCGATCGTGAACTGGCCGCGCGAACGGTCGCGATCCTCCAACGGTGCCACGCCGAAGCGCCCGATGCCGCGAGTCGGACCGCGCTCGCGGAAGCGCTCTCGAACAGCGTGCGCGATCCGGAGGTGCTCGCCTTGCTCGATGGACCCGATCGCACGCCGCTCGGACCGAGCGAGCTCATCGCCCTCGCCCTCGCGAGCGTGAGGTGCAAGCCGCAGCAGGACGCGATCGCGACGATCGACCGCCTGCTGGCGGAACCGACGATGGATGGACCGACCCGCGCCTCGCTTCACGCGGCGCGCTTCCGCGCCTTGCCGCGCGGCGAACGCGATGCCCTCGCGCAGGAATTGGTCCGCGGCTGGCGCGCGGCACCGCAGAGCGCCGAGATCGCACAGCTCTGGCGGCTCGAGGCGATGCGCGCCGTCGACGAGCCGCTGCTCCGATCCCTGGCGGTGCGCGAGGGTCTGCCGCCGGACTCCGTCGAGCGCCTCCTCGCGGCGCGGCGCGACGCACTCGCCGGTGACTCGGATTGGCGCGCCGACCTCGCGGCGAATCTCGACCTCATGATCGCGGCGTGCCGTGCGCGCGGCGTGCGCCCCGTGCTCGGCACATATCCCTTCGAACATCCCGAGATCCACGCCGTCGTGCTCGAGCTCGCGCGTCGCCACGCGCTGTCGGTCGCGGCGACCGCGGGGCGCTTCCCGACCGATCCGGCCGCGCGCGCCGCGTGCTTCGTCGCGGACGGGCATTGCAACGACGCCGGCTATGCGCTGATGGCCGAGGCCTTTGCCGACGCGGTCCTCCGCGACGCGGGGCGCTGACTCAACGCCGCAGGGGCAGCTCCTGATCCTGCGGAATCGGCGAGCGATAGGGCTTGCCCGCGGTCTGCGCCGCGAACTCCGCGCGTGCCTTGGCGACGAGCTCTTCCGACCGCAGCAGTTCGACGAGCGCCCCACCCAGGGCGCGCGCGGCGGTGCCGACGCACTTGTGCCCGATCGAGGTCCCGGCACAGGCGACGACCGGCCACGCGTGCCACGGCGTGTCGATCGGCGCGCACGCGACGCGCAGCTTGCCCGTCGGCGTGATGCGGCTGACCTCGGCCGCGTCGGTCGAACCACCCTGCGCCGGCACCGGCTCGGCCGGGAGCTCGCGCACGCCCACGTGGAGCCCCAGCTCCGGCTTGCCGGTCGCCGACTGCAGCTTGCGCGCGAACGCCTGCTCGCCCTCGCTCCATTGCGGCGCCCCGGCCGCTCGCAGGTGCGCGTCGAGCAGCTCGGTGAGCGTGCGGTTGAGGAGATACGAATGGACTCCCGTCGTCAGCTCGACGTCGTAGCTCGTGTCGGTGGCGATCGCCGCGCCCTTCGCGCAGTTCAGCACGCGCGCATAGGTCGCCTCGACGCCCTCGCGCTCGAGGTCGCGCACGTAGTACCAAACCGCCGCGGTGGCGGGCACGACGTTCGGCGCACCACCGCCGTCGGCGATGACGTAGTGGATCCGCGTCGAGGGCTCCACGTGCTCGCGCAGCATGTTCACGGCGTGGTTCATCAGCTCGACGGCGTCGAGGGCGCTGCGCCCGTTCCAGGGATCGCCGGCGCCGTGCGCGGTCCTGCCGCTGAAGCGCACCGTGAAGTTGTTCAAGGCGCGCGTGCGCTCGTAATCGGCCCCGGTCACATCACCCGGATGCCAGTCGAGGCAGACGTCGACGCCGTCGAAGACGCCGGCCTTGGCCATGTAGACCTTGCCGATCACCGTCTCCTCCGCGGGGCAGCCGAAGAGCACCAGCGTGCCCGGCAGGCCGTGCTGCTCCATCACGGTCTTGCACGCGAGCGCCGCCCCGGCCGAGCCGGCGGCGAAGAGGTTGTGGCCACAGCCATGGCCCGCGCCGCCCTTCTGCAGCGGCGCCAGGCGGGGTTCGTTCACGTTGCTGATCCCCGGCAGCGCATCGAACTCGCAGAGCATGCCGACGACCGGGCTCCCCTCGCCAAAGCGCGCCACGAAGGCGGTCGGCACACCGCCCACGCCGCACTCGACGCGGAAGCCGCGCTGCTCGAGGAACTCCGCGACCGCGGCGCTCGAGCGACTCTCCGTGAGGCTCGTCTCCGCGAACCGCCAGATCCGATCGGCGAGGTCGAAGAGCGCCTCCTCGTGGGCGGCGACGCCGGCGTGGGCGGCTGCGGCAAGGGGCTCGAGTCGGTGCTCCTGCGCGAGCACCGCGGTGCAGAGGGCAAACCACCAGCCTGAGATCGGCGCGAGCGGGAGTGGACTCGATGACTTCAGCATGGAGTTCGCAGAGTAACTCCGCCGGACGGGCCGGAGCATCTCCTTCTGGTGCACATGGCTGCTATGCTTCCGGCCGAGAATCCTCATTCCATCTTCTCCGCACCGGTGGCTTCGCCTCCGGAGGAACGAGACCCGACCCGTGAAACCCCGGCACCGGTTCAACCCGAAGCGTCGACTCCTCCCCGATGCGAAGGTCGCGGACATGCAGGAGCCACTGCGCGAGCTTCGCGACTCCGTCCGCTATGGAGGCAACCCCGAGCACAAGCGGAACCCTGGCGACTTCGGCCTCAGCCCGCCAAGTGCCGCCGGGCACCGCCCTGCCAAGTCGCTGTGCGATGACGTCAAGGTTTTCCGCCGCCAAGATGCATTGTGCCTCCTCAGGCGAGGTCTCGAGCTGGGGCTGGTGTCAGACCGCTTCGAGGACGGCTGGCCGAAAAACGTTTGGATGGTGACGGACGGCGGCGTTCCACTCGAGGCCCAGTGGGAGGCGAAGGGCAGCTATCACGGCTATCCGATGCCCGAGGACGATGCGTTCCGTGACGAAGTCCTGAAGGCCTGGAAGCGCCGCCATGGATGAACTGAGAATCGAGATCGAACGCTGGAGCGGCGTCGGTCATGGACCACCCGAGGAAACTGCGACTCGGGGCACTCTCTGCATCCACGTGGGCGGCGAGTCATTGACCAGACACGAAGACACCTGGTCGCGATCGACCGGCGACGCCGTCCTCGTGTCCATGTACCCCCTGGCGACCTGGCTTGCCTCCAACTGGTGGCGCCTGAGCTACGAGCCAGCTCATTCCACGACCCGACCATCTTATGAATGGCGGGCGTCGCACGAGCTCCGCGCCATCGGTCACGGCTACCTGTGGCCACGAGTGACGCTGGAGTCCGATGGTGAGTTCGTCACGCTTCGAGCCAATCCGACTTCGGAAACCTCCAACGAGCCGATCCGATATCTCTCCCGGGCGAACCGAAGCGTCCCTCTAGAGCACTTCCAACGGCAGGTGAGGGAGTTCGTCCAAGTCGTCATCGCCCGCCTTCATGCCCTGGACATTCGGGGCTCGACGCTGGAAGAACTCTGGGCGGCCACCACGAGAGACCTGACGGATTCGAAGGTCGACCGGACGCGGCGTCGGGAAGCGCTCCTTGGTTGTGATCCCGGCGAAGCCGATTGCGACGCCTTGGCAGTGATCGCAGACCTCGCTGACGAAACGGGTCTCGACTCTGCCGAGGAGATCGCGTGCGCCATTTCTCCTGACGACATCCGAGCGGGCGTCGACCGACTGCGCCAGCGGGCCGCGAGCAACTCCGTGCAAGTCGCCCACTGGAGTCGCGCTCAACACGCTGAACTCGCCGCGAGCTGTCGGAGAATCTCGCAGAACCCGAACCTGCGACCCTGGCAACGGGGAATGGACACCGCTCGTCTCCTCCGTGCCGCGTGGGCCGCTGGCAACACCCCCATCGCCAGTAGTTCGCTCGAGCAGCACCTGGGCATGGACCCAGGGACTCTGGCCCCACGCGGCGAGGTAGATTCGCCACCTGTCGGCCTTGCAATCGACCAGGGCGACCGCGTTCGCCTGCTGCTGCGGAGAAGCAAGCCCGCTGAACGCCGCTTCGAATTGGCGCGACTTCTCGGGGACCTGCTGGCCTACCAGTCGAGCGAGCCGTGGCATCCGGCCACCGAAACCCGAACCTCGCGCCAGAGGTTCCAGCGGGCATTTGCAGCCGAACTGCTGTGTCCGGTCGCAGGTCTTTCCGATCTGCTGGGCGAGAGACGCGGTGAGGAAGCAATGTCCCGAGCAGCAGACGTGTTCATGGTCTCGGAGTTCGTCGTGGAGCACCAGGTCGAAAACCACCTCGACCCTTCGAACCCCCCATGGCGCGGCACTGCGTAGGTCGAACTGCCGGGACAGATCAGCTCGCGTCGAGTTCGAGGGGACCGCTCCGCGCCACCGCGATGAAGGTCTGGAGCGAGGAGCGGATGCCGTCGTCGAGGGAGCTCAGCGGCATGCCCGGGAACGCGGCGCAGATGCGGCGGTCGTCGAGGTCGCACACGAAGGGGTTCGCGGGCGCATCCGCGGCGATGGCGAGGTCGACGTGGCGGCTCAGGCCGAGCGATGCGGCGACGTGCGCGATGCGATCGAGGAAGCCCGCGACGGGATGCGTCTGCCCGCGCAGGTTGAAGGCGGCGTGACCGCGGAACGGCATGAGCGCCGCGCGTGCGAAGGCCTCGCCGACGTCGGCGACGAAGTGGTAGTTCTCGCGGCCGCCATAGCTCATGCGGTGCGGGATCACCTCGCCCCGCACGCTGCCGAGTGCGACCGCCTTCATCGCACGCGTCACGCCGGCGGTCTTGCCGCGGTCGCGGCCCTTGCCGTAGGTCGTGTTGAGCCGGAGCGAGATCGCATCGATGCCGTGCCGCTCGTGGTAGAGGCGCACGAGTTCCTCACCGGCCAGCTTCCAGACGCCGTAGAGGTTGACCGGCGCGAGCGGGTCGCTCTCCGCGACGAGCGGACCCGGGTAGCGGGAACGCAGGCCGTAGACCGCCGCCGAGCTCGCGAAGACGAAGCGCGTGAGGCGACGCGCCCGGGCGACGCAGGCGTCGAGGAGCTGCAGGGTCCCGCCGGCATTGACCAGGAGGCCGCGCGCGTGATCGGCCTCGCAGTCCGGGGTCTGCAGCGCGCCGAGATGGATGACCTGCGTGGGTTCGTGGTCGCGCACGAGCCGCTCGAGATCGGCGGGCACGCCGATGTCGGCGCGCACGAGCGCGATGCGCGGATCCAGCACGCCGTCGAACCAGAGCCGCAGGAGGCCGGGAGCCGCCGTCCGCGACGCGACGACGATCCGCTCCGCGCCGAGCCGCGTGAGCGCGTGGACCGTCGCGGCCCCGATGCAACCCGTGCCGCCCGTGACGAGCACGCAGGACGCGGCGCTCATGCCGGGCCGTTCACCGCGAGCACCGCCTTGGGCGTGCGTGCCGCCATCGAGTCCTCCATCGCCGCGATCACGCGGTCGAAGGAGTAGAGCTGCGCATAGGGTTCGATCGCGAAAGCACCGCGCTCGATCAGCAGCATCGCGTTCTCGAAGTCCTCGCGGCTGCTGCCCATCACACCGCTCATCACCTGCCCCGAGCGCGTGAACGCCGTGGCCTCGAAGGACACGGCCGAGGGATAGGTCGCGATCACGCAGATCTGGCCCTCGAGGTGCACGCAGAGGCCCGCGGTCGCGAGCGCCTGCGGGGCGCCGGAGCACTCGATCAACGCATCGACGAGGCCACCCTCGAACTCGTCGCCGAAGCGCGTGCCGTCGAGCGCTTCGACGCCCGCCTTCAGCTTCTCGTGGAGCGCCTCACCCTTGCCGAGCACGATCGGCGTGAAGCCGCGTTCCGCGGCGAGCTTGAGCCGCACATCGCGATCGCGCTCGATGCCCGTCACCGCGACGCGGGCGCCGGCGGCCTTGCACAGCTCCGCGGCGATCAGGCCCATGATCCCGCAGCCGGTGACCACGACGTCCATGCCGGGCCGGATGGCGCACTTGCGCAGCACGCCCTGGGCGACGACCGAGAGCGGTTCGACCACCGCTCCCTGCAGCGCGGTCAGGCCCTTGCGCAGCGGGACGCAGCGGTCGACCTCCATCACCATGCGCTGCGCCAGCGCGCCGTCGCGGTGGAAGCCGAGGATCTGCTTCCTGCGGCAGTAGTTCCATCGCCCGTTGCGGCAGCCGCGGCAGCGCGGGTCGCCGCAGCCGCGCATCGGGACCGGACAGACGACGTCGCCGGGCTTCAGTCCGCCGTGTCCTTCGGCACCCTTGCCGAAGGACACGATGCGCACGCTGCACTCGTGGCCGATCGTGCGCGGCCGTTGGACCCAGTCGAAGTTCGACTTGCCGAGGCTCGCGCTGCCGTCGCTCCCGCAGACTCCCACGTAGAGCGGCTCGACCAGAACCTCACCGGGGCCGGGTTCGCCGATGCGCACCTGCTCGACCGCCAGGTTGCGGGTGAGCGGCCCCTTGGGGTCGAAGGGATCGATGGCCTCGCGGCCGAGGAGTCTGAGCGCGGTGACGGAATCGGCCATGGGCGCGAACCGTATAGCACCTGGGAGCACGGGACCGAAATCCGGCCTCGCACCGGCTCGCGGGCCGGGGCCTCGGCGAGCCGGATCTCGCGCTGGCGTCGATCTCAGGAGTTGATGACGAGGTCGATGCCGTTGGTCATCACGAGACCGAGCGTCGCGCTGGTCGAGATCCCCTGGAAGACCACCAGCGTGCCGACGAGCGTCGGGTCGCTCGGGATCGACCAGTTGGTCGTCGCCACACCGGACGGATCCAGGGTTCCGCTCGCATACGCGGTCGTCGAGACGAGATCGAGCATCACCGACCCGCCGATGCCCGGGATCGGGATCGGCGCCGCGGCCCAGCCGAACGCGATCAGGCTGCCGAAGACGCCGAAGGGCTGGCCGTTGAGCGTCGCGTCGAAGTTGCCGCCGATGGCGAAGACGCGGCTGTTCGCGCCACCGCGCGGCCCGCGCAGCGTGAAGGTCGGCAGGTCCGCGAAGCGGAAGCCGATCTTCATCGGCACCGAGCTGGACGTCGCCGCGGTGCGCGCCAACGCGCCGGAACCGAGCGTGCCGAAGGTGTTGCGCGCAACCGGCAGTCCCGCGCGGCTCGGATCGCCGTCCGTCTGATGGTGCCCGAGCCCGGGCGGCGGGGTCGCGACGCGGTCGAAGGTCTTCTGGATCTCCACCACGAGGTCGCTCGAGCCGTCATAGAGGAACGGGAAGTCGAGCGGGAGCGTCTGCCATTGCCGCGCCGTCCACGAGATCGTGTGGTTGATCTTGGCGTACACGACCTGCGGCGCCGGCAGGTTGGCCGCGAACGTGGTGCTCAGCGTCCCGCCCGGCGGCACGTGGCTGAACGTGATCTGGAGGCTCGGATAGGTCGCGGTCAGCGTCGCCTGGGAGAGCACCTCCATGCCCATGATCAGGCCCCCGCTGCTCGGCAGGTAGCGCGCCGGGATGAGCTGCTGCCAGCGCGTCTCGTCGTAGTTGCCGGAGCTCGTGGAGAAGCCGAAGGGGATGATCTGCCCGGTCGAGTTGTCGGTGTTGGCCTGCGGATAGCGGATCGGGTTGGTGGTCTGCGCCGCGAGCGATGCGGCGAGGAGGAGGGCGGCGATGGAGGCGGGGACGAGAGAGCTGCGCATCGAGAGTCCTCGGTTCGAGGTGGGAGACGACGAGTCGGGAACGCAGGCTAGCCCGTGGACCGTCGACGAGGGCCCATGGAGATGCGTCGCAATCGTCGCGACTCGACTCGCCACACCGCATCGCTCGGGCTCCGCTCCCGCGGCTCGACGGCCCCATCGGCCGGAGGATCGCAGCGGTCGCTCAGGGCGTGAAGCGCACGACGAGCTGACGGCCGTGGTCGACGAAGGAACCGGTCGCCGGAGCGAGACCGAGGCCGACGAGGTTGGCATTGCCCGGGGCCGGCGGCGGCGCCTGCGGCATCTGGACGACCAGCCCCCGCGAGAAGGCGAGACCGCCGGGGCGGACGAAGGCCGCCTGGACCGTCAATTCCGTCTGCGACCAGATCGGCTGCCAGGGCAGGGTCACGCCGAGCAGGTAGCGGCCGACATTGTCGAGCGAGCCCGCCACGACGATGAGGGCATCGGTGTGCAACGTGCTCGTGCACAGCGGGCTCACCAGCGGGATGGCCGGATCGGCGACGCCGATGGCGATGGCGGTCGGCGTTCCGACGAGCGAGCGGTGCGCCGTCGCGGCGAGTCCGAGGATCAGGTTCGGGCTGGCACCGGTCTGCAGGCCCCCGCTCGGCGTCAATTCGTAGCCATTGCAGCCGCCGCCCAGCGAGCGCGTGGCGAAGCCCGTCCCGACGGTCCCCGCGTTGACCTGCGGGACCACGAAGTCGCTCTCGTAGGTCGTGGTCCGGTAATCCACGGAGCTGCGGCAGATGGTCTCCCACGCGAACTGCGTGAGGCCGTCGTACGCGTAGGGCTGATCGAAGGGCAGCGTGACGTCGAAGGGCCCGAGCAGGCTCGTCGCCTCGCCGCTGCGCGCCGGGAGACTCAGCACGCGTCGGCTCATCGCGACGACCGCCGGCGCGCTGTAGTTGGCGTTGAAGTTCGTCGTCGCGTTCGCGAGCGCGGTCGGGCCGATCCTCAGTTCGAGATCGACGTTCATCGCGAGGCCGCTGCGCCTGCCGCCGTCCTGGTCCGCCCGCAGCGAGATCGCGGCGATCGTCATGGCCTGGCCGACGAACTCCGATTGGAACTGCTGGTAGCGCGTGCCGGTGACGATCGCGTTGTCGGCGCCGAAGGGCAGTCCCATCCCGACGTAGCCCTCGTGCTGCGCGAAGTAGGGCGGGGAGATCACGCCGGGTCCCTGTGCCGAGATGGGCCTCGCCATCGACACGCCTGCGATCGCCGACGCTGCGATCGACAGCAACAGGACGGACTCCCGACGACGCATCACCGCGGACTCGAAGATCGGCATCGTCTGCGAGGTTAGACCATCCTCTCGCGAGTGCACGATGCCCGGCTCGAACCTGGACGCAGCCGGTCGACCGCGACGGGCTTCGCCCGTTGCCAACCGCGATTGTCGCCCCTGCCCCGCTGCGGGACGCCCGCCGTGGCCCGGCGGCGCGCCGGTCTCAGCCGCCGTACAGCTCCCGCCGGTGCAGGATCGCGAAACGGACCATGGCCACGTCGAGCTGCCATCGGCAGCGGTAGTACGCCTCGGACAGCTCTCTCAGACGGTGCTCCACGGCGTCGTAACGCGCCATGAGCACGGTCTGGCGCTCACGCCGATCGCTCGTCGCTCGTTCCCCCAGCATGAGGAGCAGCGCCTCGCGCCAGACCTCGCGCGGCTCCGGTGGAGCGATGGCAGCGAGCGCGGACTCGAACAGCACCATCTCCTCGTCGTCGAGACAGTCGACCACGTGTTCGAGCCCGCCGTTGCACGCCAGCGAGTCCGACAGCGAGAGGCATCGCAGCCAGCGCTGTTTCTCCGTGAGATCCTCGCGGCGCCCGAATTTCCAGTCCTCCGGCAGGCCGTGCATGCGCAGCAGCAGAGTCGCAGCGGTATCGCTGACCACTTCGAGCGAACGCTCGATCGCACGTTCGAGCAGAGCCTCTACCTCACGGCCGCTGCGCGCCAGGAGCTGCTCGAGCGCACGCGTGTGGCAAAGCCGCGCATAGCGCGGACCATCGCCGCGATAGTCGCCATGCACGGAGGGCGCATCACCGAACCCGGCCTCTGCTCTCGTCAGCAGGTCACGCAGCTCGTCGTCGGGCACCGTGAGGTGCTCCATCAGCCGCCAGCACCAGAACCACTGACGCAGGTCGCGCAGTCGACGCCAGAGTTGCAGAGTCTCCGCGGGCAGCGGGATCTTCGCGTCGACCAAGGCGACCAGTCCCCGCAACGGTTGCTCCTCCAGCGAAGCTGCCGCCGCGAGGAGGCGTCGGGGCAGCTCCGGGTCGAGTCGCGCGAGCGCCTCGTAGGCCGCGCCCGCCGCGGCCCCGCTCGCGACCTGGGCGCGCAGGGCGGGCTCGACCACGCGGCGGAGATCGTCGCCGACTCGGCCCTGCCGCAGCGCTTCGGCAAGTCCCCTGGCGAGCTGCGAGCCATGCTCACCGGCCAGCTCGGTGACCATCCAGGGAGCCAGGGACGCGTCCCCCGTCGCGGCGAGCCGTGCCTTCAGGTGGCCGCGTGCTTCTGGCGGGACGAGCTGCACGCGCGCGACGAGTTTCGGGGCGAGCTCCGCCAGGGCGCGCTCGGGCAACCTGTCGATCAGCATGGCCAACGCCTTCTCCCGCTCGTCGAACGCCGGATCGACGACCGCGCGCCTCAGCGCCGCCTCGTAATGCTCCGGTCGGGCCTGGATGCGAAAGCGCACCAGCTCGAGGTCGGCGCCCGCGAGCAGCTCGCGCACGACCTCGTCCGGATCCGGAGCCTCACGCAGATCCCGCTCGACGATGCGGTCGCGCTCCGCGAACCAGGCGGCGGCATCCTGGCGCACCGTGGGATCGGACATCCAATGGCCATAGCTGCCTCGCTCACGCCAGCGCAACCGCACGCGGCACCAGGCGAGGTATGCGGTCAGCACGACGAGCCCCGCGACCGCACTCGCCGTCCGGACATCGTGGAACCCGCCCTCGCGCCAGATCCCGAGCGCCGCGGCCGCGAGCACCAAGGCGTTGTGCAGCAGGAGCAGATCGAGGCCGTCCCGGCGGCCACGGAAGAGCTGGACCGCGGCCACGAGCACCGCAATGCCATAGAGAAGCCGAGAGAGCGGATCGACCCCCTCGCCGAGGCGCGAGATCACCCATCCCACGACGCGCACGACGCCGTGGACGGCGTAGAGCCAGACCAGCGCGCGCAGGGGCCAGGGCATCCTCCGGAATGCGAGCCACATGGCGCGGAGTATGGCCTCGCGCTGCTCTCCAGCGAAGCGGACCGGCGCAGAGAGCAGGTGGACGGACCGCGACCCGCCGTCCCTTACGCGTGGGTCACGAGCGGGCAGGCCGCCGGCGCGCGTCGGGCATCCCGCGGCGCGAGGTTGTTCTCGGGACGGCCTTCGAACCAGAGCTGGTTCTTCGCGGGTGCGGTCATCGCCGCGAGGCGTTCGAGGAGGCCATCGGGGATCGGGCGGGCCAGGGCCGCCAACGCGGCCTCGAGCTCCGCGCGCGACGAGAGGCCGAGGATCGTCGAGGCGACGTGCGGGTACTCGAGCGCGTAACGGATCGCCACCGACGCGAGGTCGGTCCCCGCGGCGCGGCACTCGGCGGCGAGCCGCGGGGCGAGCGCCTTCACCGCGGCAGGACTGCGATGCCAGCTCGGCGGCGCGCGCTCGCTGAGCAGCCCTTGCAGGAGCGGCGAGGCGGAAATGAGCCCGAAACCGCGCAGGCGCGCGAGCGGCACGAGCTCGGTGTCGAGGTCGTCGACGAGCAGATTGAGGTTGGCCCACGACATGACGACGTCGACGTCGCTGTGCTCGGCCAAGGCGCGCAGGTAGCGCACGGGCAGGCCGGTGATGCCGACGGCGCGCACCTTGCCGCTCGCCTTCAGTCGCAACGCCGCGGGGATCGTCTCGAAGAGGATCTGCTCGCGGTCCCCGAACTCGACGTCGTGGATCTGGAAGAGGTCGACGTGGTCGCTGCGCAGCCGGCGCAGCGATTCGTCGAGGCTCGCGGCCACGCGCGCCGCGGAGAAGTCGAAGCGCTCGAAGCCGTCGCGGCAGCACTTCGTGGCGACGAAGACGCGGTCGCGCCGCCCCACGAGTGCCTTGCCGAGCCGCTCCTCCGCGAGCCCGAAGCCGTAGAGCGGCGCCGTGTCGAACCAGTCGACGCCCGCGTCGATCGCCGCGTGGACCGCGGCGATCGCCTCGCGCTCGTCGAGCTTGCCGAACACGTCGCCGAGCGGCGCGGTGCCGAAACCGAGGATCGACGGCGTCAGGCCGGTGCGGCCCAGGCGACGGTGTTCCATCACCGCACCGGAAGGGAGCGGCGCCCGCTCACGAGCCGGCGACCTCGCGCCAGTTCTTCGTGCGCGCGGAGTCGAGCACGGCATCGCAGACGAGCTGCGTCTGCTGCGCATCGGCGAAGGTCGGACCGACGAGCTGCCCCTTGTCGAGGCCCTCGAGGAAGTCGGCGACCTGATGGACGAAGCTGTGCTCGTAGCCGATCTGGAGGCCCGGCACCCACCACTTGCCCATGTAGGGGTGATCGCCGTCGGTCACGTGGATCGAACGCCAGCCGCGCGTGCGGCCCTCGTCGCGGTGATCGAAGTACGACAGGCGGTGCAGGTCGTGCAGATCCCAGGCGATCGAGGCGTGCTCGCCGTTGATCTCGAAGGTGTAGAGCGCCTTGTGGCCGCGCGCATAGCGGGTGGACTCGAAGGTGCCGAGCGAACCGTTGGCGAAGCGCGCGAGGAAGGCGCAGGCGTCGTCGATGCCGACCGGCTCGACCTTGCCGGTCAGGTTGTGCATGCGCTGCTTCACGAAGGTCTCGGTCATCGCGGTGACCGAGCTGATGCCGCCGTTGAGCCACAGCGCGGTGTCGATGCAATGCGCGAGGAGATCACCCGTGACGCCGCTGCCGGCCGCGTTGACGTCGAGCCGCCAGAGCCCGGTGCCGCCCTGCGGCAGGCTCGCCGCGATGGTCCAGTCCTGCAGGAAGACCGCGCGGTAATGGAAGATGCGCCCGAGCTTGCCCTCGTCGATGAGCTGCTTGGCCAGCGTGACGGCCGGAACGCGCCGGTAGTTGTACCAGACGATGTTCGGCACCTTCGCGCGCTGCACGGCCGCGACCATCTGCGCGCCCTCCCTCGCATCGCGCGCGAGCGGCTTCTCGCAGAGGATCATCTTGCCGGCCTGGGCGGCCGCGATCGCGATGTCCTTGTGCGTGTCGTTCGGCGTGCAGATGTCGATCGCGTCGATGTCCTTCCGCGCGACCAGCGCGCGCCAGTCCGTCTCGGTCGAGGCATAGCCCCACTTCGACGCGAACGCCGCGACGTTCTGCGCATTGCGCGCACAGACCGCCTGCAGCACCGGCTCGTGGCCGAGGTCGAAGAAGTTGGCGACCTTGCGGTACGCGTTGCTGTGGGCCCGACCCATGAAGCCGGTGCCGACCAGTCCGATCCTGAGTGCTTTGCGGGTCATCGCTGTCCTTTCCTGATCACGACCAGCCGTGGGCGTTCCGCACCGCGATCATGGCGCCGAGGATCTCGTTCCAGGTCTGCGGATCCTCCATCGTGCGATTCGGGAACATGCAGCCGTCCCAGCAGAGGTGCTGCACCGCGCGCGTGGGCTTGCCGTCGTTGCCCCGCAGCCAGTAGCCCGCGTGGCGCGCGATGTCGAGCTTCCCGTTCCGGTCCTTGGGCAGGCAGTGGCGACCGGTCTTGTCGTGCGAGCCCGAGCCGAAGACCGTCGCGTCGTTCTGCGCGACGTGGAAGTCGCGCGTCCACGGCCGCAGGGCCGCGGTGAGCTTCGTGTAGGCGGCGTCGAGGACGGCCTGGTCCTTCCAGTCGAAGCCGGCCGGCAGGAGTGCGTCCTCCGGCGCATTCGTGCCGAGCGCGTAGTGCAGCGTGTGCGCCATGTCGGCCTGGAAGCCGAGCACATCGGGACGGCCGACCATCTCGAGGAGCTGGACCATCCGCCGCCAGGAGTGCATGCCGCCCCAGCAGATCTCGCCTTCCGCCGCGAGGCGTTCGCCGTGCGCCGCGGCGATGTCGGCCGCCTCCTTGAACGTCGCCGCGATGGTCTTCTGGTTGTTCTCGGGGTCCTTCAACCAATCCGTCACGCCGCAGGCCGAGTCGATGCGGACGAGACCGTAGGGGCGCACGCCCATGCGGCGCAGCCGCTCGGCGATGCCGCAGGCCTTCTTCACCTGGGTGAGGAAGGCCGCGCGCTGCGCCGGAGTGCCCATCGCCGAGCCACCGCCCGTCGGTGGCCACACGGGAGCGACGAGCGAGCCGATCACGAGCCCGCGCTTCGTGACCTTGTCCGCGAGTTCGCGGAGCTCTGCATCGCTCGCGTCGATCGAGGTATGCGGGGCGAAGAGGAAGAGGTCGACGCCGTCGAACTTCTGGCCGTCGACGCGCGCCGCCGCGGTGAGGTCGAGCATGCGGTCGAGCCCGATCGGCGGGTGATCCGTGCCCTCCTCCTTGCCGACGAGTCCCGGCCAGGTGGCGTTGTGGAGCTTGGGGAAGGCGTGCTTCGTCGTGGTCATGATCGGGCTCCGCGAGCGGCGCGGGATCATCGCGGGTCCGGGTCGCTCCGGGCAACGTCGAGTTTCGCGGGCACCGGGTGCCGCGCGGTTCCCCGTTCGAAAGAGCTCCGGCCGCGCGGGGGTTGAGCCCTTCGTCGCGGACTCTCGCGATCGGGGCGAGGGGTCAGCGCGAACCACAGCCATGAAGCCCATCCTCCGTTCGATCCCGGTCCTCGCCCTCGCCTCGGCGCTCTCCGCCCAGATCCCCATCGGCGGCGAACTCTGGGACGGCCACGGCGGGCCCCTGCTCGCGGGCAACGTCTACCACGTGACCGGCGCCCATCTCGCGGTGCCGAGCGGACGCACCCTGAGCATCCAGGCCGGCGCTGTCGTCAAGTTCGAGCGCACGGCCTTCTTCGTCGATGGGACGCTCCTCGCCGTCGCGACGAGCGGCGCGCCGATCGTCTTGACGTCGATCCACGACGACGCGGCCGGCGGCGACACCAACGGCAACGGCGGAGCGAGTTCACCCGCGTCGGGGCAGTGGTTCGGCGTCCTGCTGCGCGCCGGTTCGGGCGCGAGTTCGCTGGCGCACGTGACCGTCCGCTACGGCGGCTATGGGGGCTGGGCGCTCGCGGAGCTCGTCGCCTCGAGCGCGACGCTGACGGCGTGCAGCCTGACCGACGGCAGCATGGGTGGCCTGGCGGTTCGCAGCGGCTCGTTCCCGAGCGTGAGCTCCTGCAGCTTCCGGCGCATCAGCGGCGCTCCCGCGATCTTCGGCATCGACCTCGAGGCGATGCAGGGCGTGCTCGACTCCGACCTCGCGGACTGCCCGGGCGGGAACTACGCGCGACTCGAGCGGACGACCCTCGTCGCGTCGGTGAGCCTCGGCGCCCGCAACTGTCCCGGCGGCGCCTTGGTCTACACGGATCACGTCAGCGTGCCGGCCGGCCTCTCGCTCACGCTCGGCGAAGGCGTCGTGATGAAGTCGGGGCCGCGTCTCGCGTTCGGGATCGACGGTGCGCTGATCCTCGCCGGCACGGCGACGAACCCCGTCGTGCTCACGAGCTTCGCGGACGACGCCGCCGGCGGGGACACGAATGGCGACGGCAACGCGAGCTCGCCCGCGCCGAATCAGTGGTTCGGCATCCAGCTCCGCTCCGGCGCGGACCTGAGTCGCTTCGAGCACGCGATCCTGCGCTACGGCGGCTACGGCGGCTGGCCTCAGGTGGACGTCCAGGCCGGTCGGCCACAGCTCACCGATTGCACCGTGAGCGACGCGGGCTACGGCGGCCTCGCCGTGCAGGGCAGCTCGCGGCCGAGCGTCACACGCTGCCGCTTCGAACGGATCGCCGGGAGCCCGGCGGTCTTCGGACTCGATTTCGAGAGCGTCATGGGCTTCGCCGACAACACGGCGACGGGCTGCAGCGGCGGTGATTACGTCCGCGTCGATCGCACCGTGCTCGCCGAGACGGTGACCCTGCGGACGAGCAACTGCATCGGCGACCTGCTGGTCGTCACCAACCACATCACCGTGCCGGCTGCGCTCACCTTGACGCTCGAGGCCGGGCTCATCGTCAAGTTCGCCGTGCCGCTCGCGGTCGGCATCGACGGCACGCTCGTCGCCCAGGGCAGCGCCGCTGCCCCCGTCATCTTCACCTCGATCCACGACGACGCCGCGGGCGGCGACACCAATCGGAACGGCAACGCCACGACACCCGCGCCGAACCAGTGGTACGGCGTCGCCTTCCGCGCCGGCTCCGACGCGAGCCGGCTCGAGCACGCGACGTTCCGCTACGGCGGCTACGGCGGCTGGGCGCTCGCGGACATCGCCGCAGCGGCGCCGGTCTTCGTCGAGTGTCGTTTCACCGACTCCGGCCAGACCGCCGTGCACTGCATCCCGAGCTCGCGTCCGACGCTCACGCGCTGCGCGTTCGAACGCATCGCGGGCGGACCGGCGATCAGCGGCGTCGCATTCGAGGCCCTTGCGGGCTTCACCGACAACGTCGCGAGCGCGTGCAGCGGGGGCAACTTCGTGCGCGTCGACACGACGCAGCTCGGTGCGGACGCCGCGGTGACGCGGCGCAACCTCATCGACGACGTGCTCGTCTACTCCGACCACATCGTCGTGCCGGCGGGCCGCGCGCTCGCCCTGGGCCCGGGCATCGTGCTCAAGCCCGGCTCGTCGCTCGCGGTGATCGTGCAGGGGCGCCTCGACGTCGCCGGGCCCACCGTCTTCACGTCCATGCACGACGACGCGTTCGGCGGCGACACGAACCAGAACGGCAACGCGACGTTGCCCGCGGCGAACCAGTGGTTCGGCATCCAGCTCGCGGCGAGTGCGACCGGTCACATCGAGCAGGCGCTGATCCGCTGGGCCGGCTACGGCGGTTGGCCGGGGCTCGACCTGGCCGGTCCCGCCGTGACCCTGCGGCGCAGCCGCGTCGAGTTCTGCGGCTACGGGGGCTTCGCGTTGCGCGCGGCGGCGTCGGCCGAGGACCTCGTCGCGTTCGCGAACCTCGGCCACGGGTTCCAGCTCCTGGGCGGCGCGTTCCCCCTGCTGCGCGCGAGCGCGGCCTACAACAGCGGTCACGGCGTGCGCCGCGAGCCGAGCTGGGTCGGCGTCGTGCGGAGCTCGCTCGCGTACGGCAACGGCGCAGGCTTCGTCGGCTTCGCGGTCGATCAGATCTCGTTCAGCAACGGTCCGGGCATCGTCGGGGGCAGCGGCAACCTCGACCTCGATCCGCGCTTCGTGGCCGCGGGCGCAGGAGATCTGCGGCTCGCGATCGACTCGCCGCTCCTCGACCGCGGCGACCCGCTCGATGCGACGATCGGTCGCGACGCGCTCGGCTTCCCGCGCGTGCTCGACGGCGATCTCGATGGCACCGCGCGCGTGGACATCGGCGCGAACGAGTTCGACCACGTGCTGCTCTTCGTGGCGGGCGATCCGCGGCCGGGCGGCGTGATCACGCCGACGACCAGCTCGTCGCCGGCGATCCTCTTCGCCGCGCTCGCGCTGGGCCTGCCGCTCGACACCGGATTGCCGCTGCTGAACTTCGGCCCGCTCTTCGTCGATCCCAGCGGCCCCTTCGACATCGTGATCTGGCCGACGAACGGCGGCACCTCGCTCACGATCCCCGCGACCCTGATCGGCCCGCAGCCCTTCGCGTTCCAGGCGATCGGACTGCCCGCCTTCTTCCCCGCGGGCAATACGAGCAACCCGGTCGTCGTCTCGATCGAGTGAGCGCGGTCGACGCGGCCCGCGCCCGCGGCGATGCTGCGGGCGATGGCCGCCCCGCCCACGGCACCTGGCCGCCCCTCGCGCGCGCGGCGGCGTGCGATCGCCGCGCTCGCGATCCTCGCCGTGCTGCTCTTCGGCCGGGGACGCGCCGACGCCTGGTTCTTCTGGCCGGACGGGGCCGAGCGCGTCTTCCATGCGCCGGGTGAGTTCGGGCTCGTGGCCGAGGACTGCCGCATCCGCACCGAGGACGGCGTCGCGCTGCACGGACTCATGCTGAAGGCCACGGGCCCGCGCCACGGGATCGTGGTCTTCTGCCACGGCAATGCGGCGAACGTCTCGTTGCACCTCGCCGACGTGCGTTGGCTGCCGCGCTGCGGCTTCGACGTGCTCCTCTTCGATTACCGCGGCTACGGCCACAGCGAGGGGACGCCGACGCGCGAGGGGCTCGTCGCGGATGCGCTCGCGGCGATCGACCTCGCATCGACGCACGAACCCCGGCGCACGCTGGTCTTCGGCCACAGCCTCGGCGGCGCCATCGCGATCCTCGCCGCGGCGGAGCGGCCTGCGGTCCGCGCGCTCGTGGTCGAGTCGAGCTTCCCACGCTGGCGCGACGCCGCCCGCGCGCAGGCACCCGCGCTCGCGTGGCTCGTGCCCTGGCTCGTCTCCGGCGGCCCGGAGCCCATCGACGCGCTGCCGCGCATCGCCGGGCGACCGCTGCTGGTCGTGCACGGCGACGCGGACCACATCCTCCCTCTCGCGCTCGGCGAGGAACTCTTCCGCGCCGCCGCGGAACCCAAGCGCTTCCACCGTGCGCACGGCAGCGGGCATGCGACGCCGTGGCGCAGGGAGGGCGCCGCGTTCGAAGCGTTGGTGACGGACTTCTTCGTCGACGCGCTCGCGCGTTGAGGGCACGCGCGCTGGCGACCCGTGCGCCCGGCGATCATGCTGGCGGGATGCGACGCCCCGCCGTCCTCACCGCTCTCCTGTCCCTCGGTCTCGTCGCCGCGGCCGCGGCGCAGGATGCGGAGGCCGAGGCGGCTCCGCCGCGCTGCGATGTCGTCCTGCTCGAGGGCGATGCCGCGCAGCCCGTCTTCGTGCGCATGACCGATCAGCTCTTCGCGCGCGGCGGCGCGTTCGAGAGCTGGTGCGAAGAGCGCGGCACGAGTCCGCGCAGCGCGCTGCGCGCCACGACGCTCGCCGAGCTGCGCACGCGCGCCGACGCGTCCTTCGCGCTCGTCCGCGATCGGATCGACACGCTCCTCGAGCAGGGTCAGCTCGCCGAACTCCGTCGCTTCTGGATCGTCAACGGCTTCGCGTGCGAGGCGACGCCGCAGGCCGTGCGCGCGCTCGTCGAGCTGGACGCGGTGGCCTTCGTGCACCTCCAGTCCCAGCCCGGCTTCGTCCAGCACCGCAACGGGGAGCGCCGCGAGCGCTGGCTCGAGGAGCGCGCGATCGACGAGGCGACGGCGCTCGCACACGTCGCGGCCCGCAGCCCGGAAGGCGAGCTCACGCTCGACGGCGTCGAGATCCCCTGGAACCTGCAACGCGTGCGCGCGGAGCACGCGTGGCGCGAGGGGGCCACCGGTACCGGCATCGTCATCGCGTTGCACGACACCGGACTCTGCGCGGCACCGCCGCTGCTCGACGCGCTCTGGCGCAACCCGAAGGAGACCCTCGACGGCAAGGACGAGGACGGCAACGGCTACGTCGACGATCTCTTCGGCTGGGACTTCGTGGGCGACACGCGCTTCGTCGTCGGCGACGGCGCGCGTTCGCACGGCACCATGTGCGCCGGCATCGCCGTCGGCCGTCCCTACGGCGAACCGCGCACGATCACGGGCGTGGCCCCTCGCGCGCAGGTGATGGTGCTGCGCGGCATGGGCCATCTCCGCGCCTACGAGTACGCGGCACTCATGGGCGCCGACGTGCTCTCGCTCAGCTACATGTGGGTCGACGTCGAGCTCGGCTCGTACCGCGGCGTCTTCCGCACGGCGCACGAGCACCTCGCCGCCTGCGGTGTCGTCGCGGTCGGCGGCGCGGGCAACTTCGGTCGCAGCTCGCCGCCGGGTCGTCAGATCGCGCTGCCGAAGGACATCCCCTGCGTCATCGCCGCGGCGGGCATCGTCGAGTCCGGACTCGCCGCACCGCAGAGCAGCCGCGGTCCCTGCACCTGGGACGAGGTCCCCTTCTTCCACGATCACCCGCCGGATGCACCGCTGGCGAAGCCCGACGTGACGGGTTGCTTCGGCGTCTTCCCCGTCTGGCACTGGACGAGCTTCGACGACGATCGCCGCCTCGAGGTCCGCTGGGACGACGGCAAGGGCTTCGGCCTCATCGTCGGTCCGCGTGGCAACTCGTTCGCCGGCCCCCATGCGGCCGGCATCGCGGCCCTCATGCTGAGCGCGAACCCCGAGCTCACCCCCTGGCGCATCAAGTCGCTGATGGAGTCGAGCTGCCTCGACCTCGGCGACGCGGGCCGCGACACGACCTACGGCGAAGGGCTCCTGCAGGCGGACGCGGCGGTCGCTGCGGCGAGGGCGGCGAAGGTGGAGTGAGGACCGCCCGGCCGGTTGCCTCGTGCGCGCGCCGCGAGCGCTCGCTCACAGGCGCTCGAGACTCTCCCGCGTCGGCGCGCGCGAGGCGAGCATCAGCAGGCCGAGCGCCGCGAGCGCCGCGAGTGCGAGACCGGCATAGGTCGAGGCCGGGTCGTAGCGCATCACGATCGTGTGCTCGCCGGGCTCCACCCAGAGGCCGCGCAGCGCGTGGTCGACGCGATCGACGACGAGCTCCTTCTCGCCGTTCGGGCCGCGCGCGTGCGCGTGCCAGCCGGGGGCCCAGGCATCGTTCACGACGATGAGCTCGGGGCGCGCGCTGCGCACGCGCAGCTCGATCTCGCGGGGCTCGTAGCGCAGGACCTCGACGAGCGGGGCGGCACTCGCGCCGCCTTCGCGCGCGGCCCGCCAGCGAGCGGCCGCCGCGCTGTCCTCCTCGAGCACGGCGTGGCGCGGGTCGAAGGCGCCGCTCGCGATGCGATCGATGCGCGCCTGGCGGTCCTCGATCAACTCGAGCGCCGTGGCCGCGAAGGCCTTGGGCAAGGCGAGCGGGTTCTCCCAGACGTCGAGCTCGGTGTCCGCGGCGAGCTTCAACGGCGGCGGCAGCGGTCCGGCCGAGAGGATCCAACGCACGCCGAAGAGACAGAGCATCGGCAGCGCGTCGATGTTGTCGAAGGCCGCGATGCGCGACACGAAGGCGAAGTCGGGCTGCTTCGTGGTGGCGCGCAACACGAGCTCGGTGACCTCGCGGTACTCCACCGAGTCGTAGCCCGACAACATCGGCACGCGGTAGAAGGTGTTCGCATTCGGCATCAACGCCGAGTTGTCGAGCCCGAGCGTGCGCCACGTGGGACCCTGCGCGCGCAGGAAGTCGGTCGTCTTCGTCGCCGGGAGGCAGAGCGAGGGCTCGATCTGCGGGTTGAAGCCATGGCCGAAGGCGAGCAGCTCCACGGCCACGATCGCGCACGCCGCCGCCCCCACGACGGCCCGCCCCTTGCGCACCCGCGCGAGGATCGCCTCGAGACCGAAGGCCGCGAGCACGGCGAGTCCGAACGCGACGAACAGGAGCGCCCGCAGGAGCTTCGTCTGCGCGAAGCCGGGCACCGCGCGCGCGAGCGTCCAGAAGGGCTCGACCTGCCACGCGACTCCCGCCGCGACCAGCGTGGCGATCCCGAAGAAGACGGTGCGCGCGCGCGCGCCCTTGCGCCAGCCGAGTCCGGCCAGCGCCGCCAGCGCGAGCAGGAGTGCGAGGCGACCGACGTAGCCGCCCCCGAGCTCGTTGAAGTTGAGGTTCGGGCCGCTCGGGCCCGTCCAGTCGTGCGTGTGGGGCGCGCCGAAGCGGAAGGGCATCGCGAGCAGCGACGCCGCGTCGAACGCGGAGAACTGCGCCGTGAGGTCGCTGCGCGCGAGCTCGGTGCGCGCCTGGCTCGCCGCGACGTACTCGAGCACGGGCGCGAGCTGCGGCAGCGCCATCACGGCGCCGAGGGCCGCGGCGACCGCGAGGCCGCGCAGCCCACGCCAGCCGAGCGCCGGATTGGTCACCGGCACGAAGGTGCGGAACGCGATCCAGGCGGCGACGAACGCGGACGCGTGCATCGAGGTCTGCACGTGGCCCGCGACGAGCTGAAGCGCGACGAAGACGCCGAACAGGGCGTGGTCACCGGGGCGCCGTCGCGCCGCCGCGCGCTCGACGGCCCAGAGCATCGCCGGCACGAGCATCGCCACGTTCGACTTCGGGTGGCCGAGCCAGAGCACCTGGAAGCCCGAGAGCATGAACGCGAGCCCGCCGAGCGCCGCGGCGGCGTTCGAGAGCGCGAGTCGTCGCAGGAAGAGGAAGCCGAAGACGCCGGTGAGCAGCAGCTCGAGCCCACCGAGCCACACGTAGGTGTGGAGCGACGGGAACGCGTAGTAGATCCAGTGCAGCGGCCAGTAGATCGCGGGCTGACATGCACCGACGAGCGGCAGGCCCGCGTAGCCGTAGGGCGACCAGAGCGGCAGCTCGCCGCGGCGCAGCTCCTCCGCCGCGAAGTCGTTCCACGGCAGCATCACGATGCTCTGGTCGAGCAGCAGCTCGTTCGCAGGCACGTGCTCGGGCCGGAGCGATCGCCAGGGCTCGAAGCGGTAGAGCGCGTCGAGCTGGACGAGGACCTTGCCGCCGAAGAACGAGTCGAAGAAGAGCAGCGCGATCAGGGCCGCGTAGCACACGGCGACCACGCCGAGCGCCCTGCGCCGCGCGCGCACGAGCTCCGGCACCGCGACGACCGGGGTGCTCGCCGTCACGCCTTCTTCGTGCATTCGACGACGTAGCGGAACGAGAGCGGGCGGAACGGCCAGACCGAGGTGAAGCGGTCGATCGTGCGCCAGAGTCCGAAGGTCCGCTCGTTCAGGAAGCTGATGATCGTGTTGTCGTAGCGGACCTTCACGTCGAAGTACCGGCGCAGGATGCGCGGGATGCGGAACTGGTTCTTGCTGAAGAGCCCCCACTCCACGCGGCGCCGCAGGTGGTACCAGAAGATCGACGGGTTCAGCAGGTTCGGCTCCGTCGCGACGTAGCGCCCGCCCGGCTTCAACACGCGCGCGATCTCGGCGATGGCCTTGTGCAGGTCGGGCACGTGGTGGAGGAAGTCCCAGCTGTGCACGGTGTCGAAGCTGCCGGCTTCGAAGGGCAGATCGAGCGCGCTGTGCTCGAGCACCGAGCAGTTGCTCAGGCCCTTCGCCGCGATCAGCTCGCGCGCCTGCTCGATCATCGGGATGCAGACGTCGACGCCGACGATCTCCCGGGCGTGCTTGCTCAGCAGCGGGAAGTAGAAGCAGGTGCCGCAGCCGACGTCGAGCAGGCGCCCGCCGTCCTGCGGGAGCATCCGGTCGAAGGCCTTCGCGACGAGCTCGCGGACCTCCGGGCGCTTGTCGAGCATGAACTGGTCGAAGCGCTCGTAGTAGTCGGCGTCCTTGCCCGCGATCAGCTTCTTGTAGTAGCTGCGGATCTGTTCGAGGTCGTAGAGCAACGGACGGGGCTTTCGCTGTGGTGTTCGACGGCGGACGCGACGACACCGGACCTTATCGGACCGCCCGGGGCCCGTCGCGGAGAGCGGAGTCGACCAGGGGAGGAGACGTCGCGAGACGGCCCATGCCATGGCTGCGGGGCGAGCACGCTACGGGCGGCGCGGGGGCGCGGTCCAGCGCGCTGCGCCGGGTTGTCGCTCACGATCGTCAGCGGTCCGGACGGCACGTGAAGGAACTGCGTCCGACTCCCCTGTCCCGACCGGGCACTGTTCTGCCGCGCCCTTCGCCCTAGTCATCTGGCTCCCCCATCCAGATCAGCTCCACGAGCGGCAGCTCCCAGCGCTCGACGCGGAGGCGGCCGCGGTACTCGATGGGACTCTGCTCGCGCGTCCGGGAGAGCATGGCGATGACGCGCGCGCCGCGCACGAGGCCCAGCCGCGCGCGCCACAGCTCGCTCGCCTTCTTCGAGAGCTCGCCGACCGGCCGGCCGCTCGGCGCGAGCAGGCGCAGGCGCGGTGCGTGGTCGACGACGCGGAGCACGCTGCCCGGCGCGAGGGCGCGGAGTTCGGAATGCACCGGATCGCTCGGCGCGCGGGTCCCCGCGAAGCCGAGATTGTGGTCTTCGAGCGAGAGCATGGTGCCGAGCGCGGAGGGCAATGCCTCAACCGCTCTGGTGACCTGCAGCGTCCGGCGCGCGATCCCCTCGCCGTCGAGCGGCGCGAAATGCGCACCGCGCAGATCCGCCCGCAGGAAGACCGTGAGCGAACGCCGCGCGCGCGTCATGCCGACATAGACGAGGCGACGGCGCTCTTCGAGTTCGGCCGCATCCGCCGTCCGCTTCAGCGGCGACTCGCAGAGGAGCACCTCGTCGAACTCCAGGCCCTTCGCGCCGTGGACCGTGCGCAGCTCGACGCCGCGGCCGAGGCTCTGCTTGCGGCGCTCCTCCGCGAGCGCCTCGCCGAGGAACTCGCTCACGGCCGCGGCCGAGGCGCGGCCCTCGCCGAGCAGCTCGTCGCAGCAGGCCTCGACGAGCTCCGCGATCGGCTCCCACCACGGTGACGGCGGCAGGGCGGCGGCGAGACCGCGCTGCATGGCACGCAGGGCCACGGCGTCGAGCGGACCGGCCTCTGCGGGACGCGCGCGGAGCGCCTCGAGCAGAGCGACCACCTCGCGGAGCGCCTGCGGCGCGAACGCGTGCTCGAGCTCGATGCGCAGCTCGATGCCCAGCTCTTCCGCCGCGGCGCGCACTGCCAAGAGGGTCGCGTGGTCGAGGGCCAGCACGGCGAACTCGCGCGGTCCCGCGCGGCGCCCGTCGAGGCGACGCGCGAGCTCCTCGGCGACGGCGCGCGCCATCGCCACCCGCGCGAGCTCCCGCGCGCATTCGAGCACGTGGACCGCCACGGGCGCATCGCCCTCCGCCGCATCGCGCGCCGCGCGGATGGGTGCCAGTTTCAGCCGGTCCCGATTGGCCGCGATGAGCCGGTCGGCAACGCCGACGATCGCGGGCGTCGAGCGATGGTTCACCAGCAGCTCGCGGCGCTCCGCCTTGTAATCGGTCTCGAAGCGGCGCAGGAACGCCACGTTCGCACCGCGGAAGCCGTAGATGGCCTGGTCGTCATCGCCGACGGCGAGCAGGCACACCGTCTCGTCCTCGGAGCGCCCGCGGCCGGCGATCGCCGCGATCAGGCGGTACTGCTCCTCGTCGATGTCCTGATACTCGTCGACCAGGATGTGGCGGAAGCCGCGCAGCAACGCGTCGCGCTGTTCGTCCGGCTCGAGGCCGTAGAGGGGGGTCTCCCCGCAGAGGAGACGCACGGCATCGCCGATCAACGTGCGCAGCAGCTCCGCCGTGATCGGCTCGCCTCCGCGCCGTGCGGCGAACGAGCGACCGCAGAGCCGCGCCGCGAAGCCGTGGTAGGTGGCGATGGTCACGCCGCGGGCCTCGTCGCCCACGAGTGCCTGGAGCCGCCGCCGCAGTTCGTGCGCGGTGGCGCGATTGAAGCAGAGCAGGAGGAGCGAGTCCGCCGGCGCGCGCGCGACGCGCAGCAGCCAGACGCAGCGATGCACGACGACGCGGGTCTTGCCCGAGCCCGGCCCCGCGAGCACGAGCAGGTTCCGCTCGGGAGACGCCTCCACGATGGCGCGCTGGGCCGCGTCGAGCGACTCGACGATCCGTGCATGGGATTGCGGGCTCGTGGGGCGTGCCAGCGCCGCGCTCTCGCCGGCGAAGTGCGCGCGCAGGAACTCGTGGTTGGGGCGGCTGAAGTACTCGGCCACGAAGCGCTGGGCCGCGGGCATCTCCACGGCGCCGGTCTCCGCATAGCGCGCGGCGACGTGCACGCCTTCCTGCTGACACCGGTAATGCTCGACCAGCGGCGCGAAGTCCTTGTTGGTCACGCGACGCGAAGCGGGCCCGTGCAGCTCGATGGTCATCGCGCGGCGGAAGACCGAGAGTCCACCCTGCAGGACGATCACCTGCTGCTCGTGCAGCCAGAGCAAGGCACGCTCGATCGCGGATTGCGCGTCCCGCAACGCGTCGCGGAGGAAGAGCTCGTCGGCGATCGCCCTCTCGAGCTGTTCATACGTGAACTCGACGAGCTGCGAGGCAGACGCCGCCTTCGCGCGGTCGATGCGCGCCGTGATCGCCGCGAAGACGCAGCTCGCGACGCCCCGGCCGCGCTCGGTCGCCTCGAGCGCCTCGCGCCAGCTCCGCCTGAGACGGAGCTCGAGCTGTTCGCGGCGCCGTGCGCGCAACTCGAACGACTCGTGGTCGAGGGCGCGGATGCAACGCCGCAGGGCCTCCACGTCGCTCGGCTGCCCGGCGTCGAGGAGCGCCTGGTTCACGCGACGGAGCGTCAGCGTCTGCCAGGGCCGCTGCCCGCCCGCCTCGGCGAGCTCGGCATCGGGCGCCTGATCGCGCAGCAAGGCGAGCAGCGCCGTCTCCAGCGCGACAGCGCGTTGCAGGCGCTCCCGCGAAGGTTCCTTGACCCGGTCGCGCACGAAGGCCGTGAGATTGGTGCTCGTGTTCACGAGCCCCGCGCTCGCCATCCTGCGGAGCACGCGCAGGACCTTCGCGCTCGAAGCGCGCGAGGCCGGGAGCTCGGCGCCGGCACTCGCTTCCCACGCGGCGAACTGCGGCAGACCGGCGATCCGGTCGGCGTCGATGGGGCGATCGGGTGGCGACCGCAGGATCTGGCCGCAGATCGCCTCCCAGAGCGCGGCCTCGGGCGCGGTGAGCCGGGCCTGTGCGATCCGCGCGCGCGCCTCGGCGAGGTCGCGCACCGTGGCGCGCGCCGCAACCGCGCTGGTGAGGTTCTCATTGCGCTCGAGGAAGCCCTGTCGCTCGAGCCAGGCCAGCGCCGTCCCCACGCGCGTCGCGGCGTTGCGCTCGTCGGCGGCGAAGCTCGTCTTCGTCTCCTCGTCGCGCAGGAGCTCGCCGGCGGTCACGACGACGCTTGCGGACCCGCCGCGCCCCTTCCGATGCAATGCCTTCCACAGCTCCGTGAGGTCGCGCATCTCCAGGCGCGAGAGCGCGATCAGCCGGAACTGCTCCTCCACGTCGTCCTGGTCGTGGAGGAGCACGCAGCGCGCCGGTGCGCCATCGCGCCCCGCGCGACCCGCCTCCTGGAGGTAGTTCTCGAGGCTGCCCGGCATCGAGAGGTGGACGACGAGCCGCACGTCGTCCTTGTCGATGCCCATGCCGAACGCATTGGTCGCGCAGACGACGCGCACCTCGCCGCGCACGAAGCGGTCCTGCCGCGCCTTGCGCTCGGCGGCGTCGAGCCCCGCGTGATAGGCGAGCGCCTCGATCCCGAAGCGATCGAGCGCCGCCGCCGCGTCGTCGGCCGTGCGGCGCCGGGCGCAATAGACGATCACCGCGCCGCCCGGATCGACCGCGAGCTGATCGCCCACCAGCTCGAAGAGGCGCTCGTCCTTCTGCGACGGCCTCAGGAGCTCGACGCGGAACTCGAGGTTGTCGCGCGCGACCCCGCCCTCGAAGAGCTCGAGCTCGAGACCGAGGGCATCGCGGAAGTGCTGCACGATCTCGTCGCGGACCTCGCGGCGCGCCGTCGCCGTGAGGCAGGCGATCGGCGGCGTGGGCGCAGCGTCGTCCGCCATCTGCTCGCGGATGAAGCGCGAGGCATAGAGGTAGTCGGGCCGGAAGTCGTGCCCCCATTTCGCGAGACAATGGGCCTCGTCGAAGACGAAGGCGGCGATCTCGCGCTGCGCGAGCAGCCTGGCGCAGCTCGGACTGCGGAGCTGCTCGGGCGAGAGGTAGAGGATCGCCGCGCGCCCATCGCGCACGCGTTCCATCGCGTCGTGCCGTTCCGGCGGCGTGAGCAGGCCGTTGATCGCGACCGCGAAGCGATGGCCCGTCTTCTTCTCCAGGTTCTCGACCTGGTCCTTCATGAGCGCCTGCAAGGGCGAGAGGACGACCGTGAGCGCTCCGGTGCGACGGTGGCGCGCGATCGCCGGAAGCTGGAAGCAGAGCGACTTGCCGCCGCCCGTCGGCAGGATCCCGAGCAGGGATCCCCCGCGCAGCCCGCATTCGACGATGCGCTGTTGCAGGCTCGCGCCGTCGGCGGCCGCCGGCTGCGCGCGGAAGGCCTCGTAGCCGAACCAGCGCCGGAGCTGCGCCTGCGCGGCGTGCTCGTTCGCGCACCAGACACACGACGGATCCCCGCAGTCGGCGTCGCGCAGCGTGGCGAGCAAGGCGCGCACGCCGGGAAACGTGCGCCGCACCCAGGCCGGCAACACCGAGTCGCCGTCGGCGGCACTCAGCCACGCCGCGGCATAGGCGAGCTCGATCGGCTCGCGGCCCGCCGCGCGATGACGCGCGACCAATCCGGTGAGACTGCGCGTGCAGACGCGCTCCTGCCAGAGCACGGCGAGGCGCGCCTGCAGGCCGACGTCGTCGCAGGGCCTCACACCCAGCTCGAGGAAGAGCGTCGCGTGACCACCGTGGTCGTCGCTGCGGGGCTCGGGGGCGGGCTCGTCGGCGTCGCGCGGCGCGGCGTCGGGGCCGGCGCGGGCATACGCGAGTCGGGGCTCGGCAACGGCAACGCGCGCCGCTCCCGCGGACTCGCGCGCGGCCAGGCGGGGGCTCAGGCACGTGGCCATCAGCTCGCGCAGTCCGCTCGGCATCGCGGCGAACTCCGCGACCGCATCGCGCAGCACGCGACGCGCGAGTTCCGCGTCGGCCCGCGGGTCATTGCGCGCGTCCCGCTCGAGCTTGTAGTCCTTCACCAGGGCGTGGTAGGGCCGGTTCGGCTTCGACAGCGGGGAGAGCAGCAAGGAGTCGAGCACCGGCATGCGAAGCAGCGGCGAGCCCGGTCCCAGGCGCGCCAACCAGGGAAGGTCGTGCCAGAGCACGTTGTGTCCGCACAGGAAGCGGGCACCCCCGACGAAGTCCTCGAGTCGCGCGAGCATCTCGGCCGGCGAGCCGCGCTCGAG
>JADLHO010000059.1 GCA_020848735.1 Planctomycetota bacterium | reverse complement strand
GGACGTAGTCCTTGTACTGCGAGGCGTCCATGCCGCCGCGCAGCTCGTCGCAACTCGACCAGAGCGACGCGTAGAGTTGGGACTTCTTGATGGCCATCGCGGAGTGCGTGAGGAGTCGGGACTGCGGGAGCTCCTCCGCGCGACTAGGTTGCCCAAGCGACCGTGCCCACGCCAGTGTCGCCTGGGCCGGCGGCGGTGTCGCCGAGCGCCGCGGGTGGCGCACAGGCCACGCACCGTGTAGAGGACAGACATGAGGGGAGCGGCCCTTGGCGCCGGCGGAGATCCCGGCGAGTTTCGCGTTCTCAGCGGCGACGCCATCCGGACCTTCGTCGACGAGGAGCTCTTCGATCCGCGGCGCGCCTTGCCCATCGTCGCGATCACGAGTCGTCCGCCGGATGGGGACTGGTCGCTCGATCCGGAGGTGCTGGCGGAACGGCTCGGCTCGCACGCGCGCGTCGTCTGCCTGGCGACCGGCGAAGCGACCTGGACCCTGAGCGAGTGCCTGCCTCCCCGCCTCGACGTCTACGGCGGCGCGGCGCGCATCTGGTGGCCGAAGCTCTCCCGCGAGTCCGACCCCTTCGACCATCCGCTGCTCTTCGTGCATCCGGGAAGCACCGGCGCCGCGGAGGTCCTCGATCGGATCGCGGCGGCGATCCTCGAGGGCGACGAGTCGGCCGGCCGCTTCGGTGCGTGGCGGAGTCCAAGAGCGCTCGCAGAGTCGGGATCGGACGCGGTGCCGCGCCCAGCAGAGACCACGCGGAAGCGCGCGATCCGCTCGGCCCGCGTGGTCTCGATCTTCGGGCGGACCATCCGGGTGGCCGTCGACGACCAGGAAGGCGTGCTTCGATACACCGACGAGCCGCTCGATCTGCTCAAGCAACGCCTGAGCGTCGGTGACTCCGTCGAGGTCTTCGAGGTGAAGCCTCTGCCCGACGGGACGCCGGCATACTCGACCCAGGGACTCGGCAAGCAGCGACAGGATCCCGGCCCTCCGAAGCTCGATCCCTGGCGCCGGATGGCCGAGGTCTACGCCCCAGGCGATGTCGTTCGCGGGCGCATCGTGCGCATCCACGACGGCTTCCTCCTCGTCGAATGCCTGCCCGGGGCCGCGCTGCTCGTTCCGATCGGCGAGGTGGACTGGACCTTCGTCGACGATCTGCATGCGTGGTGTGAGCTCGGCGACCGCTGCAATGTGAAGCTGCTCGAGTTCGACGCGGCGAAGCGACGCGGCAGCGCGTCGATCAAGCAGGCGCTGAAGACGAAGCCCAAGCCGGCGGTCGCTCTCGGCCCGGGGCATCCGCTCTTCCTCGCGGACGACGAGCCCGACGCGACGAGCAGCCCCCCCGTCATCGCGGCGACGCCGCTGCGGGACGAGTCGGCGGCCGAGCTCCGGGAGGAACTCGATGCCGCGGTCGCCGATCGCCGCCGTCTGCTCGAGGACAACCAGCGGCTCCGCAAGGAACTGAAGAGCGCCGAGCGCCGAGCGGCCGAGCTCGAGGACGAGTCGCGCGCCCTCGGCGACCCGCTCGCATCCTCTGCGAGTTTCCTCCGCGCGGTCCGCCTGGAGTACGCGCGGACGATGAACGAAGGCGATCGACAGAGCTTCCCCCTGTGCGCCATGCGCGTCGGCCGCGAGTTCCTGGCCCGGCTCGCCGCACTCGACGGCATCTCGATCGACAAGGTCGTCGAGATCTGCATGCAGGTCGCCTGCCTGCGGGCGCACGAGATCGCCGGGCGAGAGGTCCACCAGCTCCGCGCGGGACCCGCCGGCGCCCCGACCCGCATGCGCGCCAAAGACGGCGCGAAGGCCTGGCGCTGCTCGCTCCAGGACAACACCGCCTCGGCGAGGCGCCTCCATTGGTGGGACGTGCCCGGACCGACGGGCCGCGTCATCGAGTTCGCCAGCGTGGGCGTGCACGACGACATGTCGATTCCGGAGTGACGAGAGGGAAAGGCCGGCGGTGCTCGACCTGCCTTCGATCCGCAACCCACTCTCGGCATCCAGGGCGAGGATCACGAGCGACACCGAGGGCTCGAGGGTCACCACGCGCTGTCGATTCCGCCCGTGGCGAAACAGCGCCGTCGCATGATCGGCCAATGCGACGCGCGCGCGGATCGGGTCCTGCACGAGTTCGCGCTCGCGCCCTCCGTCGAACACGCCCTGCGCATCGCTCACCGCGATCGCCCGCCGCTGTCCATCGACGGCGACCGACAAGAACGCGCCCTCGATCGGCGCGCCGCTGCGATCCACGACGCGGATACCACTCGACGGTGTGCTGGTCCGCTCCATGGGCCGCGTCGGTCCCACGAGCGGAACCCGGGCTTCGGCCTGCTCGCCCTCATCGGATCGTCACTGTTCCCCAGGCCCCCAGCGGCAGGCCCAGCCCGCGCTCGATCGCGCCCTCGTAGCCGGCGTCATCGATCGCAAGCGAGCGGAGTTCGAGTGCACTCGTGCCTGCGCGTCGCGTCGCGCGCTCGTCGGCGGAGGAGCGGCTCGCGCGCAGCTTCAGCGCCGCGAAGTCCCGACCGTCGCCGCGATCGAAGCGGCCGTCGAGGCTCAGGCCTTCGAAGACCGTGGCGATCCGGAGCGAGGGTCCGCGGACGACCATGTCGATGTCCAAGTCGAGTCCGACCGCACGGCGGGACTCCGTGCCGCGCCGGAACCCGAGCGGGGCCGTCGCGAGCGCGGGCACGACGAGGCGATGGCGGAGAGCGCCGTCGCGCGCCCGCGTTACGCACTCGAGTTCGATGGACTCGGTGCGCACGGCGATGCGGCGCGCGAGCTCGCGCGCGACGGCTTCGCGCGCGTGTTCGTCGCCGATCACGACGAGCTGTTGGCCGAAGGGCGCGACGACCGTCGCCTCGTCCACTCCGGCGCTCCGCGTGAGATCGTCGGTGAGCTCTTGCCCGAGCGGCGACGCGAACGGACCGTCCTCGTCGTCGCGGCTCGCGAGGCGCCGGGCGGAGAGCGCAGCGATCGGCAGGACCGCCATGCCCGGCACCGGCGGAGCGGGATCGAGCCAACGGGCCCGCACGCCGATCGCGACGCGTGGTCCCTCGCGCGGATCGCCGAGGGACCATGCGACGAGCGTCTCGCCGCTGCGGATCGCCGCGCGCATCACACCGGAGAAGACGGCGCGCTCCGCGACGTCGTGCTCCGGCGTGCCCGCGAGTCCCGACGGCGCCGGACGCGGCGGAGCATCGCCCGCAGCGAACGCGAAGCCGGCGCTCAGCAGGATGCCATCGGCGGCATCGCCGAGCGACGAGGCGAGCACGAGGACGCGCAGGCCTGACTCGACGGCCGCCACGCACGGGTCGTGCGCGAACTCGCCGGGGCGCAGCGCTCGCTCGGCGTCCCAGCACTCCAGCAGCGGCACCCGGCGCACGCAGTCGAGCACGCGGATCGAGTCCACCGTGACCGCCCCCGTGCCGTTGCAGAGCCGCCGCAACGCCGTCGGCGGCGGACCGGGCCAGCGCGCGCTCACCGGTTCGGGCTCGTCGTCGCATGCAAACGCCGCGATCTCGATCGCGATGCGCCGCGCCTGCCGCGCCTCCACCGCGCCGAGAAAGGCACGCAACTCGGCACGCAGCGGCGCTGGACCGAGGACGAGCAGGCAATGCGGCGCGGGAGCCGCGGCGATCTGCAGCAGTCCGGCGCCGATCGCCGCCGCGAAGCGATGTTCGGCGATCGCGATCACGTCTTCGGTCGACGGACCGAGCTCCGACCGGGCCCAGAACCCTGCGGACCCGGTCTCCGGAACCGTCCCTCGGAACCAGTCCCCGGACTGCGCGGCACCGTCGCGATCGCGCTGGAGCCCGGCGATCGGCAGGAACTCGCGTTCTTGCGGCACCAAGTCGAATGCGCAGGCGCAGAGCAGCAGGGCCAGGCCGATCATCGGAGGGCCAGGCTCAACTGCGTCGTCGATCGCACCCCGTCGCGCACGAGCTCGGCACCCGCGCCCAACGCCACCGCACCCGGGCCCGGCACGACGAGCTCAGCGAAGTGCCGCGCGAGCGAGGTCACCGTCGCGTCGATCCGGCACGGCGCCGAACTCACACGCGTGGCGATCGCCTCGCGTGCCGCCATCGCGACCGACGCGCGGACCTGCACTCCGGCCAGCGCGGTCGCGCCCTGCACGCGCGCGACGAGTCCGGTGAAACAGCTCGCGGCGATCGGGTCCAGCACGGCGCTGGCGCCGCTCCGTTCGACGCTGAAGTCGACGATCGCCCGCCGCAGGACGCCACGGCGCAGAGACACGCGCTGGTCGTCGCGGACCGGCACGAGGACGCGATGGATCGTTCCGCCGCCTTCGGCGCTCGCCACGAGCTCGAGCGCGCGCGTCGCCGTGCGCAGCTCGACCAGCGGCTCGAGCGCGGCGCGCACGCGTGCCCGCGCCGCTTCGCCCGCGCGGACCGCGAGCCAGGGCCCCAGAACGAGCGCATCGGCTCCGGCCTCGCCCTCGAGTGCGGCTGTCGCCAGTGCGAAGAGTTCGACGCTCGCCGCGTCGGACGTCCGATGCGGTCCGGGCGGCACGGAGGACCGCGGCTCCGCGTCGCCGTGCCGCGGCGCCCCCTCACGCCGCCAGGCCGGGCCGAGTTCGTCGGCGTCGTCGAGCCGGCGATCGAGCTGCGAGACCCGCAGCGCCGCGGCGCCGATCAGCTCGACGTCGCGCGGCAGGACCGGACGTGCGGTGCGCCAACGCGGGGTGAGCACCACCAGCACGGTCGGTCCTTCCCGCGCATCGCCGAGCGACCAGAACGCGAGGCTCTCGCCGTCACCGACGCGACCCGCCACCGTCGCGACGAACTCCTCGAGCTCCCCCGTCTCGAGATCCGGCTGGCCGACGACACCGGTCGGCATCGGCGCGAGCACGCCGCGCAGCGCCGCGAAGGCGAACTCGCCGAGCAGCACGATGCCGTCATCGTCGCCGCAGGGCAGCGCCAGAAGCGTCGCCGTCAGTCCTTCCCGGATCTGCTCGATCCGCGGCGCCGCGAGCGGCAGGTCGCCCGGCCCGAACTCGATCTGCACGTCGCCGATGAAGGGCGTCTCGCGCCGCTCGCCGAACACCGCGAACTCGTGTGCGCGCGTCACGGTCAGCGCCCGCCCCAGCGGAGTCGCGCTCTCGGTCAAGGCCAGGAGCTCAGAGGGCGCATAGCGGATGCGCGGCGAGTCCGGCGCGACCGCGAATCGCCACGCGCGGATCTCGAGCTCGAGCGGACGCTGCACGACGGCCGCGAGCGCCGAGACGGCGGCGTGGGCGCTCGGGAACTGCGTCGCATCGCCGATCAGGCGCAGTCCGTCGCTTGGGGGCAGCTCCTCGATCCGCAGCTCAGCGCCCTGCCCGGCCAGCGTGAGCCAGGGTGCGAGACGGTCGGACTCGATGGCCAGACCGAAGACCCACGGCAGGTCCCCGGACCCCGCCTCGACGCTCGCGCCCGGCTGGTCGCCGAAGGACCAGCGGCGCGCAGGGATCGCGCGCGCTTCGCCGAGCAGGGTCGCCTTCGCCGTCGGGAGGTCGAGCCAATGATCACCGGGTTCCTGCGGGGCGAGGCACGCCAGCAGCAAAGACACGCATCCGGAGATCGGGTCGGTCATGGGCTCCAGAATGAGTTCGATCGGCGCCGCGAGTCGCGCGGGGATGATAGGCGCGGGAGTGGAGACCGCGGCTGGCCGGGTCGAACCTCGACTGAAGGTGAGCTCCACGCCGCCGCGCACCCTCACGGCACCAGCATCACCTTCGTGCACCCATCCCGCCGCTCGTCGAACATGCGGTACGCCTCCGGCCCCGCCGCCAGGGGCAGACGGTGCGAGAACAGCGCGGCGAGTCCGTTCTCGCCCGCGGCGATGCGGGCGAGCAGCTCGGGCAGGAAGCGGCGCGCGGGGCAGCGGCCGGCGCGGTAGCTGAGGTTCTTGTCGTAGAGCTCGCCCGGCGTGATCGCGAGGGCGGCTTCGGTGTGCACGCCGACGGCGGCGAGCGTGCCACCGTGCCGCAGGAGGCGATAGGCGAGCCGCGTGGCCGCGGGCTGACCCACGCACTCGAGGACGGCGTCGAGTTGCTGCGCGCTCGGATCGTCCGCGGCGGCGTCGGCGGGGAGGGGCCGTGCGCCGAAGCGCGCGGCGAGGTCGAGGCGCGCGGGGTCGCGGTCGATGGCGATCACCTCGCTCGCGCCGCGGCGCCGCGACGCGGCGATCGCGCAGATGCCCACCGGTCCGCAGCCGATCACGGCGACGCGATCCCCCGTTCCGAGCCCGGCGAGCTCGGCGGCGAAGCTGCCGGTCGCGAAGACATCGCCCGCGAGCAGCGCACCCGCGTCGTCGACGGCATCGGGGACGGCGACGAGCGTCGTGTCGGCGAGCGGCACGCGCACGCGTTCGCTTTGCCCGCCGTGCAGACCGCGGCCGTCCTGCACCCAGCCGAAGAGCTCGCCGTGCACACAGCGGGCCGGCAGACCGCGTCGGCACGCGGGGCAGTCGCCGCAGTTCGTCGAGAAGGGGCTCGCGACACGCTGGCCGAGGCGCAGTCCCCCCAGCTCCGGACCGAGCGCTTCGATCACGCCGGTGAACTCGTGGCCGAGCACGGTGCCGCGTTCGAGACCGCGCTCATGCCCCCGGTAGGGATGCAGGTCGGAGCCGCAGATCGCGGTCGCGGTGACGCGCACGATCGCATCGCGGGGGGCGACGAGCACGGGCTCGCGCAGCTCGCTCACGCGCACGTCGAAGGGTTCGTGGAAGGTGATCGCGCGCATGGGGTCCCGATGATGCGCGCACGCGGCGCGCGGCGCGACACGGGCGCGCGATCAGCGCGGCGTGCCGAGCAGCGCCTCGACCGCCATCGCCTCGCGCACCGCCGCGTCGCGCTCCTCGCCCGGCGGCAGGAGCGCGGCCGCCGTGCGGGCATCGTCGACCCGACCGACCTCGAGCGCCGCGGTCACGCACGCGACGAGGAGCTGCGTGCGCAGCGCCGGATCGCGGTCGGCGGCCAGGGGATCGGCGTCGACGAGGCTCGCGATCAGATCGTGCAGCTCGGGGTCGAGCCGCAGGAGCTCGAAGCGCGTGTGGCCGT
>JADLHO010000058.1 GCA_020848735.1 Planctomycetota bacterium | reverse complement strand
GCGGCCGCGTCGCCGGCGCCCGCGAGACGAGCCGGGAGCGCCTCGACCCGCGGGTCGAAGCCGACGCACGCCGGCGGACGACCCGCCACGACGCTGTCACCCAGCCGCTCGACGAAGCTCGTCGCCATCGCGGCGGGCGAGACTAGCGGCGCGGTCCCGGCAAGCAACGTCGGCGCGAACGCGCGTCGGATTTCGCGCTTGTCCGCGTTCGCGCGATGGCGTTTCCTTCGACGCCTTCGATCGCAGTCGAGACCCGAGAGAGGTTCCGTGCATGGCGTTGCTGTTCGTTCCCAGGGAGACCGAGCCGGGTGAGACGCGAGTCGCCGCGACCCCGGAGACCGTCAAGGGATACGTGAAGCTCGGGCTGAGCGTCGCCGTCGCCCCGAGCGCCGGTGAGGCCGCAGGCTTCCGCGATCAGGACTACCGGGATGCCGGCGCGACGAGCGAGGACGCGCTCGAGCGCGCCGACCTCGTGCTCGCCGTGCGGACGCCGGCGGTCGAGCAGATCCGGCGCATGAAGGCCGGGGCGCTGCTCGCGAGCGGTCTCATCCCCAACCTGCAGCTCGAGGCCGTCAAGGCGCTCGCGCGCCAGCGCGTCACGGCCTTCGGGCTGGAGTTGGTGCCGCGCATCACCCGCGCGCAGAGCATGGACGTGCTCTCGAGCCAGGCGACCTGTGCCGGCTACCAGGCCGTGCTGCTCGCCGCGGCCGCCCTGCCGAGCTTCTTCCCGATGCTGATGACCGCCGCGGGGACCATCAAGCCGGCACGCGCGTTCATCATCGGCGCGGGCGTCGCCGGCCTTCAGGCGATCTCGACCGCGAAGCGGCTCGGCGCGACCGTCGAGGCCAACGACGTGCGGCCCGCGGTGAAGGAGCAGGTCGAGAGCTGCGGCGCGCGCTTCGTCGACACCGGCACGCCGCCCGATGCCCAGACCAGCGGCGGCTACGCTAAGGAGCAGTCCGACGAGTACCTGCGCAAGCAGCGTGAGATCCTCGGGCAGCACATCGCCCAGGCCGACGTGCTCATCACGACCGCGCTCATTCCGGGTCGCCCCGCCCCGCGCATCGTGAGCGACGAGATGGTCGCTCGCATGCGACCGGGTTCCGTGATCGTCGACCTCGCGGCGGCGAACGGCGGCAACGTCGAGGGCACGCAGCCCGGGCAGACCGTCGTGCGCCACGGCGTCAGGATCATCGGCGAGACGAACCTGCCGGCGATGGTCGCCACCGATGCGAGCCGCATGTGGGCCCGCAACGTCTACGAGTTCCTCAAGCCCTTCCTCAAGGAGGCCGCGTTCCAACCCAAGTGGGAAGACGAAGTGCTCGCCGCGTCGTGCGTCACGCGCGACGGCGAGGTCGTCCACACGGGCGCGAAGGCCGCACTCGAATCCGCACCGGAGAAGCGCTGATGCTCGCTGCCACTCTCCTCTTCATCTTCGTCCTCGCGTCGTTCATCGGCGTCGAGATCATCGGCAAGGTCCCGCCGACCTTGCACACGCCGCTCATGTCCGGATCGAACGCGATCTCGGGGATCACGGTCGTGGGCGCCCTGCTCGCGATGCAGGGCCGCTATCACGGGGCCGCCCAGGTGCTCGGCTTCGTCGCCATCGTGTTCGCGATGATCAACGTCGTCGGCGGCTTCCTCGTGACCGACCGCATGCTGGCGATGTTCGCGAGCAAGAAGAAGTCCCCGTCCAACCCGAGCTGAGGGCGCCGTGCACATCTACCTGTACATCGTCGCCGCGATCCTCTTCCTCCTCGGCATCAAGCGGCTCGGCAGGGTCAAGACCGCGCGCTCCGGCAACCTGGTCGCCGCGCTCGGCATGCTCTTCGCCGTGCTCGGCGTCTGCGTCGAGGCCGAGGCGCTGAGCTGGGTCTGGGCGCTGATCGCGATGCTCGTCGGCGCCGGCATCGGCTATCTGATCGCGACCCGCGTCGCGATGACCGCGATGCCGGAGATGGTCGCGGCCCTGAACGGCCTCGGCGGCGGCGCCTCGGCCTTCGTCGCGATGGCGGAGCAGATCGAGGACAGCTCCGTCCTCACCCTCGCGACCTTCGGCGCGATGATGGCGATCGCGGTGCCGGCCTCGATCGTGATCGGCATGGCGACCATGACCGGCAGCGGGATCGCCTACCTCAAGCTCCAGGGGAAGAACCTCGCCCATCCGATCGCACCCGCGCAGCGCAACCTGGCCAACGCCGCGATCGGCGCGGCGATCGTCGGCATCGCCGTGTGGTCCGTGTACTCGACCGGCGGCTGGTCGATCACGGCGATGATCCTGCTCACGATCCTCTCCGCGGTCATCGGCGTGTTCCTCGTGATGCCGATCGGCGGCGCAGACATGCCGGTCGTCGTCGCGCTCCTGAACTCGTTCTCGGGCGTCGCGGCCGCAGCCAGCGGCTTCGTGATCGGCAACCAGATGCTGATCGTCGCCGGTGCGCTGGTCGGCGCGTCCGGAGTCATCCTGACGCAGATCATGTGCAAGGCGATGAACCGTTCGCTGCTGAACGTGCTCGTCGGCGGCGTCGGCGATGGCAAGGTCGCGAAGGACGCGAAGGACTACAAGAACATCAGGTCGACCTCTCCCGAGGAGGTCGCGATGCTCCTCGATGGCGCGACGTCCTGCGTGATCGTGCCCGGCTACGGCCTCGCGGTCGCGCAGGCACAGCACGTCTGTGCCAACCTCGCCAAGGAGATCGAGCGGCGTGGTTGCAGCGTGCGCTACGCGATCCATCCGGTCGCCGGCCGCATGCCGGGTCACATGAACGTGTTGCTGGCGGAAGCCGACGTGCCGTACGAGAAGCTGCTCGAGCTCGACAAGATCAACCCCGAGTTCCAGAGCACCGACGTCGTGATCATCGTCGGCGCCAACGACGTCGTGAATCCGCTCGCGCGCGAGAAGACGGGGAGCCCCATCGATGGCATGCCGATCCTCGACGTCGACAAGGCGCGCACGGTCGTCATGATCAAGCGCAGCCTGAGCCCGGGCTACGCGGGCGTGAAGAACCCGCTCTTCGAGCTCGACAACACCCTCATGGTCTTCCTCGACGCGAAGGAGGCCCTCCAGGGCATCCTCGACGAGCTCAAGACGATCTGAAGCGGGCCGTCACGCCCGCGGACGGAACAGGCGGTCGGCGAAGCGACTCTGGGGAAAGCGATCGGCGACCCCGCGCGCGCGGCGCATCGCCTGCTCGACCGGGACGATCACCGCACCATCGGGCAGGGGCAGCCAGGCGGTCTGGTCGGCACGCTCCTCGACGATCGCGTCGAAGGCGGCGACATCGGGTGCGCTCGCCAGCCGGTCGAGGAGCGCCTGGTCGACGAGCGCGGCCGCTGGCATCACCGGCTGTTCCCTGCGGCCCAGCAGGTAGTCACAGGACACGGCGTAGAGCTCCGCGAGGGCGAGGACGTCGGTGCAGGGCGGCAGGCGCGAACCGGCCTCCCACCGCGAGACCGCCGATTCGTGGCATCCGATCCGCTGTGCGACCTCGTCCTGCGTGAGGTGATGGCGGGCGCGCAGCTCGCGGAGTCGCTGCGCGAGGGTCTGGGCGAGAGCGCGGCGATCGGGGTTTTGCACGGTCGTTCCTCGGTGGCGGAAGCGGCGCGGCATTCTATGGGCCGCATCCGCATGCTGCTTGCGGGGAACCCGACGCAGTTGCTTCGACTCCGGAATCGTCGGATCGCGCTGGTTCGGAATCACCGCACGACGACGAGCTCCTCCTTGGCCACACTCTCACCATGGAACTCGCACTGCGCTTCCTCGGCGCCGCACGGCACGTCACCGGTACGAAGCACCTCGTGGAGATCGGCGAACGCCGCATCCTCCTCGACTGCGGGATGGTCCAGGGACCTCGCAAGATCTCCAACGAGGCGAACACGAGGCTCGCGGTGGACGCGGCGAGCGTCGACGCCGTCGTGCTCTCGCACGCCCACATCGATCACAGCGGCTCGCTGCCGCGCCTCGTGAAGCTCGGCTTCGAGGGTGAGATCCACCTGACGCACGCGACCGGCGACCTCGCCGGCGTTCTCCTCGAGGACTCGGCCCAGCTCCAGGCGCAGGACGCGATGCACCTGCGCAAGCGCGGCGTCGACTGGGTGCCGCCCTACGACCTGGACGACGTGGCCGAGACCGCGCGTCGCTTCCGCCGTCATCGCTACCACGAGCCCTTCGAGGTGCTGCCCGGCGTGCGTTGTGAGTTCTTCGACGCGGGACACATCCTCGGCTCGGCGATGGTCGTGCTCACGATCGAACGCGGTGGGCGCACCGTTCGACTCGGCTTCACCGGCGACCACGGCCGCAAGGACATGCCGATCCTGCGCGACCCCGAGCGGCTCCCCCCGCTCGACTACCTGATCACCGAGTCCACCTACGGGGATCGCGCGCACCAGGACCACGAGGAGATGGCCGAGTCGCTGGCGCAGATCGTGCGCGAGGAGATCGGGGACGGCGGCCGCATCCTCATCCCGGCGTTCTCCGTCGGGCGCACGCAGAACGTCCTCTACGAGCTCGGCAACCTGATGGCCGCGGGTCGCATCCCGAGGCTGCCCGTGTGGATCGACTCGCCGCTGAGCAGCAAGGCGACCAAGATCACCTCTGCACATCGTGAGCTCTTCGACAAGGAGGCGCGCAAGATCATCGAGACGGGGCGGGAGCCGTTCTTCTTCGACGGCGTCCGCTTCGTCGAGGACCGGGAGGAGAGCAAGTCGCTCAACGGCGTGCGCGACGGCGTGATCATCGCGGCGTCGGGAATGTGCGAGGCCGGGCGCATCCTCCATCACCTGAAGGTCAGCCTCCCGCGCGCGCAGGACTGCGTCCTCACGGTCGGCTACATGGCCGAAGGCACCCTGGGCAGGAAACTGGTCGACGGTGCACCGGAGGTCAACGTGCTGGGCGAGCCGCGAACCGTGCGCTGCAAGGTGCGCAGCATCCTCGGCCTCTCGGCCCACGCCGACTGGCGCGAGCTCTGCGACTCGCTCGGCCACCTCGCCAAGACGGCCACGCGCGTCTTCGTCGTGCATGGCGAAGAGCGGCAGGCGTTGGCCTTCGTCGATCGCCTGAAGCAGCTCGGCTTCCGCGACGTGGTCGCGCCGAGTCACGGGCAGCGCGAGTTGCTTTGACCACCCGCGCGCCCGGCGGAGGCTCAGGCGCTCGGCCCGTTGAGCAGCGCGTGCAGGGCGATCGACGCGGCGTAGCCGAGCGCGATCGCCGGGGTCCACCTCAGGTGGCCGAAGAAGGTGTACTGACCGCGGGCGGTGCCCATCAACGCGACCCCTGCCGCGGAACCGACCGAGAGCAGCGAACCGCCGACGCCCGCGGTGAGCGTGACCAGGAGCCACTGGTAGTGCGCAGCCTCGGCCGTCGCGCCCATCACGGGGTTCATTCCGAGCACGGCGAACATCACGGGCACGTTGTCGATCACCGCGGAGATGACGCCGATACCGATGTTCGCGACGGTCGCCTGCGAACCATCGGTGCCGTAGAGCCAGCCAGAAGCCAGGGCGAGGTAGCCGAGTTCACCCAGCGCACCGACGCAGAGGATGACGCCGAAGAAGAAGAGCATCGTGTCCCACTCGACCTCGGCGATGTCGTCGAAGACGTCGACCCCACTGTCGGAGCCGGCGTGACGGGCCCGCCGTCGGCCGATCCATCCCCAGATCATCAGGTAGCCGAGGCCCGTCATCATCCCGAGGAAGGGCGGGATGTGGAGCACGCTGTGGAACAGCACCGCGGTGACGATCGTGGCGAGGAAGAGCCCGATCACCGTCGCCCAACCCGGCAGCAACCGTGCGTCCTGCTGGTTCGGCGCCGGCCGCGACCTCTCGATCGAGAGGCTCATGAGGAACGCGGGCACGAGCCAGTTGGCGACGCACGGCAGGAAGAGCTTCAGGAACTCGGGGCCTTCGACCTTCCCGGCGGCCCAGACCATCAGCGTCGTGATGTCGCCGAAGGGCGAGAAGGCGCCGCCGGCGTTGGCCGCGATCACGATGTTGATGCAGGCCACCGTGATGAAGCGCGGATTCCCCCGGCCCACGGTGGTCGCGACCGCCCCCATCAGGAGCGCGGTCGTCATGTTGTCGGCGACCGGCGAGATGAAGAAGGACAGCGTTCCCGTGAGCCAGAACACGCTTCGCAGGCTGAAGCCCGCGGAGATCAGCTTCGCGTTGAGCGCGAGGAAGACGTTCCGACGGGAGATCGCGCTGATGTAGGTCATCGCGACCAGCAGGAAGAGGAACAGCGCCCCGTACTCACCCGCGTGGTGGAGGACCTTGCCCTCGAGCAGGCCGCCGAACTCCTTGTCCGAGAGCTCCGGGTGATGAGCCCGCAGCGCGAACGCCGTGAGGATCCAGATGACGCCCGCGGCGAGGACCACCGGCTTGGACTTCCGCAGGTGGAGCGGCTCCTCGAGCACCACCAGCAGGTAGGCCAGCGCGAACACCAGCAACGACACGATGCCGAGAGTCGTGCCGGTGAGCGCCGTGTCACCCGATTCGGGCAGGGACGAGAGGCCGGCAGCGAGCGAGGGTACGAGTGCGAGCAAGGGTCGATCCGTGAGGGGCCGGGGCGAGGGCGCGCATGACAAGCGACGGCCTCGGCGCGCGTCCACGTCGTTCCGCGTCGGAGCGGAGGAATTCACGCCCTGCCGACACCCGCGAACCGGGCCTCAGGTCGGGGACTCGGGCTCGGCGTCGCGGTACTTGTCGATCGCGTCGAGTACGTGCTGGAGCTTGCCGTCCTGATCGGCGGCGAGGAGCCGCCGGATCTGGAGCGAGGTCAACGTCGGCTCGAGTTCGACGCCGTCGCCGTCGGGGACCATGATCGGTTCCTCCCGCGCGCCGAACGCCAGCTGGACCATCTCCGTGGGATCCGGCGGCTTCGACGAGGCCTCGAGCAGGTTGTGGAAGTCGACGCCACGCAGGATGAGCAGCTCCCAGGGCCGATCGTCGAGCCGGCGCGCGAACATCTCGTGCAGCGCGAGGATGTGGCGACAGGGTCGCTCGTTCTCGCGGCAGGTGCAGGCGGACGTGATGCGCCGCGGCTCGGGGAAGACCGGTTCGCCGGAGATGCGCGCGATCAGCCGGTCGAACGAGCGCGGGACCATGCCCTGACCGAGCTGGTCCCGCATCGTCGCCGAGCGGCGCAGCGCGCGGATGACCTGCGGCCAGATGCGTGACGGCAGCATCGGCACGTGGATGCCGACCTCGTGGAGGGCGCCCATCGCCCCTTCCATCTCCGCCTGGATCGCCCCGGGCTGGATCCGCAGGCGCGGATTGCGGATGGCGGGCAGGGTCGCAAGCGCCCGCTCGAGCTCGCCGACGTCCGCGCCCGTCGAGGTCGTGCGACGCCAGCGCTCGCCGGCCGAGATGCCCCGCGACTCCCTCACGTCAGCGCCTCCCTTCGATCGAGGATGATGAGGCGGCGCAGCTCCTCGTTGCTCAGCTCGGTGAGCCATTGCTCACCGGCACCGAGCAGCGCGTTCGCGACCTCGCGCTTCCGTTCGAGCATCGCCTGGATCCGCTCCTCGAGCGTTCCGATGCAGACGAACTTGTGGACGAAGACGTTGCGCTGCTGACCGATGCGGAACGCGCGGTCCGTGGCCTGGTCCTCCACGGCCGGGTTCCACCAGCGGTCGAAGTGGAACACGCGGTTCGCCGCGGTGAGGTTCAGGCCGGTGCCGCCGGCCTTCAACGAGAGGACGAAGACACGCGGTCCGTCCGGGGCGTTGTCCTGGAAGCGCGCCACCATGTCTTCGCGGTCCTTCTGCGGAACGCCGCCATGGAGGAAGAGCACCTGGCTCCCGATGACCTCCTCGACGTGCGTCTTGAGCAGGGTGCCCATCTCCTTGAACTGCGTGAACACGAGGCAGCGATCGCCCTCCTCGAGCGCCTCCTCGATCATCTCGGTGAGGAGATCGAGCTTCCCGGAGCGGTTCGCGAGCGAGGAGCCATCGGCGAGGTAGTGGGCCGGATGGTTGCAGACCTGCTTCAGACGGAGCAGGGTCGTGAGGATCGCGCCGCGGCGCTGGATGCCTTCCTTGGCGAGCTCGACCTCGCGCAGGCCCTTGCGCACGACGGCCTCGTAGAGCACCGCCTGCTCGCGCGTGAGATTCGCCGCGACGACCTGTTCCGACGTCTCGGGCAGGTCCGTGACGATCTCGGGGTCCGTCTTCAGCCGACGCAGGACGAACGGGCGCACGAGGCGTCCGAGCGTCGACGCGCTGCTCTTGCTGCGCTGCTTGACGATCGGGTGCTCGAGCGTCTGGAGGAAGTTCGCGCGGGTGGACAGCAGCCCCTGGTTGAGGAAGTCCATGATCGACCAGAGGTCGAGCGGACGGTTCTCGAGCGGGGTGCCGGTGAGAGCGAGGCGGAAGTTCCCCCGCAGGTCGCGGGCAGCCTTCGATTGCTGCGTGTTCGGGTTCTTGATGTTCTGCGCCTCGTCGAGGATCACGCCCTCCCAGGTCCGACTCAGGAACAGCTCGGAGTCGCGCTGCAGCAGGTTGAAGCTCGTCAGCATGATGTCGGTCTTGCTGACCGCGGCAGCGAACTCCTCCGGCGTCGAAGCGCGCGACTTGCCGTGATGGAGCAGGGTCCGCAACACCGGCGCGAAGCGGAGCACCTCGCGACGCCAGTTGCCGAGCACGCTCACGGGGCACACGAGCAGGATCGTCCCGTGCTCGGGCCGCGCGTTGAGCCAGTCGAGGATCACGGCGATCGCCTGGACGGTCTTGCCGAGACCCATGTCGTCGGCGAGGCAGGCACCGAAACCCTGATCGACCAGGAAGTGCACCCACGCGTGGCCGCGACGCTGGTAGGCACGCAGCTCGCCGATGAACTGCGGCGGTGTCGCGCGCTCCTCCACGCTGCGCGCCTGCTCGAGGCTCTGAACCAGCTCCTCGAGCCGTTCGCCGCCTTCGAGTCGCTCCAGCGCCAGGCCGTGGAGATGGGTTGCTCCCGCCAGCTTCAGACGGATCGCCTCGAAGAACGAGATCTTCGTGCCCTCGTCCTTGTCGCGCTTGCTGAAGGCGATGAGCGCGTCGCGATCGGCCTTGGTGAGGAGCACGGGTCCGCGGTCGAGGAACACCACCGGGGCCTTGCTCTCGACGAGCTCCTGGAACTCCCTGTCGTCGAGCTTCCGATCCCCGACCGCGAGCGACCAGCGGAAGTCGAACCAGGGCCGCGTCTCCCCGGCGGTCTCCGGGAGCTGCGAGAGCGAGACGATGGCCGAGAGGCGCTGCAGCCGTTCGACGCCGGGCAGCGTCACCGCACAGCCTTCCGACTCGAGGAGCGTGAGGTGGTCGAGGAGCTGATCCAACTCCTTGCGGTCGAGGGCGGCCCGGCCGCCGGCCATGTTCATCGCGCGATGGATCGCGGGAACCCGACGACCGATCTCGTCGAGGTGTTCCTCGACCCTCGCGAGGCTCTGGAGCGCGAGCGGGTCCGGGAACAGGTCCTGCGAGAGGCGCTGATGCAGGTCCTCGAGCGGGTAGCCGATCGGCAGGCCGGGCACGGGTCGCATCGAGAGCTGCACCGCCCAGGCCGACCCCTCCTCGAGGGGGTTCTCCGGCACGAGCACCTCGACCGCCGGCTGGGGTCGACTCTCGTGAAAGCTCGACGGCACGCGTTCCGCATTCGCGTGACGAGGGTGATGCCCCTCGGCGCAGGCATCGATCGCGAAGCCGACGAGGCTCAAGGCGAGGTTGCGCGCCGACACCGCGTAGACGGGGTCGTCCTCCAGGGCGATACGCGCGGTCCGCAGGATGCCCGGGACGAGTTCGGCGACCGCTGCGAGGCAGCGCAGCGAGGCGTCGGTCCAGACGGGCACGTGCGTGACGAGGCCGCCGCCGTCGGCAGGGGCGAAGTCGCCGCGCTTCAACATCGCCAGGGCGAGGCGAGCTGCCGTGCTCAGGAACGAGATCCCGGGCCGCGAGCGCTCCGGACTCATCGCGGCCAGGAGCGGCACCGCGATGCGCAGCGGCAGAGCCCGGGTCGGGATGCGCCACAACGCAGGACTCAGCCGCTGAGCGCCGTGCTTGCCGGCGAAGCCGGTCGGCGTGAGCGGAGCGAGCGACTCCTCCTCCGTGGGCAGGAGGATCTCCACGTCGACGTCGACGAGCGCCGCCGCGACCTCGGCCGGGAAGGCATCGGCGATCGAGTCCACCCCGGAATCGCAGAAGAACGCGATCCGGGCGTCGTCGGGGCGACGAGTGTGGAGGTAGACCGCGTCGAACCAGGCGGAACGCATGCTCGCGAAGAGAGTCCTTTGAACACGAACGGCCCGCCGGGTCACCGGCGAGCCGTGTCGTCGATCGTCGCGCGGTCGCGGTTGGCGAAGACGGGGAGACCTGCGCGCGTCAGCGGATCGGCGACATCTGGCCGGGTTCGGCCATGCCGCGCGTCGTGAAGTCTACGAGCGTGAAGAGGAAAAGCAGGGACAGGAAGATCAACGAGCCGAGGAACGCGATGTTGTTCATCGCCGTGTCCCACTTCAGATGCATGAAGAAGGTCACGACGAGCCCGGCCTTGATCGACGCGATCAACACGGCGATGGCCATGTTCATCGGCCCGAAGTCCACGCGCGACGCCGCGACCGTGACGATCGTCAGGAAGCAGAGCGCGACGTAGACACGCAGGAAGAGCTGGAACGACGACGCGTGCACGTGGTGCGAGTGGTCGACCACCACGTCGTGGTGGCCGCCGTGCTGCCCGGCGTCGTGGGCATGCGAGTCGTGGGAGGGGTTCGCCATCACGGCACGAGATAGAGGAGCGGGAAGAGGAAGATCCAGATGAGGTCGACCACGTGCCAGTAGAGGCCGATCAGGTCGACGGGGATGTACCAGCCCGAGTGGAAGCGCCCCTGCCCGCCACGCCAGATCAGCCACGCGATCGCGATCATGCCGATCAGCACGTGGAGACCGTGGATGCCGGTCATCGTGAAGTAGATGTTGAAGAAGAGCTTCGGGTACGCCATCCCGGCGAGCTCGTCGGCGTAGTGGCCGTCCGGCTGCCAGAGCTGCGTGAACGGGAAGATGCCGTGGTGGAACTTGCCCGAGTACTCGATGTACTTCACCACCATGAAGCCGCCGGCGAGGATCACGGTGAGCCAGAGCCAGGTCACCATCTCCTTGCGACGACTGATCTGCGAGCAGCGCACGCCGTTCGCCATCGTCCAGGAGCTGGTGAGCAGGAACATCGTGTTCAGCGCACCGAGCCGCCAGTCGAGCAGCGAACCGCCGGCCTTGAACGACTCCGGGTAGAAGCCGTGGTAGTAGATGTAGGCGGCGAAGAGCCCGCCGAAGAGCATCACTTCGGTGACGAGGAAGAGCCAGAACGCGAACTTCGCAGCCTGGAACTCCTGCTCGGCCGTCTTGAAGTGGTGCGCGACGGTATGGGGCTGGAAGCCGCCGTCGGGCGTCGGGGTGACGATCGTGGCGTGGCTCATGTCAGCGCTTCAGCGTGGGGCCGTAGTCGTAGAGAGTTCCCGCCACGGGCTCCTCGTCGAAGTTGTAGAGGTTCGGCGGGGTCGGGCAGTTCCAGTCGAGGGTCACGCCACCCCACTCGTTCTGCTTGGCCTTGCGGCCGGCGATGAGCGAGTGCAGCAGGTAACCCACCATGAGGGCGAATCCGGCGCCGAGGATCATGGCCCCGACGGTGGACACGCGGTGGTAGCCGATGAACTCCTCCGCGTAGGTCGCATAGCGACGCGGCATGCCTTGGCTGCCCATCACGAACTGCGGGAGGAAGGTCACCATGAAGCCGATCAGGATGACGATCGCCGCGATGCTCGCGAGCTTCTCGTTGTACATCCGCCCGAACATCTTCGGCCACCAGTGGTGCACGCCCGCGAAGAACGCGATCGCGGTGGAACCCATCATCACCGCGTGGAAGTGCGCCACGACGAAGTAGGTGTCGTGGAGGTGGATGTCGATCGACAGCGCGGCGAGGTAGACGCCCGTGAGACCGCCGATCGTGAAGATCACGAGGAAGGCGATCGCATAGAGCATCGGCGCCGTCAGCGCGATCGATCCACCCCAGATCGTCGCCACCCAGGACCAGACCTTGATGGCCGTCGGGATCGCGACGAGCACGGTCAGGAACGAGAACGCCATCATGGCGAACTCCGACTGACCGCTCGTGTACATGTGGTGGCCCCACACGATGAAGCTGATCACCGCGATCGCGATCGACGAGAACGCGAGGAGCTTGTAGCCGAAGAGCGGCCGGCGCGAGTGCGTCGACACCACCTCGCTGATGATCCCCATCCCCGGCAGGATCATGATGTAGACCGCGGGGTGCGAATAGAACCAGAAGAAGTGCTGGAAGAGGACGGGGTCACCGCCCTCCTTCGGGTCGAACACGCCGATGTGATAGATGTGCTCGAACGCGAGCAGCGCGATCGTGATGCCGAGGACCGGCGTCGCCAGCACCTGCAGGACCGAGGTGGCGTAGATCGCCCAGCAGAACAGCGGCATCTGGAACCAGCCCATCCCCCGCGCGCGCATCTTGTGCATCGTCACGAGGAAGTTCAGGCCGGTGAAGATCGAGCTGAAGCCCAGCACGAAGACCCCCACGCCCGCCGACAGCACGGCCGTCTTCGAGGTGAGGCTCCAGGGCGTGTAGAAGGTCCAGCCGGTGTCGAGGCCCTGGGTGACCGCCGAGTAGGCGAGCAGTCCCGTGCCCGCGACCCAGAGGTAGAAGCTGGTGAGATTCAGGCGCGGCAGGGCGACGTCCGGCGCACCGATGAGCAGCGGCAGCGCGAAGTTCGCCAACGATCCCGGGATCGCCGGGATGATGAACGCGAACACCATGAACGCGCCGTGCAGCGTGAACAGCTGGTTGTAGTCCTGCGGGCTGAACAGCTGGCCCTCGGGACCCGGGTTCCAGAGGTGCGCGCGCAGCAGGAGGGCGAAGACGCCGCCGACGATGAACGCGAGCGTCACGCCGAACAGGTACATCAGCCCGATGCGCTTGTGGTCGAGCGTCGTCAGCCAGGACGTGATGCCACTGGTGACCCGGATGTAGTCCGGCTCGCGACGGCCTTCGGCCTTCGCGATCTCGTGAGCGGGAGCGTGGGTGGTCATGGAATGCGGAGCTCCGGGATCACTTGAGGGTCTTCATCCAGGCGATGATGTCGCCGATGTTGTCGTCGCTCAGCGAGTTCGGGTCGAAGATCGGCATCAGCGGCTGATAGCCCTTCACGATCTTCGCCGTCGAGTTGCGGATCGACTCGCGGAGATAGGCCTCATCCGCCGTGTACTCGCTGTCGTCCGAGAGGCGACCCTTGCGGCCGAAGATCCCGAAGAAGGTCGGAGCGATGACCGTCGGCGAGTCCGCGGCAATGCCGTGGCAGCCGACGCACGCCTTCATGCGGTAGAAGTACTCGCCGCGACCCTCGGGAGTCTCCGGCAGCACGTTCCACGGCTCCTTGGCGTAGGTCGCCGCGTCGACGACGTGCACCACACGACGCATCTGGGAGTGCTGGTCGCCGCAGTACTCCGCGCAATACAGCGTGTAGTCGCCGAGCCTGGTCGGCTGGAACCAGACCTGATTGCGGAAGCCGGGCACCACGTCGCGCTTGATGCGGAACGCGGGGATGTAGAACGCGTGCAGCACGTCACGGCTGGTGAGCTGTACGCGCGCGGGCTTGTCGATCTCGAACCAGAGCTCGCCCGAGGACTGCGTGGCGCCGGGGTGGTAGAGGTCCCAACCCCAGGTGAAGGCCTCGGCGCGGTACTGGCGCGAGTCCGCAGGCGCGATCTGCTGGGGCTGGATGCCGCGGAAGCCCCACGCGAAGACCACGATCACGACGACCGCCGGGATCAGCGTCCAGATCACCTCGAGCCGCGTGTTGTGGGTGACGTCGGAGGCGGCCGGCTGATCCGGCGTCTTCCGATGCCAGCGCACGGCCGAGTAGACGAGCAACCCGAGCACGAGGGCGAACGAGCCGATGCTCACCCAGGTGAGGAAATAGAAGAGAGCGTCGTGGTCTGCCGCGAAGGTCGACGCCTGCGGCGGCAGCTGGCCCAGTGGGTCTTGGAAGGCGATCACGGGTACTTCGGGCTCACGCAGACATGGGTGCGGCGACAGCGGTCGCGCGGACGCGACGTTCCCGACGCCAGAGTAGGAAGATCATCGTTGCGACCGCGACGACGGTCACGCCGCCGCCGACGCGCATGATGGTCATGGCGGCGACCTCGTAGCGCCCGCTGTTCGGGTCGAAGGTCAGGCAGGTGACGACGATGCGCTCGAGGAAGCTGCCGACCTTGCCGCCGCTCGCCTCGATGATCGCGCGGCGGAGGGTGGTCGAATCGAGGTCGCGCGCGTCGAGGTAGCGCGAGACCACGCCCTTCGGGGAGAGCACCACGACGACCGGCGGGTGATCGATCTCGTCGGTCTCCAGGTCGTGACGGAAGCCCCAAACCACGCTCGATGCGAGGCGCCTGGTCTCGTCGCCCGCACCCGTCAGGAAGTGCCAGTGGAGCGCCCACTCCGGCTGCTTGAAGGACTCGAGATAGCTGCGCTTCTTGTCGCTGGCGAGTTCGACGGACTCCTTCGGATGCACGCTGACGGTCACCAGGTCGAGCTCGTGACCGGGTCGCATCCCGCTCTCGACCATCCTCTCGAGGAAGGTGTTGAGCACGAACCCGCACATCCCCGGGCAGCCGAAGTACCCCAGATTCAGGACGATCGGCCGCTCGCCCTTCATCCGCTCGGCGAGCACGAAGGGCTGGCCGTACTCGTCGACGAGGGCGACGTCGAACGCCGCGGCCTGTCCGAGCTTGTCCGACACCAGTGCCGCGGCGTCGAGGACCGGAGGCACGCGCATGTTCTGGGCCGCGACCCCGCCGCCGATCAGCAGCACCGCCAGGAACGGCGCCAGCAGCGCGCGCGTGAGGACACGCGACGGGCAGTGCCGGGTGGATCGAAGGGGGGAGGAGGACATGGCGGGCGAGACTCTGCGTTGCGCGATCGCGGGATCAGCGGCCGGTCGCCGGCTTCCCGCCGTGCTTCTGCACGTAGTCCTTGATGGCCTGGTCGACGCTCTTGCCACCGGAGCGCCCACTGAGGTCGCCGTCCTCCGCCTGGCGCAGGCTGTCGCGCTGCGGCGTGGGAGCGAGGCCGACGACCTTGTTCCGCTGGTGCTCGATGATCTGCTCGAAGAGCACCAGCAGCACGAAGACGGTCCCGAAGATCCCGATCGTGCAGCCGACGAGCCAGAGCGTGAGCTTCTTGCCGTCGACGTCGTGGGCCGGGTCGTGTTCGGCCGGGCCGGTGGTCGCGTGCGCGTCGTGGGCGTGTCCCATGTTCTAGGTCCGGTTCCGGTCGATCAGACGTTGTGGAAGTGGAGGGACTCGGCAAGCCGCGGATCGCGCTCCGGGATCAGCGGGGCCGAAATCACGTTCTTCAGCGCGAGGCCGAGGAAGAGGCCGAGGACGCCGATGAGGGCCGTGGCGTCGATCCAGCTCACGTGCATCCCGTGCTCGTGCAGCCCCGGCATGATCTGGAACTGCATGTCGAGCCAATGCATCGCGATCAGGAGGACCGCGCCGACCACGAGCCCGAGACGATGACGCTTCACGTTGCGTGACATCAACATCCCGAAGGGCAGCAGGAAGTGCCCGATCGCGAGCGTCACGAAGATGGGCTGCCAACCGCCGTGCGTGCGGTGCTGGTACCACTCCGTCTCCTCGGGGAGGTTGGCGTACCAGATGAGCATGTATTGCGAGAAGCTCGTGTACGCCCAGAACACCATGAACGCGAAGAGCAGCTTCCCGAGATCGTGGTAGTGCTCCTGCGTGATGACCTGCCCGAGGTAGCCCTTCGTGCGCAACCAGCTGAACACGACGATCAGCATCGCCATGGTCGTCATGACCGAACCACCGAAGTAGATCAGCCCGAACATGGTCGAGAACCAGTGGGGTGCGAGCGACATCATCCAGTCGATCGCGGCGGCGGTGACCGTGAGGGCGAAGAGCAGGAGGCCGGGAGCGGCGACCCGCGCCATCTTCAGCGAGAGCGTCGCGTCTCCCGTCTGGTCCTGCTTGAGGCTGGTGCGGCGGAAGAAAGTTGCGAGGCCACCCCACACGACGAAGTAGACGACCGCGCGCACGAAGAAGAACGTCGGGTTGAGGTAGCCCGACTTGCCCGTCAAGAGCTCGTCCTTCGCGACCACGTCCTCGTGGGTCCACTCGTAGAGCTCGTGGATCCCGAGGGCGATCGGCACGAAGAGGATCGCCATCCAGGGGAAGAGCACCGCCATGAAGTTCTCGGTGGTGCGACGGACCACGACGCTCCAACCGGCGCGCGTGATCTGCTGGACCATCACGAAGAACAGGCTGCCCAGCCCGAGGCTGAGCGTGAACATGTAGGCGACGAGGTAGGCGTGGAAGGCGTGCCGCTTGGACTCGCCCTCGCTCAGGAACATCCCCGCGAGCGTGGCGACCAGAGCGAGTGCGCCGAGGGCCAGGAGGCCCTTCTGCGGGACCTGCAGGTCGCCCGCCTTGACGCGCGTCGTGACACCCGGGGCGACCTGCTCGATCGTCGGGGCGATGGTGGTAGCGGTCATCGTGTTTCGCTTCTCACCGAGTCTGGATCAGTTGGCACGCGACTGGAGCACGCGCAGGTAATGGACGATGGCCCAGCGATCGCGGGGCGGGATCTGCGCGGCGTACGACGGCATCGTCGCCTGGCCGTTCGAGATCACCTGGAAGAGGTAGCCGTCCTTGCTCTGGACGAGGCGCGGCTCCTTGGCGAGGTGGGGCACCGCGTAGTTGAAGGCTGCCTTGCTCACCAGCTTCGCGCGCTGGAGCACGAGGCCGTTGCCGGCGCCGGTGCGGTCATGGCACACCGAGCAGTAGATGTCGAATCGCTCCTGACCGCGACGCACCACGGACTCGTCTGCGGGCAAGGGGTTGTCGAGGTAGGCGCCGTTCGCATCCTGGAAGACGGCTTCCGTTTCCCAGTTCAGCGAGTCGCGAGCGACGGTCCCGGCCGGCGGTGTACGTGAACCGCGTCCGTCGCGCCAGCCGTCGAACTCGAGCCCGAGCTGGGCCTTCACCTTGTCCTGGAAGTCCATGTCCAGGACGGGGTGGATCGGCGGGTGCTTCTTGATCGCTCCGCGGCACGCGCCGAGCGCGAGGATCGCGAGGCCGACGGCGAGGAGCACGGAGATCTTCTTGGCGAGCATCATCGTCTCGAGTCCCCTCAGGCGTCCGCGACGAGTTCGACGTTCTTGCCGCCGAGATCCCGCAGGAAGTTCACGGTCTGCGTGCGGTCGAACTTCGGATCCGCGGCCTCGATCGACAGGAAGAACTTGTCGTTCGTGACGCGGTGGAACGTGGAGTGTTCGAAGATCGGGTGATGGTGCCTCGGCAGGCGGTTCAGCATGAACATGCCGAACACCGCGGTCAGGGCAGAGAACAACACCATCAACTCGAAGGTGATCGGGATCGTCGGCGGCCACGTGTACGGCGGCTTTCCGCTCGTCACCATGCGGTAGTCGACCTCGTTCATCCACCACATCATCAGCTGCGCGGCGACGATGCCCGTCGCGCCGGCGCAGATGACGAACCAACCCAGGTGACTCGGCCCCTGGCGAAGGGCGCGGTCCATCCCATGGATGGGGAACGGAGTGTGACTGTCGACGCGCGCGTAGCCCGCCGCAGTCACCTTCTCGGCAGCGTGGTAGATCGCTGCCGCCGAGTCGAATTCGGCGACGGCGCCCCAATAGGTGCCACCCGACTTGTTGCCCGTCTGGTTCATCAGTGCGCCCCCAGTGCGTGCGTGCCGTGCGACGGCTTGCCGTGGTGCCCGGCGTCATGGCCCCCATGGTGGGGGTTGGCTTCGGGCATCACGCCCTTCACCTCGCTGATCGCGATGACGGGCAGCCACCGGGCGAAGAGCAGGAAGCAGGTGAAGAAGAGGCCGAAGCTGCCGAGATAGGTGAGGAAGTCGATGATCGTCGGCGAGAAGTTGCCCCAGCTCGAGGGCAGGAAGTCACGGGTCAGCGAGGTGACCGCGATCACGAAGCGCTCGAACCACATGCCGATGTTCACGAAGATCGACACGACGAAGAGCACCGCGGGGCTGCGCCGGAACTTCCGGATCCAGAACAGCTGGGGACTGATCACGTTGCACGAGACCATGATCCAGTAGGCCCATGCGTAGGGTCCGAACGCGCGGTTCATGAAGCAGAACTGCTCGTATTCGGAGCCGCTGTACCACGCGATGAAGAACTCCATCCCGTACGCGTAGCCGACCATCGTGCCGGTCAGCAGGAGGATCTTCGCGATGTTGTCGAGGTGGTTGAGCGTGATCAGCGAGTGCAGACCGAGCCACGACCGCGCCGGGATCATGAGCGTCAGCACCATGCCGAAGCCCGAGAAGATGGCGCCCGCCACGAAGTAGGGCGGGAAGATCGTGGTGTGCCAGCCGGGCAGCAACGACACGGCGAAGTCGAACGAGACGATCGAGTGCACGGAGAGCACGAGCGGCGTGCTCAGCCCGGCGAGGATCAGGTAGGCCTTCTCGTAGTGGATCCAGTGGCGGTTGCTGCCATGCCACCCGAGCGCGAAGACGCCGTAGATGCTGGCGGCCAGCTTGCGGCCCTGCTGCCACGCGCGATCGCGGAAGGTCGCGAGGTCAGGGATGAGGCCGACGAACCAGAAGAGCGCCGACACCGTGAAGTACGTGCTCACCGCGAACACGTCCCACAGCAGCGGGCTCTTGAAGTTCGGCCACATCGACATCTGGTTGGGCAGGGGGAAGACCCAGTAGATGACCCAGATGCGGCCGACGTGGATGGCGGGGAAGATGCCCGCGGCCATGACGGCGAAGATCGTCATCGCCTCGGAGGCGCGGTTGATCGACGTGCGCCACTTCTGTCGGAAGAGACAGAGGATCGCCGAGATGAGCGTCCCGGCGTGTCCGATGCCGATCCAGAAAACGAAGTTGACGATCGGCCAACCCCAACCGGCGGGGATGTTGTTTCCCCACACGCCGATACCCGTGGCGATCAGGTAGCCGATCATCGCCACGAGGTTCATCAGGATCGCGACGCTGACGCCGAAGCCCAGGTACCAGGCCCTGGTCGTCTTGCGCTCGGCGGGCCTCGCGACGATGTCCGTCACGTCCGCGAAGGTCTTGCCACCTTCGACGAGGGGTGCCCGGACGAGCGGGTTCTCGGGTTCGTCGATCACGGTGATCGTCGTCACGGCTCAGCTCTCCGTCCTCGGGTTGCGGATCTTGGCGAGGTAGGTGGTTCGCGGCTTCACGTTGAGCTCAGCGAGCATCCCGTAGTTCAGCGGACTCGAAGCGAGCTTCGCGACGCGGCTGTCCTTGTCGTTGAGGTCGCCGAAGGTGATGGCCTCCGCGGGGCAGACCTGCTGGCAGGCCGTCTTGATGTCGACGAGGTCCTGGAGCTTCCGCCCCTCGGCCTTCGCGCGGAACTTGCCGGCGTTGATGCGCTGCACGCAGTAGGTGCACTTCTCCATCACACCGCGCGCCCGGACGGTGACATCCGGGTTGAACTGCATCTTCCGCTCCGGTGCGTGGTCCTTGTTGAAGTTGAACCAGTTGAAGCGCCGCACCTTGTAGGGGCAGTTGTTGCTGCAGTAGCGCGTGCCGATGCAGCGGTTGTAGACCATGTCGTTCAGGCCCTCTTCCGTGTGCGTGGTCGCGGCGACCGGGCACACGCTCTCGCACGGTGCGTTCTCGCACTGCATGCAAGGCACCATCTGGTAGACGACCTTCGGGTCGTCTGAGGGATCCTGGATCGTGAGGAGACCGACCTTCTTGTCGACGCCCTCGAAGTAGCGGTCGATGCGGTTCCAGAACATCTCGCGGTTCCGCGCGACCTGGTCCTTGCCGACCATCGGGATGTTGTTCTCGGCGACGCACGCCGTGACACAGGCTCCGCATCCGGTGCAGGAGTTCAGGTCGATGACCATCCCCCAGCGGTAACCCTGCGAGTAGTCCTGCTCGACGAAGAGCGACTTCGTCAGATCGGACTCCTGCATGCCGTGGCCATGCAGCTTCGCCATCTTGCCGAGCGGCGACTCGTCGGTGGCCTTCCACTCGGATCCGCGGAAGCCCTCGAGCGTGTTCTCGCGCACGAGCGGTCGGCCTTCCATCGTGCCGTGCTCCTGCGTCACGACGATGGGATAGCTGCGCCCGGTCTTCTCGACGCGCGCGCCACGGCCCGTGTGCAGGCCGGTCGAGCTACGCAGCGGGTAGGCGTCGAAGCCGCGATCGGCCGCGACTTCGCAGTGCGCGTCCATGCGCCGCCCGTAGCCCAGCGTGAGCGTGAGGCAGTGGTCGGCATGGCCTGGCTGGATCCACGCTGCGCCCTCGACGCTGCGACCATCCAGCGTGACCCTCACGACGTCGCTGTTCGCGACTCCGAGTTCGGCGGCCGTGCTGCGGCTCATGAGCACGGCGTTGTCCCAGGTCATCCGTTCGATCGGCGACGGGGTCTCCTGCTGCCAGGCGTTGTTGGAGTAGCGACCGTCCCAGATCTTCGGGCAGGGCCGGAAGCTGATCTCCAGGGCATCGCGCGTCGGCGACGCGGCAGGCACGAAGGCGATGAGCTGGTCCTTGACCGCCTGCACGGCGAGTGCCGGCGCGGCGACGTCGAGGTCGCTCGGGCGAGGCAACACGCCGTCATGCACGGCCTTCTTCCACCACGCCTCGAAGCCCTGTCCGGCCGGGTTGCGCTCCTGCCAGGTCTCGCGAACCGCGGTCCAGGCGTCCTTCGTCTCACCCATGAGCTCGACGAGGATCTCGATCGGGGAGCGCGACTCGTGATGCAGCGGCGCGATCAGCGGCTGAACGATGCTCGGGGTTCCATCGAACGCGAGCACGTCACCCCACTGCTCGAGCTCGTGGGAGAGCGGGAGGTGCCACTCGGAGGCCGTCGCGGTTTCGTCGGCCCAGAGCCCGCAGTGGATCGTGTGCGGCACCTTGGCGAACGCCTCGGCGAAGCCGAGATCGGCAGGTGCGTCGTACACCGGATTCGTGTCGAGGCAGACGAGGGTCTCGACCTTGCCGGATTTCATCGCCGCAGCGAGTTCCGCGATGTCGCCGAGTCCCGCGCCGCGTTCGATTCCCGCAGGCGCCACGCAGTAGCTGACGGCCATGCCCGCGCCGGCCGCACCGAGCTGGGCGTTGATCGCGTGTCCCAAGGCCTGGATCAGCGCCGGCTGTCGCGGTCCGACCACGACGCAGCAGCGTCCCTTCGCCGCGCGCAGGTCGTCGGCCAGGGACTTCACCCAGGACGGCTTGCCGTTGTCGAACAGCTTCGCGGTGTACTTGGACAGCTCCTTGTGCATCGCGTCGCCACCGACGAGCAACTCGGCGGCGAGGGCGAGCAGGCTGAGCCCCACGTCGGCGCTGGACATCCGGAAGCGGTGGTCCGCGTTGCTCCCCGTCAGCGTGTGGGTGGCCTCCGCACACCAGAGGCGGGAGACCCGGCCCGCGCGCTCCGTGATCTTGCGGCTCTGTGCCCAACTGCGCGTCCAGCCGAGCGTCGGGGCGTCTGCGCCGAGGAAGTCGCTGTCGAAGCTGGCGACGACGTCGGCGACGGCGAAGTCGTACTGCGGGAGCAGCGCTCGACCGAACGCGAGTCGGGTCGAGTCGAGGACCGCCTCGAAGCCGACCGGCGACCAGGTGTGGAACCGCATCTTGCCGAGTTCGGCCCGCATCATCTCGGCGAGACGGAGCAGGGTCGGCGAGCTCGTCGTCGGCATGAGCACGTGGAAGCCCTCGCCCGACTTCGCGGCGATGGACTTGAGGTGCTCCGCCCAGAACGCGCGGAAGGTCTCGAGGGTCGGGTGCCCGGCGCCGCCTGCGCCGTGAGCGCCGTCGGCCGCAGCAGCCGGCGCGGCATGCCCGCGCTGACGGACCTGCTTGCTGCGCGCGGGGTCGTAGAGATTCAGGATCTCGGCCTGCAGCAGACTGTCGGTCGCGCCTCGGGTCGAGGGGTGCTCGGAGTTGCCCTCGATCTTCGTGGGGCGACCGTCGTTGCTCCGGACGAGCACGCCGAAGCCGAAGCCGCCGCGCGAGAGCGACGTCGCGTAGTAGCGCGGGACCCCGGGCACCATGCCTTCGGGGGTCTTGTTGAAGGGCAGGATCTCCCGCTCGGGCTTGCGGCAGCTCGTCATGCCCGCGAGCGCGACCGAAGCGGCGACCACGCCGAGGAAACGGCGGCGCGAGACGGGATCCTCGAGGCCCGAGGACTCGGCGATCCCCTCGGGGAACTCCCGGTGCAGGACCTCCTGGAACTCGGGCGTGCTCGCCAGTTGGTCCAGGCTTCGCCAGTAGACCTTCTCGGTCGCGCCCTTGGTGGCGCCGGTGCGGATCTGGAGATCGGTCATCGGTGACACGCGGAGCAATGGGTCGGCGGGTTGATGTTCTTCTCTTGCTTCAGGCGCAAGGCGAGCGCGGCGTCGTGCTCGTAGCCCATCTCGGTGACGCGATCCGAAGGTCGCAGGGCGTTCTCCGGCGCGCGGTGGCACTCGAGGCACCAGCCCATGCTCAGCGGCTGGTCCTGACGCACCTCCTCCATCTGGTCGATCCGGCCGTGGCAGCTCGCACAGCCAACCCCGGCCTGCACGTGCGCGGCGTGGTTGAAGAAGGCGTAGTCGGGAAGCAGGTGGACCTTCTTCCAGCGGACCGGAAGGCCTGCCTCATGCGCGGCCGTGAGCTTCTGGATCTCCGGGCTCTCCGTGCGGACCGTCTTGTGGCAGTTCATGCACACCTCGGTCGCGGGCACGCCGGCGTGCGGACCGAGCTCGACGGCGCCGTGGCAGTACCGGCAGTCCATCCCCATCAGACCCGCGTGCAGCTTGTGGCTGTAGGCGATCGGCTGGGTGGGCGAGTAGCCGACGTCCGTGAACTTCGGCGAGAAGAAGTACCAGACGGTGAGAACCACGAACAGACCGCCGGAGAGGACCGCGAGAGCGGCCATCGTCGGCAGTTGGTTGGTCCACTTGGGGAAGTTGACGGTCAAGGCGGGGACCTCAGGGCGCGTCGGACTCCCTCGCACGCCAAGGCACGCGGAGCGGGTCCGCAGCGCCGGCGCAAACCGGCCCCGAGTCGCGGACCTGGGCTACCGCGTGACCGGGGAACGGCGCAACTCGTTGCAGGAAGGAGACCTACACGAGTGAGGGAGACGCCGGGCCCGGGCGCGAGAGGGGGGTGAATGCCTACAAGATCAACCCCCTGCGGTCAATTTCAGAGCTGGAAGAAAATGTCGCGGGCAGCTCGGCGCGGCCTCCGCGACGTCGTCCCCGAGCCCTCAGCGCAGCAACGTGCGCACGAAGTCGGTGAGCTGCGGCGTCGCCAGGGCGTGGCCGCGAGGGTTCGCGTGGTAGTCCGCGGGGCAGACCCAGAGCTCATCGGTCGTCTCCACCTGGTCCCTCAGCGCCGGCAACAGGTCGAGGAAGGGGATTTGGTTCTCGCCGCAGAAGTCGCCGACGAGCTGGTGGATCTTCGCGAACGGGTAGTGCTCGCCGCGACCGAGGCCTTGGATGTACGGCCAGATCACGACGCCGAAGCGGATGCCGCGCGCCTGACAGAAGTCCCGGCCGCGCAGCAGCGCGCGCTGCGGCCCGCCACCGGGCCACAGGTTGGCTCGACCCACCGACTGCCGGGGATACGGCATGCACCAGAGCGGGTACTTCGAATCCGGCAGCGCGAGGAGCTCCCCGACGAGATCCCGCTCCGGCGGGAAGCGAAGCTGACCCTCCAAGGCGTAGCCCTGGAACAGGTCGCGCAGGAGACGCGACTGCCGCATGACCCAGGGCAGGGGCTCCTGGTGGGCGAGCGCGTGCGCCGTGGGGAGCAGGTCGTTGAGACAGAGCGTGAGGAGGACGAGATCGGGCTCGAAACGGATGAAGCGGTGCTCCAGGGCGGAGACGTACTCGTCGGGGTACATGCTTCCCGACGCACCGCAATTCACGGTTCGGATGCCGTCATCCGCCTTGCGCAGCTCAGCCTCGACGCGGCGGGTCCAGCAGTCGTCGATGTTGACTCCCCAGCCGAAGGTGAACGAATCGCCGAGACAGACGATGCGCCGCTGGCCGGCGGGCTTCGGGCCGACGAGCTCCTCGCGCTCCCGGACCATCGCGCTGTTGATCTCGACGCGGACGCAGCCGTCCGCGTCGAACTGGGAGGCCCACTTCGTTCCGGCGACTCCGTAGTAGCAGAAGTACCAACTGTGGTTCGGCGCAAAAGTCTCGCGCTCGCGCAGACCGCGGATGGTGACGCCGCTCGCGTAGGACCTGGCGACGACGTCCCGGTCGAGCGTGACGACGCCGTCCTTGTCGACGGCCATGCAGGTGTAGATCCCGTCGTGCTCGCCGGTGCCGCTGATCTCGATGCGCTCTCGGATCCAGACCTGCTCCGCCGCCGGGCGATCCGGGTTCAGCGGATACGCCATCGGATCGATGTCCCACTTGCCACCGCTCGGCGGCAGCAGCCGGCGACCCTCGGCCTCGAAGCGTGCGCCGCCGCCCGTGGTGATCGCCCGGGCGCGGACGAGTTCCTCGACCGCGATCGGCACGATGTAGCCGCGCTTGCCGGCCTCCTCCTTGGGGAAGGGATTCCGGTCGCCGTCGCGGTAGTAGTCCGCGAAGCGCACGTGGAGGTTCTCGGTCGTCAACTCGTCGCCGGCCAGCCACGCGTAGAGGCGGTCGAAGCCCAAGAGGACGAGGTCCGCTGCGACCAGCGCGAGCACCGTCGAGACCGCGATCAACGAGAGACGCGCGAGCACGCGCTTCGGCTTGTTCACGACACACAGTCCTTCGGAGTGCTGCAGGCGGGAGCGGGAGTCACCCCGGCCGGGGCCGAGGTCACGCGCGGGGCTGGGTTCGCTGACATCGACGCTTTCGAGACCCCTGGATCTTCACGAGGGGGCGGTCTGTTTTTTGTCGGCGCGGCCTGTCGATCCGATCCTATCCTTCCCGCCCCGAATCGCGGCTGAGCGAGGCGAACGAGCCAAACCTCACCGAAGGACGGATCCGGCCCACGCGGGCCGGAAGCGATCGACATGCCGACCTACATCCTGGGCATCTCCGCCTTCTACCACGACTCCGCGGCCGCGCTGCTGCGCGACGGCGAGATCGTGGCTGCTGCGCAGGAGGAGCGATTCACCCGCAAGAAGCACGACCCCGAGTTCCCGAAGCTCGCGGTCGCCCACTGTCTGAAGACCGCTGGGATCAGCGCGAGCGAGCTCGACTACGTCTCGTTCTACGACAAGCCGCTCCTCAAGTTCGACCGGCTCATGGAGACGTACCTCTCCTACGCGCCGGCAGGCTTCTCGTCGTTCATGAAGTTCCTGCCGACCTGGCTCGGCGACAAGCTCCACATCCCGCGCATCCTGCGCCGCGAACTCGGGGTGAAGCCCAAGCGGCCGTTCGTCTTCCCGGAGCACCACGAGAGCCACGCGGCGAGCGCGTTCTACCCCTCGCCCTTCGAGGATGCGGCCATCGTCACGATGGACGGCGTCGGCGAGTGGGCCACGACGAGCATCGGCGTCGGCGAAGGGAATCGCCTGCGACTGACGCACGAGATCCGCTTCCCGCACTCGCTCGGTCTCCTCTACTCGGCCTTCACGTACTACTGCGGGTTCAAGGTGAACTCGGGTGAGTACAAGCTGATGGGCCTCGCACCGTACGGGGAGCCGAAGTACGCCGACAAGATCCTCGACAAGCTGATCGACCTGCGTGAGGACGGCAGCTACCGCATGGACATGCGCTACTTCCAGTACGCGCAGGGTCTGCGGATGACGAACGAGCGCTTCCACACGCTCTTCGGGCGGCCGCCCCGCAGCCGCGAGACGCAGCTCGATCAGTTCTACATGGACGTCGCCGCGTCGATCCAGAAGGTGACCGAGGAGGTCATGCTCCGGACCGTGCGCTTCGCGCACAAGGTGACGGGGAAGAAGAACCTCTGCCTGGCCGGTGGCGTCGCGCTCAACTGCGTGGGCAACGGCAAGATCCTCCGCGAGGGACCGTTCGAGAAGATCTGGATCCAGCCCGCGGCCGGCGATGCCGGCGGGGCGCTGGGCGCAGCCTACATGGTCTGGCACCACCTTCTCGGCAAGGAGCGACAGGTGCGCCGCGACCTCGATTCGCAGCACGCCAGCCTCCTCGGACCGTCGTACGGCCGCGACGAGATCCTCGCGGTCCTGAAGGAGCGCGGCGCGAAGTACGAGGAGTACACCGACGAGAACCAGCTCTGCGAGCGCGTCGCCGAGCTGATCGCGAGCGAGAACGTGATCGGCTGGTTCCAAGGCCGCATGGAGTTCGGCCCCCGCGCGCTGGGAGCCCGGAGCATCATCGGTGACGCTCGCTCCCCGAAGATGCAGAGCGTGATGAACTTGAAGATCAAGTTCCGGGAGTCGTTCCGGCCGTTTGCGCCGATCGTGCTCCGCGACCGCGCACCGGAGTACTTCGACATCAAGCCCGACCAGGACAGCCCGTACATGCTCGTCGTGGCGCCGGTCCGCGAAGAACGTCGGTGCAAGGTCGAGCCGGGCAAGTTCGGGATCGACAAGCTCAAGCAGCTCCGCTCCGACGTTCCGGCGGTCACCCACGTCGACTACTCGGCGCGCCTGCAGACGGTCGACGAGAAGCGGAATCCGCGGCTCGCGCGACTCATGCGCGCCTTCGAGAAGCGCACCGGGACTCCGATCCTCATCAACACGAGTTTCAACGTCCGCGGTGAGCCGATCGTGTGCACCCCGGGAGACGCGCTCCGCTGTTTCCTCGGTACCGACATGGACGTGCTCGTCCTGGAGAACTTCGTCCTCTTGCGAACCGCTCAGCCGGAGGAACTGACCAAGGTCGACCGGGAGAAGTACCTCGCCGCGTTCGAGCTCGACTGAGCACCCGAGGAACCTCGCGATGATCAAGTTCAACTTCGACCCGCCACAGCGGCAGCTCTCGCAGTTCGGGGTCTTCTCGCTGTTCGGGTTCCCGCTGATCGGTGCGCTCGCGACCTACAAGTTCGGCGCGCCGTCGTGGGTCTTCTACGGACTCGTGGGACTCGGAGTCCTCGCGTTCGTCCTGTCTCGCATCGATGCCAGGCTCGTCAAGCCGCTCTTCGTCGGCCTGATGATCCTCGCGACGCCGATCGGCTTCGTGATCTCGATGGCGCTGATGGTTCTGATCTACTACGGCCTCTTCCTCCCGGTGGGATTGCTGTTCCGCCTGTTCGGGCGCGACCCGTTGGCGAAGTACCCGGACCCGAAGGTGAAGTCGTACTGGCACGAGCGCGGCGCCGCCCGCGCCCCGGCCACCTACCTCAAGCTATACTGACCCGAGACGCCGCACCCTGACACACGTACCGCCATGAGCAACGACAATCGGGAATCCTTCGAAGACCTCGCCCAGGGCACCAACCAGGGCGTCGTCGGCGAGTTCTTCGGGTTCATGAAGGACAACGCCAAGTGGTGGCTGATCCCGTTCCTCGTCGTCTTCGGACTGCTGGGGATCCTGCTGGTGCTGGGCGCGACCGGCGCCGCACCGTTCATCTACGCGCTCTTCTGAGCCACGCTCGGATCGACACGGTCGAGCCTCCGTCAGGGCCGTCCCCGGTGCGCCGGGAGACGGCCCCGTTCGTTTCTGAGGCGAGGTGTCAAGCAGTTCCACAGGAGGGGGTGGCGGAGGGGAGCGGTTGCCCCCATCGCGTGGCGCGGTTGGACACGTCTTCAAGACCGAGATGAGGACTGTCCGATTCCTCGCCAAGAGAAGGAGCAAGCCGCAGGATGCGAGATCACGGACTGGACACCTACCTCGCCGAGATCAACGAGGTGGCGCTGTTGACCGCCGAGCAGGAGGTCGAACTCGCCCACCGTGTGCAGAGCGGCGACATGGCCGCTCGAGAGCACATGATCCGGGCCAACTTGCGGCTCGTGGTCTCGATCGCCAAGAACTACGTCAACCGTGGCCTGGCGTTCATGGACCTCATCGAAGAGGGCAACATCGGCCTGATGAAGGCGGTCGAGAAGTTCGACCCCGCCGCCGGCTGCCGCTTCTCGACCTACGCCACGTGGTGGATCAAGCAGGGGATCCGGCGCGCGTTGGTGAACACGGTCAAGACCGTGCGGGTGCCGTCCTACATGTCGGAGATCGTCTCGCGCTGGAAGGCCACCGCGATGGAACTCGCCTACCGGCTGGGGCGCCAGCCGACGAGCTCCGAGATCGCAGAAGAACTCGACCTCCCGGAAGCCAACTGGGATGTCGTCCGCGACACGGTCCTCGCCAACTCGCAGCCGACGTTCTCGATGAACGAGGACTCGTCCTCGATCTTCACCGAGAGCCTCGAGGACCCCCGCATGCTCCCGCCGGAGGAGCAGCTCTTCAACCAGATCGAGATCCGAAGGCTGCGGGAGCTGATGGGCACGATGGACGAGCGCGAGCGACGGATCCTCCGCATGCGATACGGGCTCGACGATGGGCGACCGATGACGCTCAAGGCGATCGGCGAGCGGATCGGCCTCACGCGGGAGCGCGTCCGCCAGATGGAGCTCGAGGCGATCCGGAAGCTCTGGTCGCGCATGGCTCGGGAGTTCGACGACGAGGGCCCGGGCCCACAGTCGCGCCAACGCGCCGCGGTCTGACGCTGCGGCAGACGCGGCGGCATGATGTCCGTGCCTTGCGGACCTCGCTCTACGTGCACGTGCCCTTCTGCGTCGTGAAGTGCGGCTACTGCGACTTCAACAGCTACGCGATCGACGATGGCGAGGTTCACGACCGATTCCTCGCGGCGTTGGACGCCGAGCTGGAACTCGCCGCGCCCCCACGGCGGCCCTACACCGTGTTCGTCGGTGGCGGCACGCCGACCCACCTCAGCGAAGCCCGCTTCGAGCGACTCTTCGAGATCCTGCGACGACACGTCGATCTCGATCGGGCCGCCGAGGTCACCGTCGAGTGCAATCCCGAGAGCCTGACCAAGGCCAAGGCAGCGATCGCTCGCGCCGCAGGAGTACGGCGCGCCAGCGTCGGCGCTCAGTCCTTCGATGACGCACGCCTGCGGTGGTTGGACCGCGCCCACGACGCCGAAGGCACCCGACGCGCGGTGACCGCGCTCCGCGACGCGGGCTTCGAGAACGTCAGCCTCGACCTCATCTTCGCGGTGCCGGGTCAGTCGACCACCGACTGGGACGTCGAGTTGGACCACGCCCTCGCGCTCGCCCCGGAGCACCTCTCCTGCTACTCGCTCACCTTCGAGCGCGGCACGCGACTCGGCCGCGATCTGGAGGATGGGCGCGTGACCCCCGCCGACGAGTCCGTCGACGCCGCGATGTTCAGTCGCACTCGGGAGCGCCTCGCCGCAGCGGGCTTCACGGCCTACGAGATCAGCAACTTCGCGGGGCGCGGTGGTCCGAGCCTCCACAACGACCACTACTGGCTCCAGGGCGACTACCTCGGTGTGGGGCCCGGTGCGGCGACGCATCTCTCCGGATGGCGTGGCACGAATCTGAAGGTCGTCGAGCGCTGGGCGGACTCGATCGAACGTGGACTGCTTCCCACCGGAGAAGCAGAGATGCTGCCCCTGCGCCGTCGCCTGGGAGAGGCCATGTGGCTGGGCCTCCGTCGCAGCGCCGGGGTGGATCTCGCGGCCTTGGCGACGCGACTCGCGATCGACGTCCAGGCCGAGCTCGGCGAGCTCCTGCGCGGCCTCGAAGCCCAGGGATTCCTCGAACGGGATGGCGCCGCGGTTCGACTGACCGGGCGGGGGCTGCTGGTCGCCGACGCGATCACCTCGCAGTTCCTCGGCAGGTGATCGACGAGTCTGCGCTCAGACCCCCAACGCGAGTCGATCCGCCAGCACCGAGGGCAAGCCCGCGGCACGGATCTTCCGCTGCGTCGTCTCGATGTCGTACTCCGCACGGAGGACGCGAACGATCTGCGCATCGGAGTCATAGACCGCGCATGCCGCACGAGGGTCTTCGTCGCGCGGTTGCCCGACACTCCCGACGTTCACGAGCACGCGGTCATGGCTCGAGACATCGACCTCGAACTCGGGCTCGAAAACGCATTGCAGGTCGCGCGGAGAGCCTTGGTTGCGGTGCATGTAGACCGCAGGGATGTGCGAGTGCCCCACGAACGCGAGCTTCGTCCGCTGCTTCGCGATGGAGTCCGCAGCCTCGACGGGCGAGAACACGTAGCCGAACTGCTCGGGCAGGTGGAGCGAGCCGTGGACGACCGTGTAGAGCGGATGCTCGACCTTCAGCGGCAGGCTGCGCAGGTAATCCATCTCCGCAGGCCGAAGGTGCTCCCGGGTCCACTCGATCGCGCGCCGGGCAAAGTGGTTGAAGTACTCGGTCGGGATGAACCCGACTACGGCGGCGTCGTGATTGCCGAGACAGACGGTGCATCGCAGCTCACGCACCAGTTCCACGCAGGCGATCGGGTCAGCCCCGTAACCGACGATGTCGCCCACCTGGACCCAGTGCTCGACGCGCTCGTCGCGCAGGCGGGCGACTGCTGCCGTCAAGGCCTCGAGGTTGCTGTGGACGTCGCCGAGGATTCCGATGCGCATGGGTCAGTCGCGACGCGAATGGCTGGGGAGGCTGAGCGCCAACAGGTAGGCGCCGAGACTCGCAAGACAGAAGGCGGAGAGTCGTGCCGGGTCCAGTGCCTGGTCGAATCGGAACGGAGCGCCTGACTCGGTCTGGGGCAGGGCCGCGTCCGAACCCGAGGCGATCAGCGTCGCGAGGAGGATCAGCCAGGCAAGGGCTCGATTCGCAGTTCCGGGAACCCAGTCCAAGAAGAGCGACAGGGGTCCCAGGACGAGGGCGAGGAGAGCCGTTTGGACCGCGAAGCCCGCGACGGCGGCGGAGCTGGTCTCTCCCCATGTAATACGTTCTACAGTAATACAAACCAGAAGGTGTAGCCCACCCGTCAGCACGGCGACGGCGCTCGCGCCCGTCCCCCTCGCGATGCAGTGCAGCGACGGTGAAGTCGAGAGGCGGCCCTCGAGTGCGCTTCGATGAGGTGCCCGACTCAGCGCCCGCAGGCCGGGGGCCAGAGCGGCCATCGCGAGGCCGATGCGGCCGAGGCTCGACCAGGCAAAGTCGATCTCCGCGCGGCGGAAAGCGAGGGGCTCCTGCGCGAAGCAGAGGCTCACCACCAGCATTGAGGTCAGCACGAGCAGGAGTCCGAAGCCTCGACGAAACTCTCGGACTTCGAGAGCGAAGAGCGCCGCGAAGCGCGTCGCAGCATTTCGAGTCGAGGGTTTCACTTCGCGGCCCGGCGCTTCGCCGGCAAGAGTCGCTGGGATTCGGCGTCGCCACCGTTGCGGTTCGGCGCGCAGTGGATACACATTCCAGGGAGCGATACCAGAGGGGCCATCGGCTTGCGATCGATCGCGCTGGCAAATCAGAAAGGCGGAGTGGGCAAGACCACGACCGCAGTGCACCTGGCACACGGGCTGGCGCTCGCGGGCGCCGTCGTCGTCCTCATAGACCTCGACCCCCAAGGGAATGCCACCTTGGGGCTCGAGGGGATGGTCGACGACAGCGGCAACGTCTCAGACCCGGAGAGCCCCTTCTCCGTTCTGCAGGCGCTCCAAGACCATCTCTGGCTCCTCCCCTCGCCAGGCGCAAGACGGAACATCGACCGCGGCACGGTGCCCGACACGCGGAAGCTACTGGCGCTACGGGACGCCCTCGCCGAGGCGGGGGTCGATTGGATGATCGTCGACTGCCCGCCGCGCATGGATGCATGGGGTTGGGCCGGACTCGAACTCTGCGAGCGCGTGCTGCTCCCGGTGCAGTCCGAGTTCTTCGCGATGCACGGGCTGAGTCAGATGATCCAGACCCTCCGCGCAGCGCGGAAACAGTTCCCAGGTCGCGCCGAGCTGCTCGGAGTCGTTCCGACGATGGTCGACCTGCGTGAGTCGATCACACACGAGGTGCTAGCGAACCTCCGTCGCAACCTCGGCGAGAAGCTCCTTCAGTCCCTGATCCTCAGAGATCTGACATTCGTGGAAGCAGCCAGCCACGGTCAGACCCTGTTTCGCTATCGTCTCGATGCGAAAGGCTCGCTCGCCTACGGCGAGCTGGTTCGCGAGGTACTCCATGGTCGAACGTAAGCTCGGTCGAGGTCTCGATTACTTCCTCTCCGGCAGCGCGGAGAGTGGTGCTCCATCGGAGTCGGTCGCGCAGCTCGACGTCTCCCGCCTCGTCGCCAACCCATTTCAGCCACGGCGAGAGTTCGCGCCGAACGAGATCGAGGAGCTCGCGGCTTCGATCCGCAGCGCCGGTCTCCTGCAGCCGATCCTGGTTCGACCGGTCGGGGATCGATACCAGATCATCGCCGGCGAACGTCGCTGGCGCGCTGCGAAGCTCGCTGGCCTCGAGCGAGTCCCCGCCCTGGTTCGGAGCATCAGCGACGATCAGGCAGCCATCTTCGGGCTCGTGGAGAACCTTCATCGGGAGGATCTGAACCCGATCGAGAAGGCGCAGGCGTTCCGCAGGATCCAGGAGCTGACCAAGGGCACCCAGGACGACGTCGCCCGGCAGGTCGGTCTCGACCGGAGCACGGTCACGAACTTCGTGCGCCTCCTCGACCTGCCCTCGGAGGTCCAAGCTCACGTTTCACGTGGAACACTGAGCATGGGGCACGCACGAGCCATCCTGGGTGTCGCAGACGAGGAAGCGCAGAAGCTCCTGGCCGACAAGAGCATCCGCGACCGCTTGAGCGTTCGCCAAGTCGAGGCCCTGGTCCAGGAGATGAAGCAAGGTGTGCCACGCGCAACCGAAGAGCCGGCCGCTGGCGCTTCCCCAAAGAGCCGCCCGCTTTGGATCAAGGAGATCGAAGAGACCCTGGCATCGGTTCTGGGCGCTGAAGTGAATGTGCGGTACAGCCGCAAGCGCTCCCGGATCATGATCAACTGCAGCGGCCGGGAGCAGTTCGAGCGCGTCTACGGCCAACTCAAGAAGAGCGGCGACTGAGCGCAGCTCCAGGCGCGACCGCAAGCATCGGACATCGCGCCTGTCACTTGGACTCGAGCGGCGAGCAGCACTCCCCGCGCGTCGAGCTCCCACTCCGGAGCGGCAAGTGCCGCGAGAAGCCAGGTCGAGCTAGCTGGAGACTCGCGCGAACTCCGGCCAGGTCGCCTCAGTCCAGACGCGCCGTCCTTCCTCGCAGCAGACTGGGTCAGGCCGCGAGAGCTAGATGAGCTCCCGCCGGGCCGGGCTGCTCACTCGACGCGAACCGCGGTGATCTTGAACCCGTCGAGCGGACGGCCGCGACCGCTCTTGGCCGCCGCGTCGTCGGCAAACTCGGCGCTCACGATCTCGCGCACCGTGTCCATTCCCTCGACGACCTTGCCGATGACGACGCGGTTGCCGTCGGCACTCGCCGCTTCATCGTCGAGGTTGATCACGATCCGCTCGACCTGCGACTTGCCGTCCTTGCCGGCCTCGACGGAGACCATGCCCGGGAAGTGGCTCACCCCCGAATCTTCGGCCTCGACGAGGTTCGCCGCGTCGATCTCGGCGTCTTCCTTCCACTTCGTGCGGTCGTCTTCCTTCGTGCTCGCCAAGCCGAACGCGAAGTGGCTGGGCGAACTGGCGCTGGCACTGGCGGCGTCAACCGAGCGCTCCACGCGGTGGACCCGCTGACCCAACCAGAAACCGCCACCCTCCCGAGCCAAGGCCAGAAGGCGCTCGGCGTGCTTCGGGGCGCGAGTCTTGAAGAGCTTGATCTTCACGACGCCCGCACCTTCGAACTCGAAGACCAGGGTCTCGGCCGAGTCGGGTTCCGGCGCGGTGTAGAACTCCGGATGCGCGGCGCGGAACTCGCGCTCCGCAGCGACCTGCTCGATCTTCATCGCCACCAGGCTGCCCGCCTTCGCCGGCTCGTACTCCGCCTTCTTGGGCTTCGTGGTCGTCGCCGGCTTCTCTTCCTCGGGAGCCTTGATCTCCGGCCGCCACTGGACCGGGTAGCTGGACTCCTTGCAGAGGAAGTGGTCCGGGAAGCGCTTCTGTAGATCGCTCAGCCGCGAGCTCGCTGCATCGAAGTCCGCCGCGGCGAGCGCACGATTCGCGATCGTCCAGAGGGCGAGGGGCGCCCGGGCATCGCTTCCATCCGCCAGAGTCTTGAGCTTGGCGTCGTCGCTGCCCTTGACCTGATCGATCAGGTCGGAAACCAGGGATGCTTTCGCTTGGAAGTAATAATACGCAGCGAACTGCTGGTTCTGCGCGATCATCCCCTTGAAGGTGCTGTCCCAGGACTTGTTGGGCTTGGCGTAACCTTCGTCGAGCTTCGCTGCCACGGCCAGCGCCGTCCAGGCCTCCGAACGATCGCGATCGGCTTTGTACTTCCAACCGTAATAGACACCCATCGCCAGCACGGCTGCGATGAGGCCGGCGTAGACGAGGCCCTTGTTGCGCTCCCAGAAGAGCTCGAGGCGGCTCGGGGCGTCGATCGTCCCGGCGATGCCCGGGGCTACGTTCTGAGTCATGGAGACACTCGCAGACAGACTGGTGTGAAAGCTGTGGAATGCGTGCGCGCCGTCGCGGCACCGCACGGTCAATCGGGCGTGCGAACCCCGACGTGCAGCCGCGTGACGGAGCCGTCGTTCCAGATCCGGCAGGTTGCGCGATGGGGGCGGCGATCGAAGACGAGCTCGGCCTCGCCGGCGAGGTTATCGCTCACGAGCCGCCAGCCGTGCTGGGGCATGCGGTCCCGCAGATACGACGCCACCTCGGTCAGGGGCACGTTCCCGAAGTACTGCAGGTCGGCGACGCGGAAGGTGCCCACCTCGTAGCTGTGGCTCTCGTTGAGCGAGTCGCGGAGCTTCATCCCGTCGGGGACCGGAATGTCCGCGAGCTGGACCGGACTGAGTCCCGACGCCTGCTCCGTGGTGCCATCGCGGGCGGAACCCAAGCAGGCTCCGAGCGCGAGGAGGAGCACGGCGGGAGCGACACGTGCTGAGCAGACCTTCGGCATGGCGTTCCGAGCAGAAGTCGAAAGTCCGGTGAGTCTAGCCCTGGCGGCGGCGCCCCGCAACGCGGCGAAACTGCGGGCCGACGCGGAGTCTCGAGGACGGATCCCCGCCGAGTGCCTCGCTACACTCCCGGCGCGCGCCATCCCGCGCGTGTGATCATCCCATGGACCCGAGCGACAGACCCCGCAGGAGCGTGCTCGATGCACCCACGCTGGTTCTAAATCGCTCCTGGGTTCCGATCCATGTGACGATCGTGCGGCGGGCCGTGGGGATGATCTGTCGCGGCATCGCGAGCGTCGTCGATCCGGGATCGCTCTCGCTGCAGGACTTCGACGCCTGGGCCTCACTGCGTGGGGAACCAGGCCGCCACTCGATCCGCACCGCGACCCGCTGGCTGCCCGTGCCGGAGATCGTCCAGCTCGCCCAGTATGACCGGGTGCCGTCCTTCGAAGCGCCGTTCACGCGCGCCAGTCTCTTCCGACGCGACGACCACCGCTGCCAGTACTGCGGCACCAGGCCGCCCCATTCCCAGCTGACCATCGATCACGTCGTCCCGCGCTCCCGCGGCGGACGGACGAGCTGGGACAACTGCGTCGTCGCCTGCGTCCGCTGCAATGCCCGCAAGGGCGATCGATTGCCCGGAACAGCCGGCCTGCGCCTCATGCGGAACCCGCGCGCTCCGCGCTGGACACCGCATCTCCATGTCCGGGCAGCCGATTGGCCCGGCTCCTGGAACCAGTTCCTCGGCGATCGTCACGGTCAGGGCTTCGCGACCGGCACCTGACGCTTGCCACGACCAACCGACCACCCTCCGTCGACGCGCATGAAAACCGCTCAGTTGCTCATCGGACTCCTGCTGATCGCACCGCTGTCCGCACAGTCGCTCGCGCAGCTCAAGAAGGAACTCAAGGCCAAGGAGGACGCCGCCAAGAGCGACGTCGCCGCACTCGTCGAGTGTGCGGCCTGGGCCAAGGAGAAGGGCATGGTCAGCGACATGCGCCGGATCCTGCAGACCGTGCTGAAGGCAGACAAAGACAATGCCCCGGCGAACGAGATGCTCGGCTTCGTGAAGTGGGAGGGCGAGTGGGTCACGAAGGCCAAGGCGGACTCGCTTCGCAAGAAGAAGGTCGAAGAGGAGATGAAGGCCAAGGGCTTCGTCCTCGTCGGTGACGTCTGGGTCGCCAAGGAGGAAGTCGACGACGCCAAGAAGGGCATCTTCTGGCACGACGGCGAGAAGGTGACCAAGACGGAGAAGGCCGCCTTCTCCGAGGGCAAGGTGCGTCACCCGGTGACGGGTGAGTTCATCGCGCCCGAGGACGCCGAGAAGGCCGGCCAGGGCCAATTCCCGATCGGCGACGGCAAGTGGGGCGATGAGTCCGCCGCGGACAAGTTCCACGCCGACGTCCGCACTCCCTGGCTCTTCCGCACGGGAAGCGCAACGGTCGTGTCCAACCGCCCGCTGGCGGAGATCAAGGGCTTCGCCCTGGAGATCGACTCGTCGATCAGCGACGTCTCCCGCATCTTCACGGGCATGATGCCGACACCGGCCCACCGCCCCTTCATCCTCATCGCCCGCGACACCGATCACTACCGCGAGCTCGGCACGCAGATCGGTGCCGAAGGCTCGGCCTACTCGGTGTTCCCGGCGCTCGCCGAACTCGAGGTGCGCGGTCTGGGCAGCGTGCGGCCGGTCATCCTCAACTGGGACAATGGCTGGGGTCCCAAGTGGGACGAGAACTGGGGACGCTACTGGCTCCGTCACGCCGGTGGCATGGCGTGGATCCTCGGCGTGTCTGCCGATCTCGGCGTCGAGCTCCCGCTCTGGTTCCAGCGCGGCGTCGGCGGCTACGCCGAGCGCTTCTCCGCGCCGGGAATCGCGGCACACTACGGCAAGCAGCACCTCGAGAAGGGCGGCGTGAACAGTCTCTCGAGCTGGTTCAAGTCCTTCGCCATCAACGGCGAGATGGAGAGCTCGATGCACGACTACAACATCTTCCAGGCCGGGCTGATGTTCAGCTTCGCGATGGAGGGCGGGGACGACGACGCGACCAAGGCGCTCACGGCCGTCTCCGAGGCCGCCAACTCCGGCGACGGGAAGAAGCTCGAGAAGGCGGTCGAGCAGTTCCAGGCGAAGCTGATCGACAAGCAGGACGCCGTCCGCAGTCACCTGAAGAAGATCGTCACGAGCTGAGCCCGACCGAATCCGGGAGGAGCACTCCAAGCTCCTCCTGAGAAGCGACTTGCGGAGATTCCCGCACGCGCTCCGGAGGCGCCGCTACGCGTCCGTCACCCCACCGGAGCGTCCCGGGACACCCTTTCGACAGACTCGGGGACCACGCGGCCACCTTGGCCGGCCGAGAGCCGTCCGGTCGCACCGTCCCCGCGCACCAGGCGGCTCCCGCCGTTTCCCACCCGAACCCAAGCAGATGATCGCACGCACCTTCCTGGCCGCCGCGCTCGCCCCGGCCGCACTTCTCCTGTCGGCGGCGCCGCGGGCGCAGGGTCCGCTCGCGCGGGCCCTCCCCCAAGACACGCTGATGTACCTGTCGATGCCGGACCTCGACTCGACCATCGAGGAGTTCCAGCAGACGGCGCTCGCGAAGATCTGGCGCGAACCGCAGGTTCAGGACTTCTTCACCCCGGTGATGAACCTGGTGGAGCAGCAGTGGAGCCAGGGCCTCGAGCAGGCCCGCGAGGCGCACAAGCAGGGGATGCTGCCCTTCAACCCGGACGACCTGGTGAAGATGCGCATCCACAGCGTGGCGTTCGCCGTCACGCAGATGGGCCTCGAGATGCGCGAGGGCATGACGGAGCCGCTGCCGAAGTTCGGAGTCGTGGTGCACCTCGATTTCGGTGACAGCGCCGCGATCTGGCAGAACGTGATCAACACCGGCCTCGCGATGCTGCAGGCCGAGGCCGGCAACGAGATCCAGGTCGAGACGAAGGAGCTCGCCGGCGCGAAGATCACCATGCTTCGCGCGTCGGAGATGCCCGACTTCCCGATGGGCCTCGACGTCGCGTTCGTCGGCAACGGCATCGTCCTCTCGACGCTCGTCGGCGACACCCAGTCGATCCTCGCGAACCTCGGCGCGAAGGCGGGCAGCACCTCTTCCAGCGACACGCTGGCGAAGTCCGCGAACTTCCTGCGCACCTCGACGAAGCTCGACTACCACGGCACCGAATTGGAGTTCTACCTCCGCCCGGGTGCCCTCTTCGACTTCATGGGCAACACGCTCCGCCTCGCTCGCGAGCACGCGCCCGACTTCCCGCCGATGATCAACGTCGAAGGCATCGAGCGCGCCATCACGGCGCTCGGCCTGCGCTCCTTCGACGCGATCGGCGCGACCTGGCACTACCGCGGCGATCGCGCCGTGGCGGACTCGTTCGTCTCCATGCCGGCCGACGCCCGTCAGGGCTTCACCGCGGGCGTCTCCAAGCCCCTCGACATGGGCTTCCTCCGTTGGGTTCCGAAGGATGCCGTGAGCTTCTCGGCCTCGCGCATGTCGCTCGGTGGCGTCTACGGCTCGCTCGTCGGTGCGCTCGAGGCCTACGACGAGAACCTCGCCAAGATGGCGCTCGGCCAGCTGCAGCAGCTCGAGCAGCAGCTCGAGCTCTCGCTCGAGAAGGACGTGTTCGGCGCTCTCGGCGATGAGATCGTCACGTGGTCGATGCCGATGGCGAGCATGACCGGCCTCCCGGAGATGGCCTTCATCGTGAAGGTCAACAACCAGGAGGGCCTCATCAAGTCCCTGCAGAAGCTCGCGGCGCTCTCGCGCGGTGTCGTCGGTGTCGACAAGGTCGAGCGCCGTGGCACGACCTACTGGCAGGTGCAGGTCCGCATGGACGACCTCGATCAGTTCGGCGGCATGAACCCCTTCCAGATGTTCACCCCGACCTTCGCGTTCAAGGGTGGCTATCTGGTCGGCGGCCTCTCGACCTCCGACGTGCGTCGCGCGTCCGAGCGCATGGACCGCGCCGACGACCCGGCGGGCGACATCCGCAGCAACGCCGAGTTCAAGGCCTACATCGAGCAGATCCCGGCCCAGGCGACGAGCCTCTCGTTCACCGATTGGAAGACGCAGTTCGACGGCTACTACCAGATCCTCTCCGGTCTGATGGCGCTCATCCCGTTCGATGAGACGGTGCCGATCGACCCGGCGCTGCTGCCGGAGTCGAGCACGATCACGAAGCACCTCTTCGGCGCGTGCTCGTGGTCGCTCGACGGCAACGATGGCGTCACCTCGCACTCGGTGAGCCCGTTCGGGCCCGAGATGGTCGTCATGCTCGGCGCCGCCATCCTCGGTGGGGCCGGTGCCGTGCTCGCCGTCCGCGGCGATGCCGGCATGTTCCGCCGCTGATCCCCGTCCGGATCCTCCCGACGCCTCGCGCCGCGTGACCCGCGCCGCGAGGCGTTTGCGTTTCGGGGGGAGTGGCACGACCGATGAGCCACACGCCCGCGCGGCCAGGCGCGCGCTACCATCCGCCCGCTCGTCCGCAGCCATGACGCACCAAGCGCGCCTCCCGCGACCGTGGTCGACGATCCTCGCCGCCTGCAGCGCGCTCGCGACGTCGCTCCTCGCGCAGGATCCGCTCACGGATCGTCTCGTGGCCCTGGCGCGGCTCGGGCCCGCCTGCGAGGTCGAGGAAGGCGGGCACCTCGGACTCGTTCAGGCGCTCCGCGACGCACGCAACGACCAGTGCGTCGCGATCGTCGCCTCGCACCCCGACGACCAATACGTGCTGCCCGCGACCTACCTGCGCCGCGACGAGGGGTACCGCGTGGCCGTGGTCCTGATGACGCGCGGCGAAGGTGGCCAGAACAACGAAGGCCCCGAAGTCGGTGATGCGCTCGCCGCGCTCCGCACTCTCGAGACCGAAGCCTGCGCGCGCTCGCTCGGTGCCGAGGTCCACTACGTCAACCGCGCCGACGCCGGGTTCTGTCGAAGCGCCGCCGAAGCCTTCGATCGTTGGGGCCGGTCGGCGACCGTTCGCGAACTCGCGCGGACCCTGCGACGCATCCGCCCCGACGTCGTGCTGACGACGCATCACCCGGGCGAGACACACGGCCACGACCTCGCCCTCGTCGAGGTGTTGCCGGACGCGATCGCGCTCGCCGGCGACCAGGAGTTCCGGACCGAGGGCCTCGAGCCCGTGCGCATCACGCGTGCATTCCGCGGAGCGGCGCCCGGCGAGGAGCCCTGGTTCGAGCTGCCCGCGAGCGAGGTCGATCCCGATCTCGGTCGCCCCTACGTCGAGATCGCGTATGCGGCGCTGGTCGCCGCCCATCGCAGCCAGGCGCCGATCCGGAGCCGTGCCGAGTTCTTCACGGGCGCGAATCGCTTCGTCGGCCTCGGGCCCGCGACCAACGGCTCGCGCAGCCTCTACGAAGGCCTGCCCGACCTCTTCCTCGACCTCGCGAACGAGGCGTCGACGTCGCGGAGCGAAGTCGACGAACTCCGCGCTCGCTTCGATTCCGAGCTGCCGGCCGCCATCTCGAACCGCCCCCTGCTCGCGACCCGTGCCCTGGCGCTGCGCGCGCGGCTCGCACGACTCACGACGTCGACCGCCATCGATCTCGCGGTGCGAGCCGGTCGCCGCAGCGAGGCGCTCGCGCGCGTCGCGCTCCACGCTGCCGGGATCCGCGCCACGGTCTTGACCGAGCGCCCGGTCGTGGTGCCGGGCGAGACGATCCGCTTCCGCGTGGAGCTCTCGAGCTCGCAGCCCGCGCCGCTGATGAGCGCCGTGCTCTCGACCCACCGCGGCACCCTTCGCGAGGTCCGAGGCGCCGAGCTCCGCCAGCAGCAACCCTGGTACATCGATGCCGAACTCGCGGTGCCCCCCGACGCCCTGCGCGACGACCCGTTCGCCGGGCTCTTCCGCCGCGAGCGCTTCGCGATGCCGCTGAACTGCGCGCTCGAGCTGCGCTTCGCCGGCAGCGACCCCGCCGCCGCCGCCCTGACGTTCCCACTCGAACTCCCGCTCGCCGTGCGAGCGCCGCTCGAGATCCTCACGCGACCGGGGGCCCTCGTGTTGCCCTCGGGTTCGACCAGCGTGGACTTCAGCGTCCGCGTGCGCCGCAACTCGACGCTCCCGCTGCGCGAACGCCTCAGCTTCGACGCGCCCGCCGGGTACGAGATCGTGCCGGCGGCTGTCGACGTCGATCTCTCGCGCGCGACGGAAGCCGCGTTCCTGTTCGCACTGCGCGTCCCCGCCGACGCCCGCCTCGGCCCGCAGGTCATCCGCGCACGCGTCGGGTCGACCGCGGTGCGCATCGCCGCGCACCGCATCGAGGTCGAGTTGCCGCGCGAGCTGCGCGTCGGACTCATCGCGGGAGTCGACGATGCGACCCGCACCGTGCTGTCCCAGCTCGGGTGCCGACTCGAGATGCTCGGCGACGAGGTGCTGCCGACGCGCCGACTCGACGACTTCGACACGATCCTCGTCGACGTCCGCGCGCTCACCAAGCGACCGATCGCCCGTGCGGAGCTCGCCCGACTGGTCCAGTTCGCGACCGACGGTGGGCGACTCGTCCTCCTCTACCACAAGGACAGCGAACTCGACGTCGAGTCCACCGGCCAGCGCTTCTGGCCGGTCGGTCAGGAGCTGCGCATCGGCAAGGGTCGCGTCACGGCGGAAGACGCGCCGGTCCGCGTGCTGCTACCGGACCATCCGCTGCTGAGCTCGCCGAACGTGATCCGCCCGACCGACTGGGACGGCTGGACCCACGAGCGCGGCCTGTACTTCGCATCGACGTGGGATCCGTCCTACGAGACGCCGATCGCGTTCCGCGACCCCGGTCAACCCGAAGAGGCAGGCGCACTCCTCATCGCTCACACGGGGCGCGGGGAGTTCGTCTATTGCGCTCTCGCCCTGCACCGGCAGCTCAAGAACCTGCATCTCGGCGCCTGCCGCCTGCTCGCCAACCTCGTCACGCATCGGCGCGGTTGAGCGGAGTCACGCGGCTCGACTCACTTCATCTCGGGGAAGGCCATCCCCGAGATCGTCGTGCGCACGATCGGCACGTCGACGGCGACCGCCGAAGGCGAGCTGCGGATGACGCTGAAGTCGCGGATGGCGAGCGACGAGTAATCGCGGTTCTGGTAGAGGATCTCCATCCGGAGATCGCCGTCCTCGTCCTTGAGGAGCCAGATCTTCGACAGGTTGCGGGCCGGCACCTCGACCACGTCGCCGCGCGCGTTGGTGTACTGCAACACCGTGAACGACCAGGTCGACTCCTGATGGAACGGGTCGCTCCGCGAGATCTGGCTGCTCTGGGCGCCCTGCGGGTCCTGCATCGCGAGCAGGGGCAAGACCGCGGCGAACGCGCCGCAGGCGATCACGAGCTTGACTGAGGCGTGCATGTCTTTGGCTTCCGATCGAAACGGGTGGTCCGGCCAGCGTAGTCGGACGAGCGGCCCGGGACGACGCACGTCGACGGTGCTCGCCGCCGCCGTCTTCCCGTGTCTGCTCGCAACGCTCCATGGACCGCGGGCACAGGCTCCCGCGGGCCAGACCCGAGAGCCCGAGTACCGGGTGCTGCTCGCTTCCGAGCGCGTCCCTCCGGCGAGCCGCGACGCGGTCCTCCGCCTCCTCCCCCCTGCGCTCGAGCGCATCGCCCCGCAGTTTCCGGGCACTCCGAACGCGCCGTTCACCGTGATCCTGCACGTGGACGAGAGCTCGCTCGACTCCGAGTCCGGTCGCAGCCTCCATCGCGGAACGCCGGGCTTCGCGCGCCTCGACCGCGACGAGATCCACCTGCTGCTCGACAAGATCCGACCCCAGCCGCCCGACGACCTCGCGACCGTGCTGGCGCACGAGCTCACGCACGTGCTCCTCGACCAGTTCGCGGGCCCCCACGGCGAGCGGGTCCCACGCTGGCTCCATGAGGGACTGGCGCAATCGCTCAGCGGCGACCTCTACCTCCAGGCGCGCGAGGTCGACCTCGTGGTCCCGGCGAAGTTCGACCGCCTGCACCGGCTCGCCGACCTGACGAACGCCTTCCCCGACGACGAGTACGAGCGCCGCCTCGCGTACGCCCAGAGCTTCTCGTTCGTCGAGTGGCTCGTGCGGGCGCGCGGCATGGCGGTCATCCGCGAAGGCGTCCGCCTGGCGACCCACAAGGATGGCTTCGTCGGCGGCTATGCGCGGACGACCAACGAGCCGATCCTCGTCGAGTACGACCGCTGGCAGACCTGGCTGCGCGAGGAGTCCGGCGCGTCGTGGCGCTTCATGCTCGAGAACTCCTTCTCGTACGTGATGATCGGTGCAATCGTGTTGGCGGCGTTCGCCGGCGCACGCGCCTGGCGACGCGACGCACGCGCACGGGCGAAGCTCGAGCGCGAGGCCGCCGCGGACGCCGAGGACCCGACCCAGCCATCCGACGAACCCGACGAGGACCCGAGGTGAAGATCAGGAAGCCCTGGCAGTTCGCGCTGATCGGCAGGCTGGGCGCCATGGTCATCCGCCTGCTCGGAGCGACCTGGCGGGGTCGCACACGACGGGTGACGATCGAGCAGCCGGGCTTCTATGTGATGCTGCACGCGAACATCCTGATGTTCGCGTGGGGCTTCCGCGACCGCGATGTTGCGGCGCTTGTGAGCTCGCACCGCGACGGCGAGGCCATCGCACGCGTGATGCAACGGCTGGGGTTCCACACCGTGCGCGGCTCCAGCACCCGCGGTGGGGCCCGGGCCGCCCTGGAGCTCCTGCGCACCTGCCGTGGCCGCCGCACGATCGTCACGCCCGACGGGCCGCGCGGGCCGCGCGGCAAGGTCGAGGACGGCCTCATCCAGCTCGCCTCGCTCTCGGGTCTGCCGCTCTGGCCGGTCTCGTTCGCGGCAGCGCGTGCGAAGTACCTCCGCACCTGGGACCGCTTCGCGATCCCGCTCCCGTTCAGCCGGGTCCACGCCGTGCTCGGGGAGCCGATCCACGTGCCGCGTGGCATCGACAAACAGCGCTGCGCCGAACTCGCGCAGGAGCTCTCCCAACGGCTGCTCGACGGTGAGCGGGACGCCGCGAGCGTCTTCGCCGCAGCGCCGATCTCGGCTGCGGAGCAGGAACGGGGAGCGTGATAGAACCTCGACCCATGCGGTTCCGTCAGGTCGGCAAGGTCGCGAGGGCGGCCCTCGTCGTGTCCTTCCTCTCCCTCGCAACCGGGCTCCAGGGCTGCGTCTGGCACGAGCACACGGTGGGGCTCGGACCGTCGGGCGTCGGCAGCGAGAGCAAGCGGCAGTTCTATCTCTTCTTCGGCCTGCTCCGGCTGAACGAAGCCGACAGTCAGCGGATGACGCACGACGCGCGCAGCTACCGGATCAGCTCGGAGTTCGCGTTCACCGACCTCCTGCTGACGCCGTTCCTGCTCCCGCTGACGGTGACGACACGGACGGTCACCGTCGAACGCTGAGGGGGCAGCGCGACCCATGGCGAACGAGACGCGTGTCTTCGCGATCGACGCCGCCGCGGCACGCGCGCTCGAAACCCGCCTGCACGCGGAGCTCCCGGCGCACGCCGACTGGCGGACCGCGCCGCACGCCCGCTTCCAGGTGAAGAGCGACGACGTCGTGCTCACCTGCTACACGAGCGGCAAGCTCGTCGTGCAGGGCCGCAACCTCGACACCTTCGTCGAGCGCTTCCTCGGCACCGCGGCCGATGCCTCGCAGGGCAAGGGCACGCAGGCCGGCGACGCCGATCTGCCTCTCGATGTCCCGCTGATCGGCTCCGACGAGGCAGGCAAGGGCGACTACTTCGGACCCCTGGTCGTCGCGGCCGTGTTCGCGACCCAGACGCATGCCGCGGAGCTCACGAAGCTGGGCATCCGCGACTCGAAAGTGGTGTCCGACGACCGCGCCCGCATGCTCGCCGGACGCATCGAATCCCTGCTCGATCACGAGATCGTCCGCCTCGATCCGGCGGACTACAACGCGCGCTGGAACGACGCGCGCAACGTGAACGTGGTGCTCGGTGAACTCCACGCGCGTGCGATCGCCGCGTTGGCGGCTCGCCACGACGATGCCGAGCTCGCGATCGTCGATCGCTTCGGCGACGAGCGCTTCGTCGCATCGCCGCTGCGCCGCGTTCGCGAAGCTGCGCCGCGGCTGCTGCAGGTCCCGCGTGCCGAGCGCAACCTCGCCGTCGCCGCAGCCTCCCTCGTCGCGCGTGCGGCCTTCCTCGACGGGATTGCGGCCTGCACCGACGCCTGCGGAACCGAACTCCACAAGGGTGCCGGAGACGCCGTCGACGAGGATGCGCGGCGGGTCGTCGCGATCGGCGGGGAGGCGCTCCTCGCGCAGGTCGCGAAGCTCCACTTCAAGAACACGTCGCGCGTGATCCGCACCTGAGGCACAGGATGTCGCTTCCGTTCACCAAGCTGCACGGCGCCGGCAACGACTACGTGCTCGTCGACGGCTTCGCCGCGCCCGAACTCGTCGACCGCGGAGCCGCGACCGCCGTCCTCGTCGCCGATCGCCGCTTCGGAGTCGGCAGCGACGGCCTCATCGTGCTCGCGCCGAGTGCCGTGGCAGACTGCCGCATGCACATGTGGAACGCCGACGGCTCCCGCGGCGCGATGTGCGGCAACGGCCTGCGGCTCCTCGCGCGCTTCGCCATCGAGTCGGGCCGCGTGCCCGGCGATGCGATGTCGATCGAGACCGACGCGGGGGTCATCGCTGCCGTCGTGCAGCGGGATGACGACGGCGAGATCACGGGGGCGCGCGTCGGCATGCCGTCGGTCAGCGTCGCGGATCGGCCGGAGACCATCGTCGTCGACGGCATCAGCCATGCGTTCTGGCGTGCCGGCGTGGGAAATCCGCACGCGGTGATCTTCGTCGACGCCGATCCCGAGCTCGCACCGCTGCACCGCGTCGGCCCGGCACTCCAGTGCGACGCGCGCTTCCCCGACGGCGTGAACGTCGAGATGGTCTTCCCCGCCGGCGCGGATCTGCTCGTGCAGCGGACCTTCGAGCGCGGTTCGGGCGAGACCTGGGCCTGCGGCAGTGGCGCCGTCGCCGCGGCGATGGTCGCGCTGCGCGTCGGGGCCGTGCGGGGCGACCGCGTGCGCGTGCGCCTGCGCGGTGGCGAGCTGAGCGTTCATCGCATCGGCGCGGATCGCGCGGAACTGGAAGGCCCCGCGGTGCGGGTGTTCCACGGCGTGTTCGGCGCGTGACCCGGCACGACCCTTGCTCGCACCGGAGCGATCCGCGTTGGTGGGCAGGTTCACGCCGCCTAG
>JADLHO010000057.1 GCA_020848735.1 Planctomycetota bacterium | reverse complement strand
GCTGGTGCGCGTTCGATTCCCGCAAGTTCCGGATCGTGCGCGATCCGGGGCGCGGGACCTGGCACACGGACGCGCCGACCCTGCCGGTCGTCACCGTGAGCCTCGCCGGTGCCGAGGCGTATTGCGCGTGGCGGACCCGGGTGACCGGGCGGACGCATCGACTCCCGAGCGAGCGCGAATGGGAGAAGGCCGCGCGGGGGCCGGAGTCCTTCGTCTTCGCCTACGGCAACGTCTACCGACCCGCGGCAGCGAACCAGGAGTCCGGCGAGCTCCGGGACGTCGGAGGCTACGCACCGAATGGCTACGGACTCCACGACATGACGGGCAATGCCTTCGAGTGGACCGCCGACGCCTATCCCGGTGTGGCCGGCGCGCAGGTCCTGCGCGGCGGCTCGTTCGTCCTCGATGGCATGTATCTGCGCAACTCGTTCCGCATGCGTCAGGATGCCGATGTGCGGACCGACGACTTCGGCTTCCGCGTCGCACGGGACCTCGCGCCGGCGGAGAACTCGGAGCTCATGAGATGAACCACGGATTCCCGAGCGGACTGTCGATGGGCCTCGTCGCGCTGGCGCTCGCCGGCAGCCCGCGGGCGCAGATGGAGAAGCGCCAGGACGAGCTCTACGAGCTCGAGCGGTTCCGGGCGGCCGAGCCGGCCGTCGGGTCGCTGGCACCCGATCTCGTGGTGACCGACCTCGCGGGTCGGCCGCATGCGCTCTCGGCGGATCGCGGGCGCATCCTCGTCGTCATCAAGGGTGGCTTCACCTGACCGCCGATCCGCCGCGCTGCCGCAGGTCTGCGGCAGCTGGAGCGTCGCTTCGCGGATCGGCTCGACGTCGAGTTCATGGTCGTCGAGCAGAAGGAGCCGCACGTCGGCCGCATGGCCTTCGCGGAGCTCGCGCAGCCCGCGAGCTTCGCCGAACGCCGTGAGTTCGCGCGCCGGATGCGCGACGAGCTCGAGATCACCCTCCCGATCTTCGTCGACGGCATGGACGATGCCTCGCGCGCGCTCTTCTCCGATCTGCCGAGCCCGGCCTTCGTCATCGATCGCTTCGGACGGATCTTCGACAAGCTGCCCTGGGCCGATCCCGAGGCCCTGGCGGCGAGGATCGCGAGCCTGACGGCCGACGACCCGATCCCCGAGGACCACGACGCGGACCGGGCGCTCGACGAGCGGGATGCGATCGCGCGTCGCCTGCTCGCGCTCGGCAGGGTCGCCGAGGCGCGCCGCTGGCTCACGACGGACGATCCGGTGGGCGCTGCGGTGCCGTCGACGAGCCCGGCCAGGGCCCGCGCCGCGATCGCGCGCGCGGCGGCGATGCGCGACGCGGAGGAGTCGCTGCGGAGCGCGGCGATCGCCGCGGCCCACGATGCCCTCGCCGCAGCCTGGCCCGACGACGTCGGACGACGCGTCGCGGCGCGCGTGGAGCTCGCCGAGGCGGCCGCGGGCAGCGCCGGTGCCGTCGACGCGTGGCGCAGGGCGCTCGCCGATCTCGAGGCGCGCGCGCCCGCGTCGACGCGCGCCTGGATGGAGGATCGACTCGCGGCGGCCGAAGCCGCGGCGCGAACGGCGGACGGATCGAAGGCCCGTCGCTGAGGCCGGCCTCGGCCGCGCGCGGGCTTCGCTATCATCCGCGCGCCCCGCTCGCCGCGATGACGCTCCCTCGCCTCCGCACCCTCGCTCTCGCCGGGCTCACGCTCCTCGCGCTGCCTGGAGCACCGCGGGCGCAGGCGCCGGCCGCGGCACAGAAGGCCCTCGACGCGTTCGCGGCGCTGGCCGGGAAGCCCGAGTCGGCGCGGATCGCGGCGGCGCGCGCGCTCGGGCCACACGCTCACGATGCGGTCACGGCCGTCCTCCTGCGCGAACTCGAGACGGCGAAGGACCCGGCCTACCGCGCGGCCGTGCTGGCCTCGCTCGGGCAGGTCGCGCGCGCCGGGTCGGTCGAAGCTCTGGTCCGCGTGCTCGAGGCCAAGACCAGTCCGCCGGCGGAACGCAGCGCGGCCGCCCAGGCCCTCGCGGGACAAGGCGCGGACGGGCACGCGAAGCTGCGCGCGGCGGCGCTCCGTTCCGGCAGCGACGCGCCGACGCTCCAGGCGCGCAGCTATGCGATCACGGCGCTGAACGCGTCCAAGCACGAGGTCGCGAAGCCCATCCTCCTCGAGATCCTCACGACGGGGACTCCGCTCGATCGTCGCAATGCCCTGCGGGGGCTCGGCAGCGTCAAGGACTCCAAGGAGCTGCTCGATGCCCTCCTCGCCAATGCGAACGACCAGGATCTCCTGCTCGCCGCGGCGTGCACGCACGAGCTCTGCAAGCGCCGGCACGCGGACGCGGCGGCCCGCGTCGAAGTGCTCGTGAAGCGGACGGGGGCCGCGACCTGGGTCGCAGCGCAGGAGGATCTGCTCGGCGCCTGCGTGCTCGTCCTGAGACCGGCGCTCTTTCCGGAGTTCCTGCGCATCGCGGCCGCCGCATCGAACGGCAATGCGCGCGTGCTCGACCCGGTGCTCGCGGCCGCGGCGAAGGACCAGGCGTTCGTCGCCTGGCTCCGCCGTGAACTCGGTCGCCGCGAGGAGCCCGCGGAGCGCAAGGTCGGCGTGCGCGTCCTCGCGGCGAGCAAGGGCAGCGAGGTCCTCGGCGAATTGCTCGCCTTCGCGAAGGGCAAGGACGCCGAGCTCGCGAGCGAGTCCCTCCGCGCGCTCGCGAAGCGCGGCGAGCGCTCTGCCGCGGGCGAATTGCGCAAGCTCCTGCGCGGCAAGCCGGATGCGCGCCGGACCGAGGCCCTCCTCGCATTGCATGCCTGCGTCGAGAAGGACGCGGCCTGGGCCGAGGAGCTCGCCGAGCTGCTGGCCGGTCGCGAGAACCAGCGCGAGGTCGCCGTGCACGCGCTCCTGCTCGATCTGCTCGCGGAGCTGCGACACGCTCCCGCACTCGAGCACGCGTGGTCGGCGTTCGAGCACAGCGAATGGGAGGTCCGTGCGGCGGCCTACGACTTCGCGCGGAAGGTCCGCGATGTCGGCAGCGTTCCCCTCCTGATCCCGCGCATCGACGCCGAGTCCGGTCGGCTCCGCGAGGACGTCCTCGACGTCCTGCAATCGCTCACCGCGATGCGCTTCAACCAGACCGCCCGCTGGAACGCGTGGTGGGAGGAGCACGGCGCCGGCTTCGCGCTCATCCCCGACGGCGCCGCGGGCCCCGGCGCGAAGCCGAAGCCCGCCGAGGCCAATGCCACCTCGACGTATTACGGGGTCCCGCTCGTCAGCGATCGGGTCGTCTTCGTGGTCGACGTCTCGGGCAGCATGTCGGCGAAGGTGGGCACCGACGGCGCGCGCACCCGACTCGACGAGGCGAAGCAGCAGCTGCGCCGCGTGCTCGAGGGCATCCCGAAGCACTATCGCTTCAACGTCATCCCCTTCGAGACCGGCGTCGAGGCGATCCTGCCGCAGATGGCGCCGGCGGTCGACAAGACGCGGGCCGAGGCGCTGACCGGTGTCGAGCGCCTGCAGCCACGCGGCGGGACCAACGTGCACGGGGCCCTGCAGCGCGCCTTCCAGGAGAGCGAGGTGGACACGATCTACCTGCTCTCCGACGGCGCGCCGAGTGCCGGCCTCATCCAGGATCCCGATGCGCTCGCCGACGAGGTCGCGCGCTGGAACCGCGCGCGCCGCATCCGCATCCATTGCATCTCGATCGGGACCGACAGCGCGATGCTCAAGCGACTCGCGAAGGAGTCGGGCGGCAACTACGCGCTCCAGCGCTGAGGTCCGAGGACCGCAGAGGTCGAGAGACGATTCGTCTCTCAACCTCTGCGTGGCCGCGGGTGCGGCCACCCGCGGGCATCGGAGCGCCCGTACGCTCGACTCTCTCTCTCTCTCGGGCCCTCAGCGGATGAAGATCTGCAGGCCGCGCGAGGTGCTGACCGGCAGCGGGTTCGGCGAGCTCGGGTCGACGTAGATGTACTGCACGAAGAGGTCGCCGCTGATGCCGCCGGGGATCGGCAGCGGGATGGTCGCCGTCGAGCCGATGGCCGAGGCGCCGAGGCTCACGATCAGCGTGCCGACGTTCGAGAAGCAGCCGAGCAGGCCCGGGATCGGCGTCCCATCGGCACTGAGGCCGATGTTCAGCGCGCCCAGCGCATTGGTCGGGACGGAGGTCGCACGGATCTGGAAGAACTCGGCGCCGCTGTGGGGCTTCGTGCTGTGCGCGTTCGAGTTCGAACCGATCACCGCCGGCCCGCAGCCCACCCCGTAGAGCGCCGGCTGGGCGAAGCTCGGGTAGGTGAAGAGGTCACCGTAGACCGGGTTCGGCGAGGCGCCGGTCTCGTTCGCCGTGTAGACGATCGGAAAGCGGTTCGCGTCGTCGTCGAAGGTGATGCCGGGCGAGAAGGCCAGGCTGGCGGTGTTGTAGACCGTCACGGCCTCGCAGACCTTGCCGTCGTATCCGACGCGTGCCGCGAACACGTCCCAGGCATCGCTGTGGTAGACGAGCCCGAAGTGGCTGTCGGTGTTGTTGTCGTAGGCGATGTTGCCGTTGAAGAAGTCGGCGGCACCGCCGGCGCGCACGCGCACGCGGTCGAACGTAGCCGGCGTGGACGAGTTCTCGCTCCAGTCGAAGCGCTGGACCCAGATCTCGTTGGCCCACGAGTTCACCTGGACGCCTGCCGGATTCGGGCTCTCGCCGTAGCACGCGGCATAGCGCCCGCCGCGGCCCGCGATCTTCGGCACGTAGGCGTGCACCGTCGCCGAGGCGTTGCCGAGGAAGCCGCGGCCCTGGCTCACGCCGGCGGAGTCGATGCGGCGGATGATGAGGTCCCAGTCGTCCTCCGTGAGGGAGTTGTCGAGCTGGGTCCAGCAGCAGATCCACGAGGCCGTGCCGCCGTCGGAGACCTGGTTCACCGAGGGCGTCTCGCGATCGAACGTCGCACCGACCTCGAGGTTGATGGGCGCGCCCGCCGTGTTCGCGGCGACGTCGACGAGCTGCGCGTAGACCTCGCTGTTGGCCGAGTTCGTCAGGCCGACGTCGGACTGGTACACGACGAGCGCGTTGTTGCCGGACGAGAAGGCATCCGTGCCACCGACATCGGGCGCCGAGAGCGTGTTGCCGTTCGAGCCGGCGAGCGAGGTGTAGGTCGACGAGGCGACGAGGTCGCCGGAGGCGCGCGTGTGGTAGCGGATCCACGAGCCGGTCGGGCTCGGGAAGTCGCGCTGGATCACGATGATCCAGCGGCCGGCACCGCCGACGAAGGCGACGTCGCAGCGCCGCGTGCTCCAGCTCGCGGTGACGTCGGTCCAGACCAGGGTCGTACCCGTGAAGTCGTCGGCTGTGATGCGGGCGAAGGCGTCGTAGTCGCCGCCGGAGTTGAGACGGCCGTAGACGGTCATGAGCTGGTTGCCCGCGTCGTCACGCGCGACGTCGGGGAACGAGGCCTGACGGCTCGTCGAGTCGAACGAGACGATCAGGTTGCCGAGCAGCGGATCGACGACGAGCGGGAAGCTCGCCGCGGCGAGGTCGGCGGCCGCGAGGCGGAGGCGGACCGTCCCGTCGGCATACGCGCTGTCCATCGGGAAGCGCCGGCCCGCGGCATCGACGGCCGTGGCGGCGCCGTAGGCGATGATCGGGGTGCCGTCGGCGTGGCTGAAGGTCAGCGTCGCGTGCGCGAAGCCGCGCTCGGGTGCGAGCAGCTCGGTGTTCACGCGGCCCTCGATGAGCAGCTCACCGCTCGCCGCGGGGCGGGACTCGAGCACGAAGGTCTGCTCGACGCCGTCCTTGCGCAGGTCGTAGGCCTCCGTGACCGCGCCGAAGCGGTACTCGTAACGCCAGTCGCTCGCCTTGGCGCTCGGCGCGCGGCCGGCGACCAGGAGTTCCTCGCCGCCGACCCGCACGGAGCTCGTCTGCCACTGCAGGGGCAGGTTGTGCGGATAGCGGTCACCGAGGACCGGGTAGAAGGCGAAGCCGTCGTGGAAGGATGCCTTGTAGTCCGGGCCCGAGCCCCAGGTGCCGTAGCGGTAGCCGTTGTCGTCCTCGCCGCTGCGGATCGGCGCGGTGAAGAGCTCCTCGCCGGAACGCATCCCGCGGCGAGCGGCCGCATCGGCCGACGCTTGCGGCGCGAGGGTCGGAGACCCGAGGACCTCCGCGGCGCGCGGCGTGCGGACGGCGTCCTCGGGGTTCTGGGCGAGAGCGCCTGCAGCCAACGTGGCGCAGGCGAGGGCAGCGTGGATTCGAATCGACATCATCTCGGTTCTCCGGTGGAGGACTCACCGCGTCGCGGCCCGATTCGGGTCGAGCGCGGAGCAGTGGCAGGAGCGCAAGCAGGCCCCGCAGCGCAAGGTGGAATCCCGGCGATCTTGGGCCGAGCGGCCTCGATACGCCGAGGGGCAACCGCCCGGACTCCGGATCTCGGATCTCGACCTTGGCGCCGCGTCGGGTCGCCGTGGGTGGAACATCCGGAGAACGGTCTCAATTGTGACCGGCGATCTCGCGCGATCGGCGATCTCGATGCATCGCGCCGTCAGCGGATGAGGATCTGCAGGCCGGGGCTGGCGCTCACCGGGATCGGGTTCGGCGAGCCGGGGTCGGCGTAGAGGAACTGCACGAAGAGATCCGCGCTGATACCGCTCGGGATCTGCAGCGGGATGACCCGGATCGAGCCGGAGCTCGGGGTGCCGAGGCTCGCGATCAGGGTGCCGACGTTCGAGAAGCAGCCCGGCAGGCCAGGGATCGGCGTGCTGTCGGGGCTGAGGCCGAGGTTCAGCACACCGGGCGCATCGTTCGGGACCGCGAAGACGCTCAGCTGGAAGAACGCGCTGCCGCAATGGGGCTTGCGCGCGTGACCGGTGTTGGTCGGGACGACGTAGGCCGGCCCGCAGCCGACGCCGTACGGCAGGGGGTCGGGGAAGCTCGGGTACTCGAAGAGCACCCCGCGGACCGGGGCGGGTGCGGCGCCGCCCTCGTCGGTGACGTAGACGATCGGGAAGCGGTTCGCGTTGCGATCGAAGGTGATCGCCGGGGAGTACCCGGAGCTGGCCGTGTTGTGGACCGTCACGGACTCGCAGAGCTGCGCGTCGTAGCCGACGCGCGCCGCGAACACGTCGAACACGTCGCTGTGGTAGACGAGGGCGAAGTGGCTGTCGGTCTGGCTGTCGTAGGCGATGTCGCCGTTCCAATAGCGTCGGGCGCCCGCTCGGCGCAGTTGTCCGCGGGCTCCCGGCACCGCTGCCGGCAGGTTCTCCTGCCAGACGAAACGCTCGATCCAGATCTCTTCGGCCCAGGCGTTCGGCTGGACGCCGGTCGGATTCGTGTTCTCGCCGTAGGACACGGCATAGAGACTGCCTCGGCCCGCGACCTTCGGCAGGAAGTTGTGGATCCGGCTGGAGCGGTTGCCGAGCACGCTGCGTCCCTGGCTCACGCCGCTGGAGTCGATGCGACGGGCGACGATGTCCCAATCGTCCTCCGTGATGGCGTAGTCGAGCTGGGTCCAGCAGACGATCCAGGAACTCGTCCCACCGTCGCTGATCTGGTTCACCGCGGGAGTCTCGCGGTCGAGGGTCGCGCCTGGCTCGAGGTTGATCGCCGGGCCGACGGTGTTGGCGGCGACATCGACCAGGCGGGCGTAGACCTCGCTGTGCTGGGCGTTCGCGAGGCCGGCGTCGGACTGGTAGACCACGAGCGCGTTCGAACCGGTCGAGAAGGCGTCGGTCCCGCCGACGTCGGGCGCCGTCAGGAGGTTGCCGTTCGTCCCCGCGAGAACCGTCCAACTCGTGGAGGGGACGAGATCGCCTGATGCGCGCGTATGGAAGCGGAGCGCAGAGCCCGTCGGGCTCGGGAAATCGCGTTGGAGGACGAGGATCCAGCGCGAGGCGCCGCCGACGAAGGCGAGGTCGCAATTCCGGGTGCTCCAGTTCGCGGTGAGGTCGGTCCACACGAGGGTGCCGCCCGTGAAGTCGTCGGCGCAAAGGACGGCGAAGGCGTCGTGATCCGTGCCCGCGCTCACGCGGGTGTAGACCGTCATGAGCTCGTTGCGGTAACCGTCGCGCGCGACGTTCGGATCGGCGGCCAGACGGCCCGCGGCGTCGGACGAGAGGATGAGGTTGCCGAGCAGCGGGTCGACGACGAGCGGGAACTCCGCGGCCGCGAGGTCCTTCGCGGCGAGGCGGAGGCGGATCACGCCGTTCGCGAAGGCGCTGTCCATCGGGAAGCGGCGGCCCGCGGCATCGACGGCGGTGGCGGCGCCATAGGCGAGGACGGGCGTGCCGTCGGCGTGGCTGAAGGTCAGCGGCGCGTGTGCGAAGCCGCGCTCCGCGGCGCCGAGTTCGGAGTCCACGCGACCCTCGATGACGAGCTCGCCGCGCGCCGGGGGTCGGTGGGCGAGCACGAAGGTCTGCTCGACGCCGTCCTTGCGGAGCTCGTAGGCCTCGGTGACCGCGCCGAAGCGGTATTCGAAGCGCCAATCGCCGGCCGCGGTGACCGGCTCACGGCCGGCGACCAGGAGCTCCTCGTGACCGACGCGCACGGAGCTCGTCTGCCAGCGCAGCGGCAGGTTGTGCGGATAGCGCTCGCCGAGCACCGGATAGAAGGCGAAGCCGTCGTGGAAGGAGGCCTTGTAGTCCGGGCCGGAGCCCCAGGTGCCGCAGCGATGGCCGTTGTCGTCCTCGCCGCTGCGGATCGGCGCGGTGAAGGGATTGGCGATGGGTGCTTTGCCCGTGCTCTCGCGCGCGGGATCGGGGTGCTGTGCGAAGCTGCCGGCGACCGCGAGGGAGCAGGCCAGAACGATGTGGTAGGGAGAGGACATCTGCGGAACGAGCGAGGGGCGCCTGGGCTGGCGAGCTGCCCGGCGGAGTGGAGCGGGCTCCGCCGGCGCGCGGGAGCTTAGGGAACGAGGCGGCGCCAGGCTGCATTGTTCACGCGTCCGGGATCGCCCCCGCGATGCGCTACGGGGGAAGGCCCGGAGCGAGGACGGGCGACTCATGCCGACGCGCGTGACGAGGTCGGCCACGATGGCCCTGCGGCTCGCCGCAAGCAATCGTTGCGGCCCGGGCCGCGTTCGGGCTAGCGTGCCGCGCCATGCAGAACGCCTCAGCGCCGACTCCCGGCGGCCAGTTGCAGCGGCGGCTCGGGACCTTCAGCGCGATCTCGATCACGGTCGGCGCGGTGATCGGCTCGGGCGTCTTCCTGAAACCCCTGGAGATCTCGCAGGCCCTGCCCCACGAGGGCTGGATCCACCTGTTCTGGGCGGGGCTCGGGATCGTCTGCCTCTGCGGGGCCTTCGCGTATGCCGAGCTGGGCGCGGCCTTTCCCCAGGCGGGCGGCCAATACGCGTTCCTGCGTGAGGCCTGGGGGGCCATGCCGGCCTTCCTCTACGGCTGGGTGTTCTTCTGGGCCATCAACTCGGGGACGATCGCGGCGCTGGCGAGCGCGTTCGCGGAATACGTCCTGCCGTGGTTCGGCGTGCCCTTGGACGAGGCCACGAAGGGGCTGACCGGGAAGCTCGCGGCCTGCGGGATGATCCTCGTGCTCGCGTGCGTCAACCACTTCGGCGTGGTGCTGGGGGCGCTCGTCCAGAACCTCTCCACCTTCGCGAAGCTCGCGGCGCTCGTCCTGATCGCGCTGGCGGGGCTCCTCGTGGCCGGCGGGGCATCGACCTCGACCACGCTGCCGGTGGCCGACAGCGCGGCCGCGACCACGCTGAGCCTGGGCGGCGTCGTCTCGGCGTTCCTCGCGATCTTCTGGGCCTACGAGGGCTGGTACCAGCTCCCGTTCAACGCGGCCGAGCTCAAGGACCCCAACCGCGCGCTGCCCCGGGGCCTCATCGGCGGGATGTTGATCCTCATCGCGATCTACGTCGCGGTGAACGTCACCTATCTCCACGTCGTGCCCTTCGACGAGATGCGTGAGCTGGGCGAGGACAAGAGCCGGGTCGCGAGCCTCACCATCGGGCGGGTCTTCGGGGAGGGCTTCGGCAGCGGCTTGACGCTGCTGGTCGCGCTCTCGGTCTTCGGCGCGGCCAATCCCAACTTCCTCTCCTCGCCGCGCGGCTTCTATGCGATGGCCGAGGACGGCCTCATGCCCCGCGCCCTGATCCGCGTGCACCCGCGCTGGGGCACGCCCACCGTCTCGATCTGGCTGCAGGCGCTCTGGTCCGCGGCGCTGATCTTCCTCGTGCCGACCTTCGGCAGCCTCAGCGACTTCGTGGTCTTCGCGGCGTTCCTCTTCTATGGACTCACCGTCGCGGGGGTCTGGCGCCTGCGGCAGACGCGGCCCGACCTGCCGCGTCCCTACCGTTGCACCGGTTATCCGGTGACGCCGGCGATCTTCGTCGTCGTCTCGGTGCTCTTCGTCGGCGCGCTGCTGACCCAGCCCGCCGAACGCGACAATGCGCTCAAGGGCCTGGCCGTGCTCGCGACGGGGATCGTCGCGTGGTACCTCTGGGCGCGCGACCGCCTCGCACCCCATCTGCGGAGCCCGCAGCGATGAACGCCATCCCCCGACCCGATCCCTCCGAATACGCGCCGTACTACGGGCGCTACATCGGGCTCGTGCCCGAAGGCGACGTGTGCGCCCTGCTCCGTCGCCAGTCCGTCGTCACGCTCGGCCTGCTCGAGACGCTCGACGATGCGCGCGCCTCGTTCCGTTACGCGCCGGGCAAGTGGAGCATCAAGCAGGTGCTCGGCCATATCTGCGACGGCGAGCGCGTCTTCGCGCACCGTGCGCTCGCGATCGCGCGGCGTGATCCGGCCGACCAGCCGTCGATGGAGCAGGACGATTGGATGGCGGCCGCCGGCTTCGACGGGCGGTCCTGGGCGGGACTCTGCGCGGAGTACCGCGCGGTGCGCAATGCGACCCTGGCCCTCTTCGAGAGCTTCGACGCCGAGGTCGCCCTCCGCCGGGGCAAGGCCTCGGGCAATCCGTTCACCGTGCGCTCGCTCGTCCACGCGGTGGCCGGTCACGAGCTGCACCACCTCGCGGTCCTCCGCGAGCGCTACGGCATCGGCTGATGTCCGGCGGCCAGGACGCGTCGGCGCACGATCTGGCGCGCGGATATGTCGACGCCGACGAGGATCGGGAGAAGAAGCGCGGCTACCTGCGCTTCCTGCCCGCGTCCGGCACCGTGCTCGACCTCGGCTGCGGGACCGGCGCCTTCCTCGACCTGCTCCGCGATGCGGGATGGACGGCGCGCGGCGTCGACGCCAGTCCCGCGGCCGTCGCCGCGTGCCGCGCGCGCGGCCACGCGGTGGATTGCGCCGACCTCGCCGCGGCGGTGGCCCGACTGCACGCCGACTCCGCGCGCTTCTCGGCCGTGGTGCTCGTCCACGTCGTCGAGCACTTCGATGGCCCGCGCGCGTTGGCCCTCCTCGCGGCGGCGGCGACCCTGCTGGCGCCGTCGGGAGTGCTGCTGATCGTCACCCCGGACCCCCGGAGCGCGATCGTGCTGGAGGAGACCTTCTGGCTCGACCCCACGCATGTGCGGCCCTATCCACGCGCCTTGCTCGAGCGCGCCCTGCGGGCCGCGGGCCTGACCGTGGTCGCGAGCCTGCGCGATCCGGCGAGCCGGCCGCGCCGATCCGCGTTCCGGACGTTGCTGGCGCGTCTGCGCAGCGCGCTCTCCGGTGTGGATCGCAGCGGACCGATGGACGCGATCGTCGTCGCTCGCCGCGAGCCGCAATAGGCCTGCGGTCACGAGGGTCGGCGCGGGACACGACGACTCGGGACGACGGACCGATCCAGCCCACGGAGTGGCCTGAGGCTTCCTGGGCGGAGCGAGACGGAGCCGCTGCAGCCTCGAGACCCTTCACGCGGCGCCCGCGCGGCGGTGCGTCGCGGATCACATCGACGCAGGCGATGATCCGGGCCCCTCGGTCGTTCGACCGGGGGCAAGCTGCGCCGCTCGAGTCCTTCCCGCGCGTCCCAGCAGCGCCGCCCCGGCGGCGAGCACCGACTCCGGTCCGCGATCCAGATCGCGCCAGATGCGCAGCGCATTGCCGAATGCGGGGTCCTGACGCGAGAAGGCCTCGATGACGAGCCAGCCGCGGTAATCGATCGAGTCGAGGGCCGCGAGCACGCGGGGGAAATCGACCTGGCCCGTGCCGGGTGTCCCCCGGTGGTTCTCGGAGAGCTGCACGTGGCCGAGCGTCGCGCGGCTGGCGTGGATCGCGCCGACCAGGTCGTCCTCCTCCAGATGGGCGTGGTGCGTGTCGAGCGTGCCGACGACGTGCGAATGGCCGACCTCACGGACGAGCGCGTCGCATTGCGCGGCGGTGTTGAGGAAGAAGCACTCGAAGCGATTGAGGGGTTCGACCGCGAGCCGGATGCCGACGTGGGCCGCCCGCGCACCGGCCTCGCGGAGCACCTCGGCGCAGCGCGCGCGCTCGTCGGCAGTCGGTGGCGCATCCGTGAAGCGGCCATAGGCCGAGTGGATGGGACCCGCGAGCACGTGGGCGCCCAGGGCGGCCGCCTTCTCGGCGAGCGCCGCGAGGTGATCGACGGCCCGACGCCGCACGGCCGGGGACTCCGCGATCGGATCCGCGTCGGCCGTCGCGAAGCCCACGGCGCTCGCCGCGAGGCCGTTCGCCTCGAGCAGGCGGCGCAGGGTCGTGAGCTCGCGTGGACTCGCCTCGGCCACCGGCAGCTCCGCGCCGTCGTAGCCGTGGATGGCGACGCGCTCGAACCACGGCGCGTGTCGCTCGTCGATGCGTGGGCCGAAATAGAGGAAGCTGAAGCCCAGTCGCCGCGGTGTCGGGCTCATCGCCCGAGCTCCTTTGGCGACCAGGGGCTCGTGCGCGCGCGCGTCGCGTCGCGCACGCGCGACACGGTGGCGGCATCGACCGGCGCGGCGTCGTTGCTCCAGCGCTGGCGCACGAGGGTCAGGACGTCGGCGATCTCCGCATCGCTCAGCGCGGGGCCGAGCGGCGCCATTGCGCTGTCGAAGTGGGCGTCGCCCACGACGATCGGGCCCTGCAATCCGTGCAGGACGATGCGGATCGGCAGCTCGGGGTCGCCGCTCAGCCAATCGGAGCCGTCGAGCGGCGGGAAGACGCCCGGGACGCCGCGCCCGTCGACGCCGTGGCACGCGATGCACGTGCGCGCATACACGGCATTGCCGCGCGCGTGCACGTCGGCGTCGGGCTCGAAGCGGCGCTCGGGCGCAGTGGCCGCCGGACGTCCGCGCTCCGCGGCGTACGCCGCCAGCGATTCGAGGACCCCCGTGAGGGAGACGCCGCTCCCGATCGCGACGAGGGCGACGTCGTCGAAGAACGCGGTGCCCTTGGCGCCGCCGTAGCCGCCATAGAGGCAATGGACGACGATCTCGTCCGCGTCGCCCGAGTCGAACTCGACGCTGAGCTCCGTCCACTCGGTGGTCCCGTGGACCCCGCGCGTGCGCGCACCGCCGGGCACGTTCAGCATCGCCCCGGGCGCGCCGCGCGCGGGGACGAGATCGACCGTGCGGACGAAGCCGCTCAACCGGTAGCGCGTTCCCCGTTGCACCTTGATCGTCGCGGCGAGGCCGCTGTCGGTCATGGCATCGCAATGCACGCGCAGGCAGCGATCGCCGCTTCGCCCGGGGGCATGCGAGCCGACGGCGATCGCGTCGCCGCGCGCGCCGCCATAGGTGCGCAGATCGGACCAGGCCGGCACGCGACCCTCGCGTTCCGTCTCGAAGCCGGGGTCCGGCAGCAGGTTCACCGGCGCGGGCGGGGTCGGCGCCTCGCCCCGGAGGGACGCCGCCGCGGCGAGGACCATGGGGGCCTGCGCGCGGGCCGCGACCTGCCAGGCTTCGCGCAGGGTCCGGTCGCGGAAGAGCGCGCCATCCTCGCGCGCGGCGAGTTCGAGGAGCGCCGTGCCGAGCTCCGGGTCGAGCGCAGCGGCGGCCAGACCGAGGAGGACCTCGGCGAGCTCTTTGCCCGTCGCGCGCAGCGTGCCGTCGATCAGCATGGCCGCGCGGAGCTGGGACGGATCGGCGTGGGCGATGGCGCGGCGGCGGGTCGCCTCGCGCGGCGCACGGAGGGCGCGCGCGATCACCGCGTCGTCGAGCGCACCGCGCGCGGCAAGGACCTCGAGCGCATGCGGCGCGCCCGGGCCGTCGGCGAGCACGAGCTCGGCGAGCTCCTGCGTGCCTGCGACGGACGTCTCGACCAACAGACGCTGCGCGTGGAGTCGGACGAGCAGATTGCCGTGCGACAGTCCGGCGAGCAGGGTCGCAGGCGTCGCGGGATCGAGCGTCGGTGCAGGTTCGTCGGCCGAGCCGGTCGGATAGACGCGGTAGATGCGACCGAAGCGTTGGTCGCGGAGCGGCGTCTCATAGGCGTTGCCGCGCCCCGTGCGCGCGTCGACGCCGGCCGAGGCGCGGCTCGGCGTCGGATTGTGCTGCACGACGATCGAGTACCAGTCGCAGATCCACACGGCGCCATCCGGACCGGGTTCGGCCCAGACCGGACTCGACCACGCATCCGCCGACGCATAGAGGTTGTTCGGGCGCTGCGCCGCCTTGAAGCCGGCCCCCTCACGCCGCATCTCGAACTCGCCGACGAGCTTGCCGGTGGGTTCGCACACGAAGGCGATGCGATCGTGGTATTCCGGCGGGAAGCGCCGCGCCGTGTAGAGGGCGTGACCGGCGGCCGAGGTATAGCGGTCGAACTGGTCGACCTGCCGGATGTCCGTGGACATCGGGAAGAAGCGCGGGTTGTCGTCGGCGCGCGGCGTGGGCGCGGGTTCGAGACCAGCCTGCCGGAGCCTCGCGTCGGGGACGCTCGCATACCAGCTCGGATTGCCGTTCGCGGTCGAGCCGACCACGTCGAAGGACTCGGTGAAGCCGAGGCCCCAGGTGTTGTTCGTCGTGTGCTGGCGGAACTCGAGCGCGCTGGCGTCCGGTCGGAAGCGGAGCAGCCCCTGCGCGAACTCGTGGCGCACGCCACCGACCTCGCCGGCGAAGCCCGAGTAGCCGATCGTCGCCCAGATCCAGCCGTCGAAGCCGTACCTCAGGTTCGAGATGCCCGCGTGCGTGTCGCCCATGTGGAAGCCGGTGACGAGCACCTCGCGGACCTCGGCGCGGTCGTCGCCGTCGCGATCGGCGAGGAAGAGCAGCTCGCTCCCGTTGGTGCAGATCACGCCGCCGTTCGCGAAGACGAGCGAGGTCGGGATCGACAGTCGTTCCGCGAAGCGCGTGAAGCGATCGGCGCGGCCGTCGCCGTCCGTGTCCTCGCAGATCGTGATGCGGTCGTGGCCGAGGTTGCCCGCCTGGAGCTCGTTCGGATAATCGACCGTCTCGACGACGAAGGCGCGTCCGCGCGGATCGAAGGCGATCGCGATCGGATTGACGATGTCGGGTTCCGCCGCGAAGAGCGCGAGCTCCATCCCGACGGGGACCTGCGCGAGCTTGAGGGACTGCTCCGGACTCAGGGGCTTCTGCGCGCGCGTGATCTCGCGCCGCTCGCGGTAGCCCGGCAGCGAGACCGGCTCGTCCTCCAGCACCGGGAGTCCGAAGGCATCGAGCTGCGCCTTGCGCTCCGGTCCCACGCACCAGTACACGGCATTGCGCAGGAGCCGCTGGAACTGCGGCAGGTCCCAGACGCGGTGGTCGTGTCCGCTCGCCGTGTAGAAGACGCGGCCTTCGCCCTGGCGACGCGTCCAGCTCCAGGGCTCGCCTTGCCGCGTCTGGAGGATCTCGCGGTCGTTGCCGTGCTCGTCATGGACGTAGGTCTCGTCCCAGGCGGTATAGGCGCCTGCACCCGAGAGGATCGGGTGGCCGGGGAGACGATCCTCGACCTGGAACTCCTCGCCCCCGTGGGATTGGAAGCGGGCGCCGACCAGGCGCCGGAACTCGGGCGTCGCCCCATAGCAGGCGGACGCGCAATGCACGGCGACGAAGCCCCCGCCCGACTCGACCCAGTCGAGGAGCGCACGGAGCTGTGCAGTGGGCATGCGGCCGGTCTGGTGCCAGTTCCCGTACATCAGCAGGGCGTCGTGGGCGCGCAGGGTTTCGCTGCGGAACGCGATCGCCGGGTCCTCGACGTACGTGAGGTCGATGCCCTCGGTGCCGAAGGCGCGCTTCAGCGTCGCATAGCGGGTGATCGGATCGTGGTGGGGCCCGTTGGCGGTCGGCGCCCCGAAGAAGAGCACGGAGAGGCGGCGCGCGGCGGAGCTCGGCCGCTCCTGGGCGAGGACCGCGGTCCCCACTCCGACGAGGGCGATCAGGACGAGGACGATCGGGACGAGCGCGAGCGGGAAACTCGCGGCCGAGCGGTGGGAGGGTGCGGACATCGGGGTCGAGGCGGGAGGCGGGCGTGGTCGAGCGGAGCAGGCCGCAGCAGAACCGAGGGGCCGCCGCGACTCAACGACGAGTGTCGCCGAAGCGGGTGAAGACCCGACGCGTCCTCCGACCCCGCGAATCGCTCGACGCGTGGCGCGATGCACAGGTGCCGCCATCGCATGCCGGCGCGCGCCCGACGGGAGCGATCCCACGCAAAGCCGTGAGACAGGGGCTCAAGGGCAGGGGGGCGTTGCTCGAAGGGGCAGGGCAACCCTCGGGTCGCGGCGCGCCGCGGCTCTCGCGAGTCACCCTCATGCACCCGACATCTCCAGCCCTCTCGCGGATCCTCCATCTCCTGGCCCTCGGGCTCCTTGCGCTCGCCGCGGCCTGCAACAGCGGCAGCTCCGGCGCGAGGAGTCACTCCATCGGCGGCACGCTCAGCGGCCTCTCGGGCGGCTCGATCGTGCTGTCGCTGAATGGCGTCGAGTCCGTGACGCTCTCCGCGAACGGCGCCTTCGTGTTCGCGACGCGGCTCCTATCCGGGGCCTCGTATACGGTGAGCGTCGTGACCCCGCCCGCGGGCTGCGTCGCACAGGTCAGCAACGGCTCGGGCATCGTGTCCGCTGACGTGGTCGGCATCGGCATCGCGATCGACGTCATCGCCTACGGCATCGGCGGCGTGGTCAGCGGGCTCGACGGCACGCTGGTGCTCCAGAACAGCGGGGGCGACGACCTGACGATCAGCGCGGACGGCCCCTTCGAAGTCCCGACGCGCCTGGCCGACGGCACGCCCTTCTCGGTCTCGATCCTCAGCTCACCGAGCGGCCAGGATTGCTCGCTCGGCGGCACGATCAGCGGCGTGATCCTGGGTGCGGACGTCACCGATCTCTCGGTCGTGTGCGTCGACCTGCTCAGCGTCGGCGGCACGGTGAGCGGTCTGTCCGGCTCCCTGGTCCTGCAGAACAACGGCGGCGATGACCTCACGGTCACGCAGGACGGTCCGTTCACCTTCCCGACCCGTCTTCGCGACGGCCTCGCGTACGCCGTGACCGTCAAGAGCGGGACGACGACGCAGCGCCGCACGCTCGGCAATGCGACGGGTCAGCTCGCGGGGGCTCCCGTGAGCGGCATCACCGTCGACTGCGCGGACAAGGCCTGGACGCACCCCCAGTCGGAGGCCGATGCACGCAGCGGGCCGGGGCACGCGGTCACGGGGCTGAGCGTGGCGATGGCGGCCCATGGCGATGCGCTCGTGACCTGGCTCCTGCACGACGGCACGGAGTGGAATACGCAGATGGGGGAGCGCCGGGCCGGATCCTGGACCTGGAACTCGGGTCCGGGAGGCGGCATCGAACCGAGCGGGGGGCACCTCACCGAGGTGCCGTCCATCGCGATCGCCGCCGACGGCGACAGCCTGATCGTGTATCCGTACTACGACGGGACCCGGACGCGGCTCTACCTCAGCGAACGCGTCGACGGCACCTGGACGCATGCCGCGTCGCTCGCGGCGGCCGTGAGCCCGGCCACCTTGGACGTGTACTCCCCGCGGGTCGCATTGTCCGCGAACGGGGATGCCGTCATCGCCTATGCCGGCCTCGAGTCCTCCACCTGGCACGTCTATGTCAGCGAGCGGCGCAACGGGGTCTGGACGCACACACAGTCGGCCGGGGATCACATCGATCCGGCCGGGCTCGGCGTCGAACTGGTCGGCGTCGCGATGGACGACGACGGCGGCACGGTCGTCGCCTGGAAGCACTACGACGGCAGCCAGAACCGCCTCATGTTCAGCGAATGGACGGGCGGCAGCTGGTCGCACCCGGCGAGCGCCGCGGACGCGATCAACCCACCGGGTAGCGCCCAGAGCGTCCACCTCGCCATGAATGGGAGCGGTGACGCGATCCTGGCCTGGACACAGGTCGATGGGAGCATCACGAGGGTGCTGCGGAGCGAGCGCCGCGCGGGTGCCTGGGCCCACCCGGCGACGACCGCGGAGGGCGTCAATGCGCTGGGCCTGGGGCACACCTATGGTCCGCGCGCGTGCATCGCGGCGAATGGCGACGCGGCGATCGCCTGGTACGAGCACGACGGGAGCGCGAGCCGGGCCATGTGCAGCGAGTACCGCAACGGCACGTGGACGCATCCGAGCGGCGTGGGCGACGCACTGAGCCCGGCCGGAGGCAACGTGTTCGAGACGATCGCGGCGATGTCGGACAACGGCGACCTCGTCGTCGTCTGGCGGCAATACGACGGCTCGACCTACGCGATCTTCAAGGCGGAGCGGCGGGACGGTGTCCTGTCGCGGCCCAGCGCGCTCAACGACAGCATCTCGCTGCCGGGCAGCCACACCTGGTCGCCGAACGTCGCGATGGACGGCGAGGGCAATGCCGTGATCGGCTGGATCGCAAACGTCGCGAGCACCGATCGCGTCTTCACGAGCGAGTACCGCTGAAGGTCCGGGCCTCGCGGCGGGAGCGGGGGTCCGCGGCGCTTCCCGGGAGTCGCGGAGCTCGAGCAGGCGCGCGGCATCCGGCGAGTCGAAGGCGCGGCTCGATCCGGAGCCTGTGCTGCAGTCGGATCTCTCGCGGCGATGGATCTGGGGGTGGGGCGGCGCGCGGCCGGCGCATTGCGCCACCTGGCTCGGGCGAGGGGAAAGACGCGCGCCGGGGGCTCGGCCCATCGCTTGGCGACGGACCTACGACCCCGGCGCGGCGGGCACTCTTCGGCCCGCGCACACGAGCTCGCTCACGCGAGTCCACGCACGCGGACGCTGGAAGCGGATCTGGACATCACGGTGCACAGCACGACCATGTCGCGAGGCGAGGGCCGTGATCGGGCGGAGGGACGTCTTGGCGGCGCGGAGGCCGAGATCGTTGTTGAGGATCGTCGGCGCGTTCCTGTTGCGGTTGGCCGACCGCGCGTTGGAGGCAGGGTTGTTGAAGCTGCCGCCCCGGTTCACGCGGTTGCCCGAGCTGATGATCCGCTCCCATCACTTCAGAGCACAGCCATGCTCGCCGCAGAGCGAGCGTGCAGCCGTGCCGCAGGTGTTCGATCGACGCGCTGACGCAGGCGGCGAGGCGCCCTTCGTCCAGCAGGCCCATGCGATGTTGCCACTCGCGGTGCCGGATGCGCTGCCGGCAGCGGCGCAGGTTCGCCGGCCGGATCCGCAAAGTGCGGCGGTGGATCGCGAAGCCGCAGAAGGGCAGACCGGCGTGCGTCGGCGCGAGGATCGTCGCCGTGTCCTTCAGCCTCATCGCGCGCACGGCGAGCCAGTCGGCGATCGCGCCATGCGCGGCGCGCAAAGCGGTGCGGTCAGCGGCAAAGAGCACGAAGTCGTCCATGTAACGGACGTAGCCCGGGACGCGCAGAGTGCCGAGCACGAGCTGATCGAGTTCGCCGAGCACGAGGTTGGCGAGCCACTGGCTCGTGAGGTTGCCGATCGGCAGGCCGACGCCGCCTTCGCCGCCGGCGCGCACGATCACGTCGAAGAGCGATAGTGCGGTGCGATCCTTCACGATGCGAGCGATGGCGGCCATCACCACGTCGTGCCGCAGCGAGGGGAAGAAGCTCTTCACGTCGAGCTTCAGGAAGAACGCATGGCGTCGCAGCAGCCGCTGCGCACAGCGGACTGCGCGGTGCTGCCCCTTGCCCTTCCGGCAGGCGTAGCTGTGCGCGATCAGGCGGCGATCGAGCAGCGGCTCGAGCGGGTCGATCAGGGCGTGGTGTACCACGCGGTCGCGGAACGGCGCCGCGCTGATCACCCGCGTCTTGGGATCGTGCACGAGGAAGGTCCGGGCCGGACCCGGCCGATAGCGACCCTCGCGCAACTCGCGCTGGAGCGCGAGCAGCTCGGGCTCGAGGCGTTCGAGAAAGGTCGCGGCCCCGCGCACGCGGTGCTTGCCGCGCGCCGCGCGCTTCGTCGCCTGCGCGAGGTTCTGGAACGAGGTGATCGTGTCCCACACGCCGCCGATGCGTCTCACGCTGGCGGCTCCTTCTTGGGCCGGGCACCGATTGCCTGGCGCCAGCCGTGGATCATGCGGCCGACCTCGTCGACGCGACGCATCGCCGACTCGAAGCCGGGGGCGGGCTGCACGCGTGCCTCATGCGCGGTGCGGAACAGGAAGCGCAGGCGTTCGAGGCGCAGATTGACGTCGTGCAGGAGCTTCGCGCGAGGCCCCGGCTCGTAGCGGGCCTGCACCAAGAGCTCGAGCACGTCGAGCGCGTGGTTCTCGATGCGCTGAGTGAGCGTGAAGCGCGCGGCCTTGGGCCAGCGCTTCGTGTGGTTGAGCAGCCAGCCGGTCGCTTCCTCCCAGCGCTGTAGCACGATCAGTTCGGGTCCGGCCTCGGCTGCGGCCGGGCGATCGAGTGGGAGGCTCATGACGCCACGGGCTCCGCGGCTGGAGCGTCGGCCGGCGCCGTCGCCGAGGGCCGCACGAGCTGCGGTGCCGAGCCCGGATGCAGGATCGCGAGCAGCGCCTGCCCATAGCTCTCGACCTTCTTCGGACCGATGCCCGCGATCTCGCGCAGCGCGTCGACGGTCCCTGGCCTCCGCGTGGCGAGATCGCGGAGCTGGCGATTGGTGAGCAGCACGTAGGGCGGTACGCCCTGTTTGCGCGCTGTCGCAATGCGCCAGGCGCGCAGCTTCTCGAAGCTCGCCTTCGCCTCGAGGCTCAGCGATTCCGCGTTGAGGGCCTCGGCGATCAGTTCGGGCTCGGGTTCAGGAGTGAGAGCGAAAGGACTCGCGATCGCGACTGGTGCCGCCGGAGTCGAAGGGACCGTCGCAGCCGCGGTCGCCAGCACGCAGACGCAGAGCAGGAAGGGCATGCCCTGCGCTTCGAAAAGCTGCTCGCGGCACTCGAGCAGGACCGAGCGCTGCTGCAGCTCGTCGAGCGCGCGCGTGTCGAAGGAGCCCCGCTGCACGTCGAACGGAAGAGTGAGGATGCGATGCGTACGCACGGGCATCGCCCTGACCCCGCCACCCGGCCCCAGCACCACCTTTTTCGGAATTCCTCGCAGAAGCTTCTCGGCGAAACAAGTCCCCGTCCCGCCACCCCCTGCTCGCTGCGCTCGGCGGGGGCTGCGAGCAGCCGTGAAGTGGTGAAGTCACTCCGTGATGATCCTGGCGGCGCGGAGGCCGAGATCGAAGCGGAGGAACGTCGGCGCGACCCAGTAGCGGTCGGCCGACCGCGCGCGGGAGGCAGGGTTGCTGAAGCAGCCGCCCCGGCTCACGCGGTCGCCCGAGCCGCGTGCGTCTCCTCTTATCCCGTCACCTGGGCGCTCCGTTCCGTACGCGCCGTACCAGTCTCGGCACCACTCCCACACGTTCCCGTGAACGTCGAAGAGCCCGAAGGCCTTCGGAGAGCCCGCCCCCACCGGCCAGTGCGCCGACCACTGGTCCTGGAGAGGGTCGCCCTCGAGCGCGCTGTCGCTGAGCCTTGCATGCCCTCGCAGATCGCGGGCCTCTGAGCCCGCATACCACGCGGTCGTCGTCCCGCCCCGACACCCGTACTCCCACTGCGCCTCCGTCGGCAGGATCAACCCATGCGGCTCGAGTGCCTGCCGAGCCATGTCCCAGTCCAGGTTCTCGACCGGATGCGCCCAGCCGATCGCCGGCCCATCCGTGCCGAACTCGCCGGCCGCGAACGAACTTGGATTCCGTTCCCCCGTGAGGCGGAGGTACTGCGCCTGCGTCAGCTCGTGACGGGCGAGGAAGAAGGGGGCGAGTCGGACCTCGTGGACGTCTTCATCGGATTCCGCACCGGTCTCGTAGTTCGGTCCCTTCGGGTCCGTGTCCTGCGCTCCCAGCGTGACAGCCCCCCCTGGCAGCAGCACGAAGACGATCCCTGTCTCGTCCTTCACTGCGATCCGTCCTTCCTCATCGTGAGCGGGGATGGCGATCGACGCTGGATCGCTCTTGCCGTCCCAGGCGCTGCGCAGCTCGTAGAACTCGAAGTAGCCGGTCTTCGGATTGGCACCCAAGGGCACGAGTCCGCCCTGCGGCTTCAGGTCGAAGCCGTGCTTCGCGCGAATCGCCGCACTCACTGCCGCCCAGCGTGTTGCATCGCGCGTCCTCGACAGCTCGTCGAGCCGCTTCGCCCATGCGCGACGCTGTTTGACTCTCGGGACCGAGCTCCCGAGGAACTCCTCCATCGCCTGATCCTGCGATCGGAGCGTCTCGAAGAGGAAGCGATCGCTTTCCGCGTCGAACTCGAGGCGAGCATCGCGCCCGATCCTCGGTCTCGCGCGTAGTTCGAGTGATGCCAGCGCAATCTTCAGCTTCGGCAAGGCATCGCGCAGTCGTGGCACGTCTCGATCGAGCCACTCATCCATGGCAGCAAGCTTCTCGGGCCAGGGCGGGGACAACGTTGCTTCTGTCTCGCGCGCCGCGCGGAGGGTCACGACACTCGCCAGCAGTTCAAACTCCGCGGTGCGCTGTTTCGCCTGAAGGAACCCGATCGACGCTGTTATCGAAAGCGCGAGCAGGGCTGCGACGCCGACAAGGAGCAGCAACTTCCTCCGCGCCGCCGCCGCCACACTCGCCGCGACGAACGAGAGCTCCTCCGGCGTGAGGTCGTCGGCGCGCGCGGCGCGGAACTCCATCGCCTCGGCGAGATAGCGCCCGCGCAGCAGGATCGCGTCGTCGTGACGTTCGCAGTACGTCCGCACCGCCGCCCGCGTGTGCTTGCGCCAGGCGAGGAACTGGCGGTTCTGCTGCACCAGCTCGCGCAGCCAGGTCCAGCTCGGGATCAGCGCCTCGTGACTGATCTCGATCGCGTCGGCACCGCTG
>JADLHO010000056.1 GCA_020848735.1 Planctomycetota bacterium | reverse complement strand
TCGTGCGACGCCCGAAGCGTGGCCTTCGCCACGCTGCCAGGGCGGAGCCGACGCGGCGACGCGGCCGGGCGCGAGTTGCGGCGAACGCAGCAGACGTTCGCGAATGGTCCGGGCTAGACTCCGCCGCCCGAGATGCCGCACCACCAAGCAGGAGGCCTGCTGAGCGTCGCCACGCCGCTCGGGACCGACGCATTCCATCTGCTCGCGATGCGAGGAGCCGAGGCGATGTCCTCGCTCTTCGAGTTCGAGCTCGACCTGCTGACGGACAAGAAGGACGTCGACCCCGGCCAGCTCATCGGTCGATCGATCGCCTTCGCGGTGACCCCGAAGGCCGGCACCTCGCGGACCTTCAACGGCTTCGCCCGGCGGCTCGTCTACGTCGGCCTCGCCGCGGGTGGCCACCGCCATTGGCGCGTGCATCTCGTGCCCTGGCTCTGGTTCCTCTCCAAGCGGGCGGACTTCCGGATCTTCCAGAAGAAGACCGTGATCGAGATCGTCGAGTCGGTGTTCCGGGACGCCGGCTTCGACGCCTTCGAGACCTCGGGTATCACCGGCAGCTACCCCGCGTACGAGTACTGCGTGCAGCTCGGCGAGTCGGACCTCGACTTCGTGATGCGCCTGCTCGAGGACGAGGGGATCTTCTTCTTCTTCCGCTTCGATCCCGATCGCCACGTCCTCGTGCTCGGGGACAACAAGGCGGTCTACGCGGATTGCGCCGAGCCCGAGATCGAGTTCACCAGCGCGGAGCCGAGCCACCTGCAGGTCTCCGGCTGGGAGCACCGCTTCGACTACGTGTCGGGCAAGTGGGCGCTCTGCGACTACGACTTCACGCACCCCACGACGAGTCTCTTCACCGACATCGACACGGTGCTGACGCTGCCGAACGCCGCGGCGTTCGTGCGCTACGAGTACCCGGGCCGCTACGTCGCGCGCGGGCACGGCGAGAGCAAGGCCAAGGCGCGGATGGAGGCGGAGGAGTCGGGCCACGACGTCGTCGACGGAGCCGGGGCCTGCCACTCCTTCGCGGTGGGGACCAAGTTCAAGCTCGCCCACCGTCATCACGACGCCGACGACGGCAAGAGCTTCGTGACGACCGCGGTCGAGCACAGCGCGCAGGAGGGCGGTTACCGCAACCGCTTCACGTGCATCCCCGACTCGGTCCTCTACCGCCCGCCGCAGAAGACGCCCAAGCCGCGCGCGCCCGGCCCGCAGACCGCCTTCGTGGTCGGGCCCTCCGGCGAGGAGATCCACACCGACGAGTACGGTCGCGTGAAGGTGCAGTTCCATTGGGACCGCAAGGGCGCGAACGACGACAAGAGCTCGTGCTGGATGCGTGTGGCGCAGAGCATGGCGGGCAAGCGCTTCGGCGCGCAGGTGCTGCCGCGCGTCGGCCAAGAGGTGATCGTCGAGTTCATCGACGGCGATCCGGACCGGCCGATCGTCACGGGCGCGGTCTACAACGCGAACACGATGCCGGCCTACGAGCTGCCCGCGAACAAGACGCAGAGCGGCATCCGCAGCAAGTCCTCGAAGGACGGCTCGAACGACGCGCTCAACGAGATCCGCTTCGAGGACAAGAAGGGCAGCGAGCACATCTACGTGCACGCGCAGAAGGACCAGCATCACCACGTCGTCAACGATCACCTCGTCGAGATCGGCAACGACGAACACCGCACGATCGGCCGCGACTCGAAGAACAAGGTGACCGGCGACCTCCACCTGACGATCGACGGCGACCGCATCGAGAAGCTCGGCGGCAACCACAGCGAGGAGCTCGTCGGGGATCGCAAGTCGAAGCTCGGCGGCGATCTGCACGAGAAGGTCGGCGGCAAGAGCTGCACCGAGATCGGTGCGGATCAGGAACTCGACGTCGGCGGTGCGCAGAAGCTCAAGGTCGGCGGCGATCAGCACATGTCCGCCGGCAAGAACGCCAACCTCAAGGCGGGCATGAACCTCGCCTTCGACGGCGGCATGAACGTCCACCTGAAGGGCGGCATGAACGTCGTGATCGAGGCCGGCATACAGCTCACGCTGAAGGCGGGCGGCAGCTTCGTGGTGATCGGCGCCGCGGGCGTCGACGTCTCGGGCGCGATGGTCAAGATCAACAGCGGCGGTGCCGCGGGCGCCGGGGACGGCTGCAGTCCCCAGGCGCCGGGAACGGCCACGGCGCCGGATGCTCCGGAAGCGCCGACGAAGCCGATGGCGATCGTCGCCGCGGCCGCGGCGGCCGCCGCCTCGACGACGACCGCCGCGCAGACGGCCGCGAGCCTCCAATGGACCACCATCGAGACCGCCCCGCCGACCGCGCAGTCGTCGGCGCTCCAGTCCGCGTCCGACTCGGGCGACGCGTTCTGCGAGGTCTGCAACTCGTAGCGCACGAGCCACGGTAGCCATGGGATCCATCCGCGAGACCTCGCCCCGACCGGACGCACGCCACGCGCCCCTGCGTCTGCCCGCGCTCGGTGCCCGGCTCTACGCCGACCCGGGTTGCCGCGTCTTCGCCGTCCTCGACGGCGCGCGCGTCCCACGCCTGCTGCGCACCGCAGATTCCCTCGGTGCGACCCCGCACTGCCTCTTCGCCGGGCAGCTCGAACCGAGCCTGCAACGCGTGGCCCCGTACCTCGTCGAGCTCGATCCCGTCGGCGACTTCTCGGCCTGGCTGCTCGATTCCGGCTTCGGCCGCAGCTGGGGGATCTTCGTGCGCACGCGCCACGAGGCGCCGGCGCTGCGCAAGCACCTGCGACGCTTCCTGATGGTGTCAGGGCCGGACGGCAAGTCCCTCTACTTCCGCTACTACGACCCGCGCGTGATGCGCCTCTACCTGCCGACCTGCAACCAGGACGAGATGGCGCAGGTCTTCGCCGACGTCGTCGACTGCTTTGCGATGGAGAGCGAGGACGGCCACGCGCTCCTGGAGTTCAGCCGCGGCGAACTCGAACCGCTCACCGCGAGCTTCCCCGTGCACGAGCGCGGCGCCGCGCACTGATCGACGAGTCCCGCGGGAGCGCGCCGTCCCCGCGGGCGATCACGGCACGTCGACCTGCACCTGCCCCGGACTCACGATCGAGATCGAACCGCCCCAGGCGCATTGGCACTTCGCCGTGGAGTTGAGCGCGGGCATCCCCCCGACGAGCGCGGTCGGCGAAGGCGGTGCCCAGGGGGCGACCGTCACCGGCACGCAGGGCACCGGCGTGAGCACGCCCTGTGCGGCCGAGGTGGCGGAGGCGACCGTCGGGTTCGAGAGCGTCGTGCACATGCCGAAGGGCGGGATGTTCGCCATCGGCTTGAAGTCCATGATGTTCGCCGCCGGCACGCCGCCGACCAGGGTGCGGCTCGCGGGCGGAACGATGAGCGCCGAAGGCGCCACTCCGAACGAGCACATGAGCTGCGCTCCCATCACGACCTGCTTGGGCATCGACGAAGGCTCCGCGAACGGTGTCGGCGGGGCACCATACGGCGCTCGCGCGCCGGGACCCAGCCGCGCGCGCAGGCCCGCAGCGAGTCCGGATCGCCTGCCGTCGGCGAGACGCGGAGGGGTTAGCCTGCGCGCAGCCGCACGCGCGCAGCCGTCCGGGCGCCGGTCGGTGGAGGCGAGGATCGAATGAGCCACAGCGACGACGCGAGCTTCCGCATCCTGGTCCTCGGCGACTTCAGCGGCCGGGGAAGCCGCGGCGAGCATGCGCCCGAGGAACTCACCCGACGACGCCTGCACCGCGTCGATCGCGACGAGTTCGAAGGGCTCTTCGCGAAGCTCGGTGTCGCGGTGCGGCTCACGAGCTCGCCCGACGCGATCCCTGTCGACCTGCCCCTGCGCAGCCTCGACGACCTGCATCCCGATCGGCTCCTCGAGACGGTCGCGGCCTTCGGCGAGCTGCGGGCGCTGCGCCGCCGGCTGAACGACCCGCGCAGCTTCGCCGATGCCGCGCGCGAACTCGGTGCGGCCGCGGTGCCGGGACGCCCCGCGACGCCGGCGCCGGCCCCGGCCGCGCCGGCCACCGACGACCTGCTCGGCGCGGCGCTCGCGGCGACGGACGCCGGCAACGCCGCGCGGGGTCGCGGCGCCGAACTCGTCGATGCCCTGCTGCGCGAGCTCGTCGTGCCGCACCTGAGCCCCGCACCGGATCCTCGCCGCGACGGACTGCTCGCCGCCGTCGACGGCGCGACGGGCGCGCTGCTGCGCACGCTGCTCCGGCAGCCGGCCGTTCGCGCGCTCGAGTGCGCGTGGCGCGGCCTCGAGCTGCTCCTGCGCCGCCTCGACACCGACGCGGTGGTGCACCTCGAACTGCTCGACCTCACGCGCGCGGAGCTGCGCGCCGCGCTCGGCGACGAGCCGCTCGCGGGCGGCTTCGGTCGGCGACTCGTCGAGGGCAGCCGGCACACCCCCGGAGCGGAGCCCTGGTCGCTGCTGGTCCTCGCCGAGTCCTTCGACGCCACACCCGACGACGCGCGGTTCCTCGCGCGCCTCGGCGGGCTCGCGATGGCCCTCGACGCGCCCCTCGTCGCCGCGGGCAACGCGGCACTCGTCGGCTGCGCAGCCGGTGAACCGCCGACGGAGCCCGACGCGTGGAACGAGCATCCCGAGGGCGCGGCGCAGGCGGCCTGGCAGGCCCTGCGCGTCTCGCCGTGCGCCGGCTGGCTCGCGCTCACCTGGCCCCGCCTGCTGCTGCGCCTGCCGTACGGCGCGCGCGGCGGCAGCGTCGAGGGTCTCGCCTTCGAGGAGCTCGCGGACGCCGACGACCACGAGGGCTACCTCTGGGGCAGCGGAGCGTTCGCGGTCGCGATCCATCTCGGCAGCGAGTCCGAACGACTCGGCGGAGACCTGCGCGCGGACGCCTGCGTCGAACTCGCGGAGCTCCCCGCCCACGTGCGCGAGCGCGACGGCGAGACGACGCTCCAGCCCTGCGCCGAGCTCGTGCTCACGGAGCGCGCGGCCGAGCGCGTGCGCGCGGCGGGCCTGCTGCCGCTGCGCGCGATGAAGGGCCGCGACGCCGTGCAACTCGGTCCGCTGCGCGCCCTCGACGGCGGGCTCCTGCGCGGTCGCTGGAGCTGAACTCGCGAGCACCTCGCACCAAGACCCACGAAGGTCCTCCACACCCGTGCAAGACGCCATCGTCCCCCTCGTTCGTTTCACCTCCGAGCGGCCGGGTTCCGCGACCGTCCTCGATGCGCTCGGCACGGCCTTCTTCGTCGACGAGAGCGGCATCCTCCTCACCCTGGCCTCGTTGCTGCGCGACGCCGGCCGCGACGCGTCGCTGGGACTCGTGGTCCGCATCCGCGACGGCCGCACGCCGCACGCGGTCGTGCCAATCGTCGAGTTCGAGAGCGCGGACGCGCCGTGGGACATCGCGATCGGCCGGGCCGACGTCGCGAGCCGCCGCGCCTTCTCGCTCGCGCACGTCGAGGCACAGCCCCTGCTCGGCCGCGAGCTCGGCACGCTGGGCTGCATCGCTCTCGATCGCAGCAAGGACGCGCGCTCACCCCTGCCGGTGTTCCGCGCCCACAGCGGCTGCGTGCTGCGCGAGTCCTCGGCGAGCCCCGGTCGGGCACCCGCGATCGATCTGGCCTTCGGCGTGCCGTCGCTGCTGCGCGGCGCGCCGGTCTTCGTGCACGAGCGCCCGATCGCGAAGCTCGTCGCGATCTGCGCCGGCAACGGCAGCCTGGGCGATCTCCGCTATCCGGGCGTCTTCGGCGAGCCGGACGCGACGCGGCGCGACGCGCACGGCGTCGCCTTCGACCTGCGCGGACTGGGTCCCTGGCGACCCAAGTTGCTCGCGGGGCGATCGCTGCGCGAGATCTGCTGAACCCGCGCCGCGCGGGCGTCGGCCCGTGGCCGGGTGGATCAGCCGAGGCGGCGGCCCACGCTCGGCTCGAGCGAGGCGCGCGCGATGCGGAGGGCGTCGCGGATCTCGCCCTGCTCGGGGCGGTCGTGCACGAGGATGAGGTCCTCCACCACCCGGTCGAGGACCTCGCCGTCGGAGATGTCCTCGAGAGTGCGCCGCACCGCGCCGCAGCCGTAGCGCTCGAGGCGGCCGACGTAGCGCAGGCAGTCGTGGCGCGTGACGGTGCGGCCCTCGTGGTAGGGGTCGACGAGGATCCGCCGGCGCCCGTGGACGCGCACGAGGAGGAACTCGGGGAGCAGGACGCCGCTCAGCTCCATCCCGGCTCGGCGGCCGATCATCAGGTAGAGCGCGCCGAGCACCGAGGACGGGCCGCGCGCGGCGGCGAGCACCCGATCGGGCAGCCACGAGAGGCGGTCGTTCGGCATCCGCCGTGAACCCCGCAGGCCGTGGCGCTGCGCGAGGTGCTCCGCGAGGCGGCGCGCGGCGGTCAGGCTGGAGCGACCGGCGATCAGCGGGCGCAGCTCGTCGGCCAGCTCGTCGATCGCGCGGTCGAAGGACGACACGTCGACCGGCTCCGGGCGGACGAAGGCGACGAGCGCACGCATGCCGGCGTCGAGGACCGCGCGGGGTTCGCCGGAGTCCCGGGCCTCGGCGAGGTCCTGCGCGAAGGCGCGCGACCAGCTCGCGAGCTCCATCGAGCGCAGGACCGCGCGGGCCCGCAGGCGGACGCGCGGATCGTCGTCGAGTTCGGCCTGCTTCAGTTCGACGCGCGCCGCGTCGCCCCAGTCCAGGAGGCGGCGACGACACGTGCGCAACACCTTGGCGTCGTCATCCGCGAGGAGCCGCACAACGGCCTGGATCGCCGCGGTCTCGCGTAGCGTGTCGTGGAGCATGGGGGGCCGACTTCCTCCGACGCACACCGAGCACGCCGAGGCGGCGCGAGTCTAGCGACGAGGCGAGGCGGGGCGATCACGTGGGTTCCGCGTTTCCCGTTCTGCGACCGATCACTTTGCGCGGCGAAGCGGCGAGCGCGCGTTGCCATCGCGGCCAACGCCGGGCACGGTGCCGGCCGCGGGCGCGGCAAGAAATCCGCACTCGGCGCCGTGGATGACGGTGGGCAGCGCTCGCCCCCGCTTCGCGCGCACCGGGCGAGGGGCGCGGACGGAGAAACCCGAGCGGGGAAACCCGAGCGGGGAGACGCGAAGGGGGCCGGAAACGCAGACGGGCCGGTCGTCGCCGACCGGCCCGTCGAGAACCCCCGAAGCGCGTGGCACGAGTTGCGCGTCACGCGCGAGTGCCCAGGACAGGACTTGAACCTGCACGACCTTGCGGCCACCAGCCCCTCAAGCTGGCGCGTCTGCCAATTCCGCCACCTGGGCGTGTTGGGGGGCGCGAGAAGCTAGCGTCCGTCGCGGACGAGTCAAGAGCTCAGACGACGCGCTCCCGCTCACCGATCCGAGAGCAGGACGCGCGCCTTGAAGGCCATCCACTGCGGGTCGAGCGTCGTCTCCACGAAGGCCGCGCCGAGCAGGCGGAACAGGGAGCGCATCTCGACCTGGGCCGCGCGGCCGGCGGCCGCGAACCTGGTGCGCTCCGTCTGCCAGCGCTGCTCCATGCGCTTCATCACCTCGGCGTCGAAGCGCTCGCGTTCCGCGCGCGTGAGCGCCGACGGGCTGCGGTACGAGGGGAAGAGGTCGCGCAGCACGACCGGGTCGATCGAAGGCCGGACGGTCAGCATCCAGTGCTCGTCCGGCCGATCGCCTCGGCTGTCGGTGAAGGCGATGTGGTCGTCGGCGACCTCGGCGAGGCGCTCCCCCTGGAGGAACACGAAGCCGTTCATGCGCGCCGCCATCTCCTTCTCGAAGGTCGCATACTCGCCGAGACCCAGCACGTTCCGGCCTTCGAGGCGGGCCAGGACCATCTTGCGGATCAGCGGGCCGCTGTTGCTCACGACGAAGAAGTTGCCGTAGAGCATCAACGCGATCTCGCCGGTGCCCGGGATGTTCGGGTTCGCGAGTTCGCGCGCGGCGTCACCGCCCGCGCCGCCCTGCACCGGGAGGTTGTAGGCCTTGCTGAAGCCCAGCGTGGACGAGTAGGTCGTGAGGAAGGCGTAGAGCTCGTCGAGCTTGTTGCGGAAGCGCGGGTCGATCCAGAAGACCCAGGCGAAGTGCGGCGAGGGGGATGGATCGAAGGTCTCGATGCGGTCCTGCTCCTTCGTCGCGGCGCTGTTGATCTCCATCGCGCGGTGGAACACGAAGCCCGTGCGCGGCAGAAGCGCCGGACGGATCGCGTCGATCACGTGCGCGACGCTGTCGAACTTGCCGGTCTGCTGGATGGTCTGGTCCATCTGCCGCCGCAGGTCCTCGTCGATCGCGAGCAGCATCTCCTGGAGGAAGTCGCCCGCCGGCACGCGCAGTGCGGCGGCGGCACAGGCGGTCTCGGGCACCATCGTCAGGAAGGGCTCGAGCCACTCCTTGCGGTCCTGGGCCTCGGTCTTGAAGAACTGCGACTGGAAGCCGGTGTGCTTGTTCCGGTTCAGGTCGACGCGGCCGAGCACGGTGAAGGATCCGCGCTCGAAGATCAGCGAGCCGGTGAGGAAGCGCCAGCCGTTGAGGTTCAGGAACGACGCGAGCACGCGCGTGTTCATGTCCGTCGGATGGCGCGGGTCGGGCCAACCGTCGTCCCAGCGCGTGAACTCGAAGAGCCGATCGGGGCGCAGGTAGAGCTCGATGGCATTCGCCGGCACGCCGACCTGCTCCTCCCACTCGCGCAGGCGCGACTCGACGCCGTCGCGGTAGTCCGACGAACCGCCGAAGGAATCCGACCCCACCGCGCCGCGCGCGAGTTCGAGCGACTTGGCCACGAAGGCCTCGTCGTTGGAGACGATCAGGCAGTCGAGCCAGCGCGCGAGCACGAGGGGCTGGCCACCCTCGGGGCTCAATCGCATCGTCCCGTCGGGCATCTGCTCGATGCGCAGGCCGTTCGCGCCGAGCTGCTCGCGCACGCTCGGCCACTCGAGCAGGCCCCACGCGAAGCGCACCTTCCACGACACGCGGAGGTAGGCGCAGAAGCCGGTGCTCCCCGAGGGTCCGCCGTCGATCCGGCCGGCGATGATCGCCTCGCTGCCGAGGACGTCGGAGAGGAGATCGGCGACGCCGGCGCTCGCCGACCGCACCTGCTGCGCGACGTCGCGGATCGCCCCGACCGCGGCCTCGATCCCGAGATCGCGCTCGAGCGCGCTGACCGTCGGACCCTGCCGGAGCTCGCCGAAGGCGCGCGACGCGGCGAGTCCCGACCAGAACAGCGGCTCGGGGAACTCGGCGAAGTCCTCGCGCAGGTCGACCTTGCGCGTGAAGTAGTCCGTGTCGCGCGGGACGAGCTCGCGCATGTCGGGCAGCGAGGCCTCGAACGGATTGAAGATGAACGCGAGGACGAACAGCAGCACCAGCACGATGAGCAGGGCCACCGTGATGCCGAGGATCTTCCAGAACTTGCGTCGCATGGGTTCGTCGTCGGTCGCTGCGGTTCGGGCGCTGCGATTCGGGTCGCTGCGGGAAGGGCTGAACTGCCCTCGGGGACGCGGTGCCGTCGCGGCGCCGCGTGAACGAGGGCGCAGAAGGCTACCTTCGGACGGACCGGCGAAAACCCTCGGTCCGCGATCGCGGGCGACCCGCTGAGACCGGTGCCCCGCGCCGGTTCTTCCCCGCGCGCGACAGCTCGATCCGGACCCGCTGCTCTCCGGGCGAGGCCGTCGATTTGCGCAGGCGGCTGGCCGCGGCTCCAATCGCCCTCTTCCCGACGCCGATCGCCGCATGACCGAGATCCCCCTCAGCGCACGCGCTCGCGCCATCACCGACTCGATCACGCTCGCGATCACCGCGCGTGCCCAGGCGATGAAGGCGCAGGGGATCGACGTCGTGTCGCTGGCCGCGGGCGAACCCGACTTCCCCTCCCCCGACGAGGTGCGCGAGGCCGGCATCCGCGCGATCCGCGAAGGCCAGACGCGCTACACGTCGGCGACGGGCATGGCCGACGTGCGCGCCGCGGCCGCCGCCTGGTTCCGCCGCCACTACGGACTGCCCTACGAGGCGGGCGACGTGATCGTCACGGCCGGGGCGAAGCCCGCGCTGATGCTCGCGCTCATGGCGGTCTGCGAGGACGGCGACCGCGTCCTCCTGCCGGCGCCGTTCTGGGCCTCCTACACCGACATCGTCAAGCTCGCCGGCGGCGAGCCCGTGATCGTCCCCGCGGTGCCGGAGCAGGACTTCATCCACAGCGGGGCGCAGATCGCGCGCGCGGCCCGCGAGTCGGGCGCGAAGGGGATCGTCCTCAACTGGCCCAACAACCCCTCGGGTGCCGTGCCCACGCGCGAGCAGGTCGAGGAGATCGTCGCCGAGGCGATCGCGGCCGGGCTCTGGATCCTCTCCGACGAGATCTACGCGCGGCTCGTGTACGACGGCCGCGAGCACTACTCGCCCGCGCGTTGCAAGGGCGCGTTCGGCCGCGTGCTCGTCGTCAACGGCGGCACGAAGTCGCACTCGATGACCGGCTGGCGCATCGGCTTCCTCGCGGGACCGCGCGCGGTGGTCGACGCCGCGGGGCGCATCCTCAGCCAGGCGATGGGCAATGCGTGCACCATCAGCCAGCGTGCGGTGCTCGCCGTCTGCAACGAGACCGACGACAGCGCGCTGCGCGAGCGCCTGCGCGCGTACGACGAACGCCGCCGCTTCGTGGTGGGCGCGATCAACCGCATCCCGGGACTGCGGCTCGCGACGCCGCACGGCGCGTTCTACGCGCTCATCGACGCCCGCGAGGCCTGCGCGCGCCTCCGCATCGACGACGTGCAGCTCACCGAGCGCCTGCTCGCCGATGCCAAGGTCGCGCTGATCCCCGGTGGTCCCTTCGCGATCCCGGGCTTCATCCGCCTCAGCTACGCCGCGTCGATGAAGGAGATCGAGGAAGGCGTGCGACGCATCGCCGCGTACCTCTCGTGAGCGCGGCGCCGCAGTACGCGTTGCTCACAGACCTCGGCGAGCTCGCCGCGCACGAGGGTCGCGAGGCGGCGGCCTTCGCTCTGCTCCGGAAGGTCGAGCGACGCCGCACGGCGCAGGGCCAGGACTTCTTCGACCTCGAGCTGGCCGACGTGAAGGCCACGGCGAACGCCAAGGTCTGGGGCGAGAGCAAGCGCGCGTTCGAGGCGATCGCCACCCTGCAGACCGGCGCCGCGGTCAAGGTCGCGTTCCGCGTGACGCGCTACCAGGGCGCGCTGCAGCTCGTCGTCCTCGAGCTGCGCGAGGCGCGCGAGGGCGAGCCCGGCTTCGACCGCAGCAGGCTCTTCGGCCGCGCACCGGACTGGCTCGCCGGGCGGCACTGTCGCGTGCTCGTGATCGACATCGAGACCGTCCCCGACACCGGCATCCGCGACATGCCGCCGACGATCGTCAAGGCGCTGACCGAGTTCAGCAAACGCAAGGACGTCGACGAATCGCTCGTGCGCGGGCTCTCGCCGTTCTTCGCGAAGGTCGTCTCGCTCGCGTTCGGTGAAGGCAGCGGCGACGCGGACCATGCGATCGAGGTGCTCGCGGTGCCGCGCGGCGAAGCCGAGGCCGCGACCCTGCCCGAGTGGGCGCATGCGGTCGACGAGGCGACGCTGCTCGAGTCCTTCTGGTCGCTCGCCGCCGCGGCGGAGACCGTCGTGACCTACAACGGCTTCGGCTTCGACGTGCCCTTCCTCGTCGGCCGCAGCCTCGTGCACGGCATCCCCGCGCGCGTCGATCTGCTCTCGCAGCGCTTCAAGCTGCGCCCCCACCTCGACCTGCTCGAGATCCTCGGCCAGCGCGGTCGCGGCCCGAGCAACCTCGACGTGGTCTGCTGGGCGCTCGGCATCGCGAGCCCGAAGGGCGAGATGGACGGCTCGATGGTCGCCCCCGCCTACGAGAGCGGGAGGATCGCGGAGATCGCCGTCTACAACCGCGAGGACGTACGCGCGACGCGCGCGGTGTACCGCCGCGTGCAGGAGCTCCTGCTGCGCTTCCGCCACGACTGGAGCTGATCGCTCAGCCCGGTGCGGCGGGGCGCCTCGCATCGGCACGCCGCGCCGCGGCGAGTCGCCACGGGTACCAGCCCAGATGGAGCAGCGCGATGGCCGCCGCCGTGATGGCCGCGGCGCGTTCCCCGCCGAGCATCCACGCGCTGATCGCGCCGGATGCGACGGTCATCATCGCGACCAGCAGATAGAGCAGGTACGTGCGTTCGAGCACGCGGAATCGCCAGGGCTCATCGTGCTCGTGCCTCACCTCGGCGAGCCGCGCGGCGTGCTGCGCGAGCGCGATGCGCAGGCGCACGATCATGCGCGCGGTCAGCAGCAGCGAGAGCGCGGTGTAGAGCATCAGGGCGAGCCCGCCGATGTCGATCAGCGCCGACCGGTCGAGGCCGAGGGTCGCGCTGTCGCCGATCGCGCCGAGGCTGCACGTCGCGCCGAAGGTCCCGGCGAAGAGGGCAGCCGCCACGGTGACGATGACCGCGATGTCGGACGCCGTCGCCTCGAGCGAACGCCGCGCATGGGTCTCGCGGAGCGCCGCGTCGATCGGACCGTGCTGCCAGGACGCGTGGAGCTGCGAGCAGCGCTGGTTCGCGCGCGCATGCTGCAGGCGCAGGCCGAGCATGAGCAGCGGGGGAACGGCGAGCAGGCACGCGAGGCCGATCCAGGGCTGACCGCGCACGGCGAGCGCGAGCGCGAGCCCGGAGCCCGTCGTGATCGCGCTGAGCTCCAGGAAGTTGGTCGTCACGCCGAGCCAGTTCAAGCGCTCGAGCTCGAGCTTCCCCGTCCGCACCTTCCGCATCTTCGTGCCGTTGATGACGAGCCCGAAGTGGCAGCGCATCAGCGTCGCCGACACGAAGCTGCCGCTGAGCGCCAGCACGAGCCCGGTGATCCAGAGCACGTGACGCGGCAGCCAGGCGAGCGAGGGTGGCAGGTCGCGACCGCCGAGCGCGGTCACGGCGGCCATCATGCAGGCCGGCAGGAGCACGTTGACGATGACGATCATCAGGCGCCGCACGTCGAGGTTGCTCTGCACCTCGTGCATGGCGGCCTCGAAGTCCTGACGCGGCTGGTCCGCGGCCGCGGGCGACGGGTTCGGCGTGGACTCGCTCATCGCTTCCCTCCCTTCGCCGCGCCCTTCGTCGCGACACGACGCGCGAGCGCGCGCGCGTCGCTCATGCCGAGTGCGTCGTAGACCGCGGCGAGGCCGGTCGCGGCGATCGATCTCGGCAGGAGTCCGCGGAGCCCATCGCCGTGCCGGGCACGCTCGCGGAGGACCTCGAGCGCCCGGCGCACGACCAGCCGGTGGTCGAACGCGAGCTTCGGCAGGCGCCGGAGCGGCCACCACTCCGCGCCGGATGCGTCATCGCCCGCGCGCGCCGTCGGCGGCTCGCCGACGTGCAGGGCGGCGTACGCGACGGTGATCGTCCGCCCCCGCGGATCGCGCCCCGGCGCGCCGAACACGCCGACCTCGGCGAGCGCGCGCACCTTCACCGCGGTCTCCTCGAGCAGTTCGCGGCGGGCCGCGCTCGCGAGTTCCTCGTCCATGTCGAGGAAGCCCCCGGGCAGGGCCCAGTGGTCCGCGAAGGGCTCGTGCGCGCGCCGGATGAGCAGGAGCCGCGGGGTCTCGTGGACCGCGACGAAGACGACGTCGACGGTCACCGAGGGACGCGGATACGGATAGGTGAACCCCATGCGCCGCGCGGTGTACCCCGCGGCGCGACGGCGGGCCATGCCGCCGATCGCCGGGTTCAGAGACGCCGGGTTCAGAGGCGCCGGGTTCAGAGGCGCAGGGCGTTCACGACCCCCGCCGGCAATCGCTCGAGGCAGATCTGCTGCAGCCTGCGCCGCGCCTCGAGCTCGGGCTCCGACGTGAAGACGTAGAGCTTCCAGAGCCGCGGATACGAGTCGCGCAGGTCCCTCAGGCGCGGCACCGAGTCGACGTAGGTCTCGAGCGGCTCGATCGCGCCCTCGGTGCCGGGGAAGCGCACGAGGGTGCGCGCCTCCTTGAGCTGCATGCGGCGGGCGGGGCAGTACATGACGACGTCGAGGTCCCGCCCGAGGACGCGCTTCGCCTCGCGCTCGACCTCGGCCTCCCACTCGTAACGCGCCTCGGGCGCGCCGCGGCGGAACCAGGTCTCGAGCAGCAGGTCCTGCACTCCCGCATTCAGATAGGCCGGCAACACGATCACGCGTTTGAGCAGGCGGCGCCGGCGGAAGGCCGCCATGAAGCGCCGCAGGCGCGCGCGCTGATCCGGCTCGAGTCCGCCGAGCGAGCTGTTGCCGAGGGCCTCGAGGCGGAAGAGCAGCGACTCGTCCGTCGCCGTCTGGAGCTCGGCGGGCGTGAGCGCGCCGGCGCGCAGCGCGAGCTCGACCATGCGGGCGACGAGCGCCCCCGCGGCGATCTTGGCGTGGTGGTAGTAGACGCGCTCGCTGAAGTGGTAGCGGATCTCGAGCAGGCGCAGCAGTTCGGACGCGATGTCCTCCCGCAGCATGCCCTGCTTCTCGCAGTCGACGAACCAGCGCTGCGAGCGGCGGTCGATGCGGAAGTACTCGCGCACGCGCTGGTCGTAGCGCAGCTCGAGCCCGGTGAAGTACGCATCGCGCCGCAGGTAATCGAGCAGGTCGGCGTCGATCGTGTCGCTGAGGACCTGACGCCAGAACGGCGGCACCTCGAGCCCGCGCCCCGCGAGGACCGCGAGCAGCTCCCGTTGGATGCCGAGCTCGCGCAGCACGGCCCCGAGCTCGCCGTCGAAGCAGCCGCCGTCGCCGAGCATCGCCTCGAAGCGCCAGGGCTCGTCGTGCCGCTCGAGCAGCCCCGTCTGGTCCTCCAGGTTGTGCCCGAACGGGATGTGCGTCACGTCGTGCAGGAGCGCGGCGATCCGCAGGATGCGCCGCTCGTCGTCCGACACCCGATGGCACCCGGCCGGATCGCGCTCCGCGTTCTTGTTGCTCGCATCCAGCAGGCGATCCATCACGTGCACCGTGCCGAGCGCGTGCTCGAAGCGCGTGTGCATCGCCCCCGGATAGACCAGATACGCGGTCCCGAGCTGCTTGATGCCCCGCAGCCGTTGGAAGGCCGCCGTGTCGACGACCCGCAGCTCCTCCCTCGTGAGCTCGATGTCGCCGTGCACGGGATCACGAACGACGACGACGGCGGATCGCTGCCTGACCATGGAGGGAGCTTGGTTAGCGGGTGGAGGCGCTGATGCAAGGATGGCGGTGGCGCACCCTTGCGAGCGCTCGACTCACTCGGAAGCAGCCGGTGAGTCGCTCCGATCTGGTCCCGGCGGCCTGGCCTCACTAGGAGTCTGGGCCACGGGATGCCGCTCGCAGGCTGAAGGAATCACGACGCGGAGATTCCACTTCGGCGGCGCCCTGAGTAGAGGAGGTGCATGGCCCGGTTCCGCAAGTCTGAGAGTCCAGACC
>JADLHO010000055.1 GCA_020848735.1 Planctomycetota bacterium | reverse complement strand
GCGCGTCGATCGTCCATGCGAGCCGCTGCGAGTACCTGTTCCGATACTTCGAGAGCTGCGCATGCGACCCGTCGTCGACCTGGCTCGACGACCTGCGCGCCTGCGAGATGGCCCTGGAGCCAGGGGCCTGGCTCGGTCGGCGTCTCGTCGGCCGGCGTCCCGTCTGAGCCGGCCGCGGCGGGCAATTGCGGTGCCCGGAAGCTAGCCTCCGCCCCCTCCTCTCATCCTTCGCCCGAGGCCCGCTTCCCATGCTCGACTCCGTCTTCCAGCTCTGGCTGCCGATCCTCGTCTCCGCGATCGCGGTCTTCTTCGCCAGCTCCGTGATCCACATGGTGCTGCCGATCCACAAGAGCGACTACCGCGGAGTGCCGAACGAGGCCGCGTTCCTCGAGGCCCTGCGTGCGGCGAAGGTGCCCTCGGGCGAGTTCATGTTCCCGATCTGCAGCTCGATGAAGGACATGTCCAATCCCGAGTACCTCGAGAAGCTGAAGCGGGGCCCCGTCGGTTCGATCCTCATCCGACCGAGCGGCGATTTCAGCATGGGCAAGTCGCTCGGCCAGTGGTTCGTGTTCTGCGTCGTGATCGGCTTCTTCGTCGCCTACATCGCGAGCATCGGCACGCCGCGTGGAGCCGCGTCCGGCGACGTGTTCCGCATCACGGGCGCGATCGCGATCCTCGGCCACGCCTTCGGCAACGTGACGAACTCGATCTGGAAGGGCGTGTCCTGGACCATCACCGCGAAGTTCGTCTTCGACGGCGTCGTCTACGCGCTGGTCACCGCGGCCTGCTTCGCCTGGCTCTGGCCGGCCGCCGCGTGAGGTCGGCGCGCGATGCGCGCGGCCGAGAGCATCGTGAGAACGAAGGCGCCGAGGCCCGCCCAACGGTGCACGTCGAGCAGGCGCTCGAACGCGGTGCCGCCGACGAGCGCGAACATGCTCGCGAAGACGCTGGCGGCCGCGACCGCACCGCAGAGCAACGCTCCGGCGATGCCCAGGCGTGAGGCGGCATCCGGCCGCGCGTCGCCGCGTGCGCGCAGCAGGGCCGGCAGCGCGGCCAAGGCGAAGAGCGCGATCAGCACGACGAACGCGCCGCCGGCGACGACGTGCGCGAGCAGCGGCCAACCGTGCAGACCGGCACCGCGCAGGACGGCCTGGAACGCGCTCGCGGCCAGCACGACGACCGCGAGCGTCGCGGCGGCGCCGAGCAGGCTCGCGCAGCGGCCGATGCGGATCGCGCGAGGCGTCCGTCGGAAGGCGAAGAGCGCCGCGACGACGGCCGTGCCGAGGCCCAGCCCGACCGCGAGCGGATAGCGCGTCGCGAGCGCATCGGCGAGTCCGGCGATTCCACTCATGCGGCCGAGCTCCCGCGTCGGACCGAAGCGACGGCGCCGAAGAGCAGCACGAGGAGGACGAGCGCGACGACGGCGAGCGCGACGACACCGACGAGCTTGAACGTGTCGCGTCCTGCGAACGAGGTCTCCCAGGCGCTCACGAGCTGCGCGTCGAGGCGCAGGCGATCGACACCCGTGCTCACCGGGGGGTTCGCATCGGGCAGCACGCCGAGTGCGGCGAGCGGCGCATGGACGAAGGGCGCATCCGCCGCATGGCACTCGGTGCACCCGCGCGCACCGAGCGCATCGCGGGCCGGACGCACGTCGTGGGCGATGGGCCAGCTCACCGGGTCGGCCGCCGCATGCGAGGACGACTCGAGGTTCTTGCCGTCGGCGCCGAGTCGCCACACGCGACCACCCGAGACGAAGACGGCCGTCGCATCGGTCCGCGTCTTCGCGAACTCGGCGAGCCCGGCGGCGATCTTCGCGCGCGCGGCATCGCCCTCGCCCAGCTCGGCGAGCAGGTCCTTCCGGATGCGCAATGCCCGGCGCACCGTCGCGAACGCGGCGTCCGGCGTGAGCGGCTGGATCGCACCGTCCTTCTCGAAGCCCCAGAACGAGGGCCAGGTCGTGCGATGCGGGCGGATCACGCCGTCGGCATCACGGGCGAGCACGGGTTCGACGATCGCCGGCAGGTCGCCGGCGCCGCGCGTCTGGCTCGGGACTCCGAGCGCATGCGCGAGCGAGGTCTGCACGCGCCGAGAGTTCGCCGTGGGGCGCGGCCCCGAGTGACACGCGGTGCACGAGAGCTTCTCGAGGTGGACCGCGGGGAGTCCGGCGTGCAGCGGGAGTGGCGCGCCGAGCCGACCGCCTCGCGCGAGGACCGTGCCGTGGCCATCGCTGCGATCGAGATGGCAGCCGCGACACGACAAGGATGCGACGGCCTCGCCGGCCGGATGGACCTCGCCCTCGAAGCCTCGCACGGTGTGGTGCGCGAGATCGTTGCGATGGCAGTCCGCGCAGCGCATGCCGGCGCGGAGATGCACGTCGTCGTCGTGTTGCCAGCGCGGTGTCGCGCCCTCGCCGACGGCCTGCGACGAATGGCAGGTGAAACACGCGTCGTTCGACGGCACGCGCACGATGTCGAAGAAGACCTTGCCGTCGGGGCCGAAGCGCGTGCGGTCCCAGTGGGTGACCGGCAGCTTCGCCCTGCCGGCGGGGCTCTGCGGGTCGAGCTCGTCGGGCAGCGACTTCACCTCGCCTCGCACGTCGAAGAGACCGAGCGCCTTGCCCGAGGCCCACGCGAAGTCCTGCGAGTCGATCGCCTTGCTCCAGCGCTCATGGCTCCACGACGACCCGGCGCCGTGACAGACCATGCAATCGACGTCGAGCGCACCCGAGAGCCGGAAACGGCCCTCCTCCAAGCTGGCCGCCGCGTAGCTCGCGGCGCCTCCCGGCAGATGCCGGCCGAACTCCTGCACGAAGCGGAAGGCGGACATGCCGAGGTCCTGCGGTCGCCACGTTCCCGGCCAGCCGCGGAACGAGACCGGGAGCTGCGTGCCCGTGCGCGCATCGGTCCACAGCCACGGTTCGCCGTTGCGCCCGCGATCGGTCGCGTCGGCGGCGGCGGCGAAGTGCCAGCCGTGTTCGATCGACGCGACGTCGTGGCACTTCTTGCACGTCTCGCGCATCGAGAACGGCGGGGCATCGGTGGCGTTCGGATCGATCGCCTTGCCGTTCGCGGCGAGGAGTTCGAGCCAGTGCGCGTAGCCGCGCCGACTCCCGCTGCGCTTGAAGCTCTCACCCGCCGCATCCTGGGCCGCGAGCACCGCGGCGAACGAGGTCGCGGCGAGCAGGACCCACAGCGCGCGCGTCACTTGCCGTCCCCGTCGGCCTTCGCCGGCGTCGCGACGGGCGCCCGCAGTTCCTTGCCGCCGCGCGAGACGATGTCGTTCGTCATCTCGTCGGCCGACTCCCAGGCGCGCAACTTCTCCGTCTCGGCGGGTTCGACGAGCGGTCGCACGATGCGGAACCCGACGTGGAAGCCGTCGGTGAACCACCAGATGCTCTTCGGCAGCTGCGGATCGCGCTTCTGCCACTGCGACGACGACGCGAGCCGCGCCGCGCTGCGACAGGCGCTCGCCTCGGACTCCCAGCTCCCGCCGCGCGCGACGCAGGGGAACACGGTGACGGGCCAGCGCAGCGCCTCGCGCCAGCTCGGCGTCTTGTCCGCGAACGCCGCGTACTGATCGGCCGCGTACTGATCGAGCACCCACTCGGCGACGTTGCCGTGCATGTCGTGGAGGCCGAAGGGATTCGCCGCCTTCTCGCCGACCTTTCGATAGCCCGCGCCGAAGTCGGGGTGACCCTTGCTCGGGTCCTCGTAGGCCGAGTTGTCGAAGAACCACGCGTGGTCGCCGAGCTTCGCCGGATCGTCGCCGAAGGAGTACGCCGTCGACGTTCCCGCGCGCGCGGCGTACTCCCACTCCGCCTCGGTGGGCAGCCGGTAGTAGCGGCCGGTCTTCCGGCTGAGCCATTTCGTGAACTGCCGCGCCGCGAACTGCGAGATGTTGGCGACCGGATAGCCTCCCGCCGTGCCCATGCCGTTGAGGATGGGTGCGGCGTCCTGCTCGTAGAGCGGCGTCGGCAGGCTGACCGCATCCGCCCAGTCCTGTGGCTTCGCATCCGCGTGGCTGATGGCGTGGCTGCCGAGCGTGCGGTACTCGCGGCGGAACTCGTCGAAGGTGTCCCAGGTGATCTCGAACTTGCCGATCCAGAACGGTTCGAGGGCGACCGTGATCTGCGGGCCCTCGTCGGCCTTGCGCTCCGCCTCGCCTTCCGGCGACCCGAGCCGCACCGTGGCGGGGAAGCCCTCGGTCCCGACCTTGAGCGCGACCATCGGGATCTCGACCTTCGTGCCGCCGAGCGACTCGACGTATGCGGCCATCTCCGCGACCGCAGGCGACGCGGCAGGCTTCGCCGCGTCCTGTGCGGCGAGCGGCGGTGCGGACAGCGCGGCGAGGACGATGAACGAGCGGGACGACGTGCGGGAGATGCCGGTCATCTTGGGCGTGCGGCCGAGCGACGGCCGCGAGGGCGCAGCAGTCTACGGGACCTCGCCGCGGATCGGCGAGCGTGCGCCAAGGTCCCTCCGCAGCGCCGGCCTGCTCGCTGCGCTCGTGCTCGCGGCGTGCGGCACCCCAGCTCCGCTGGACCCCGGCGTGCGGGTCGAATTCGTCGAGCCGCACATGGGGACGGAGTTCCGCATCGTGATGTGGGCGCCCGATGCCGAGCGCGCCGGACTCGCGGCGCGCGCCGCCTTCGCGCGCATCGCGGCGCTCGATGCGACGCTCAGCGACTGGCAACCCGCGAGCGAGGCGAGTCGACTCTGCCGCGCGCCGCGCGCGACCCCGATCGCGGTGAGCGAGGACCTGTTCGCCGTGCTGTCCCGCTCGCTCGAGCTCGCGGCGCTCACCGACGGTGCGTTCGACCCGACCGTCGGGCCCTGCGTCGTGCTCTGGCGGCGTGCGGTCCGCGAGCGCGAACTGCCCACGCCGGCGCGGCTCGCGCGCGCGCGGGATTCGGTCGGGACCCGGCTCGTGGAACTCGACCGCGAGCGGAGGACGGTGACGCTGCACGCCGACGGCATGCGTCTGGACTTCGGGGCGATCGGCGAGGGCCACGCGGCCGACGCCGCGCTCCGCGTGCTCGCCGAGCACGGCATCGCGCGTGCCCTGGTCGACGCGGGTGGCGATGTCGCCGTCGGCGACGCGCCGCCCGGGGAAGACGGCTGGCTGGTCGCGCTGCAACACGCCGCGGCGGACGAGTCCGCCCCGCAGGCGATCCGCGTCGCCCGCTGCGGGGTCTGCACCTCGGGCGATCTGTTCCGCTTCGTCGAGATCGAGGGCCGGCGCTTCTCGCACGTCATCGATCCGCGCACGGGGCTCGGCGTGACGACGCGCGGTGCGGCGACCGTCGTCGCAAGCGACGCGGCGACGGCCGACGCGCTGGCGACCGCGGCGTGCGTGCTCGAACCGACTGCGGCGCTCGCGGCGGTGGCGCGGATCGAGGGGGCGAGCGTCTACCTCACGCGGCAGCTCGACGAGCGCGCGATCGAGGCGGTGTCACCGACGTTCCCGGAACGACGCACGCGCCCGGAACGCGCCCCATCGGCCCTTCGCTTCGGAGCGTGGAAAGCCGCCTTCGCGTCGTGGTACCGTGTCGCCTCCGACGCGCGCGGGTCGAGCCGACCCGTGGCCTCGCACTCACTCCGACCATGACCAATCCGCAGGAAGTCCCTCCGCAAGCCGGGCGCATCAGCCGCCGTCGGTTCCTCTCCGCCTCCGGCGCCGCCGTCGCGGGCGCCGGACTCACGGCGCGCGCGGCCGCGATGCCGGTGCACGTCGGCGGCAGCGACGTCATCCGCGTCGGTCTGATCGGTTGCGGCGGACGTGGCACGGGCGCGGCGTCCAATGCGCTCGCCGCGGACAAGGGCGTCGAACTCGTCGCGATGGGCGATCTCTTCGCGGATCGCCTCGAGTCGAGCCTCTCCTCGCTCCAGCACTCCGAGCACAAGGATCGCGTCAAGGTCGACGCGGACCACCGCTTCGTCGGCTGGGACAACTACCAGGGCGTCATCGAGAACTGCGACGTCGTGCTGATGGCCGAAGCGCCGCACTTCCGGCCGCAGCACCTGCGCGCCGCGATCGACGCGGGCAAGCACGTGTTCTGCGAGAAGCCGGTCGCGGTCGACGGCCCCGGGCTGCGCGCGATCTGGGCGACCTGCAAGCTCGCCGAGGAGAAGAAGCTCAGCCTCGTGTCCGGACTCTGCTACCGCTACCAGAAGGCGAAGCGGTCGGTGATCCAGCAGATCCACGACGGCGCGGTCGGCGACATCGTCGCGCTGCAGTGCACCTACAACACCGGTGCGCTGTGGCATCGCGGCCGGCAGCCGCAGTGGACCGAGATGGAGTACCAGTGCCGCAACTGGCTCTACTTCACCTGGCTCTCCGGCGATCACATCGCCGAGCAGAGCATCCACAGCCTCGACAAGATCCTGTGGGCGATGAAGGACGAGATGCCCGTGAAGGTCACGGCGAGCGGCGGTCGCAGCGTGCGCGTCGAGCCCGAGTTCGGGAACGTGTACGACCACTTCAACACGGTCTTCGAGTGGCAGAGCGGCGTGAAGCTGTTCCATTCGTGCCGGCAGTGGCACGAGACGGACGGCGATGTGTCCGACTTCGTCTTCGGCACGAAGGGCGTCGCGGCGATCCAGACGCACGCGATCACCGGCGAGATGCCCTGGCGCCACCGCGGCGATCCGGGCGACATGTACCAGTTCGAGCACGACGAGCTCTTCCGCTCGATCCGGGAGGGCAAGCCGATCAACAACGGCGACTACATGTGCAAGGCGACGCTGATGGCGCTCATGGGGCGTCTCGCGGCCTACACGGGCAAGACGCTCACCGCCGACCAGGTGCTCGCGAGCGAGGAGGATCTCTCGCCGAAGAGCTACGCGTTCGGCGACGCGCCGGAGCCGATCATCGCCGTGCCGGGCAAGACGAAGTTCGTCTGACGGTCCCGAGCGCTGCCGGAAAACGACGCAGCCCGCGGCGCCGATCGCTCGGCATCGCGGGCTGCGTCGTTCACGACCGGAGTCGCTTCCGCGACCCTGATCGTCAGACGGGCAGGAGCGCCTTGAGCTTCTCGAGCATCGGGCCGATCGCGGTCTTCACGTCCGCGATGCCGAGCAGGCGCGTGATCTGCTCGGTGATGCCGTTGAACGCGGTCTTCAGCTCGGGCGTGAAGCTGTCGAGCGCCTTCTTCGCGAGGTCGCCGGCGGCGCCGGCGAGACCCTCGCCGCTGCCCTTGGCCGCTTCGCCGGCCGACTTCAGGCCTTCGAGCGCCTTGCCGAGCGAGCCGGTGAGGGTCTCGAGCTGGCCCTTCGCGGCCTCGGCGGTCTTGCCGTCGGTGATGCCGGTCAGGAGCTTCGTGATCTCGCCCGCGACGTTGGTGGGGGTGATCGACGCGCCGGCCTCGCTGGTGCAGGCGGAGAAGCAGGCGAGGGCCGTGAACAGAGTGACGATGGCTGCAATGCGCATGACGGATCTCTCGTGGAGTCGATGGGAGGGTTGGGGAATCGGGCCGCGGCCGACCCTCGCGGATCGCGGGCGGGAGATGGAAGCGGCCGCCGACGGGGGCGTCCAGGGCCGAAGGCTGCCGCTCGTTCGCCCGCCGGCGCCCGACGGCCAAATCCCCCTCGCATGGCCGGTGCGGCCGCAGGCGCCGCGGCTCAATGGGCGAGCAGGCGGGCGGCGACGCGCTCGGCCATGAGCCCGTAACCCGCGTCGTTGCAGTGGCCGTCGCCGACGAAGAGCGGCTCGCCCGGAGTCCGCGCGAGGCGGGCCTCGATCGCGGTCACCGTGGAGAGGAACTCGGCGCCGGCCCGCCGCGCGACGTCGATCAGGTACTCGTCGGGAAAAGACGTGCGGTTCGGATAGCCGAGGAGCAGCGGCGTCGCACCCGCGGCGCGGCAGCGCGTGACGATCTGCAGCACGTGATCGCGATGCACCTCGAACGCGCGCAGGGCCTCGGGGCCGAGGTCCTCCCATCGGATCGCGACCAGGGCGCGTTGTTCCCCGCTCGCCGGGTGCAACCAGATGCCGTCGGCCTGTCGCCAGCCGAAGCGCGCCGCGAACGCCGCGCTCGCGTGATCGCGCAGCGCGCGCGGTGCCTGCATCGACTCGAGGAGCGCGTGCAGGTCGTTCGGATCGAGCGTGGCCATGCCCTGCAGCTCCTCGACATGCCGCGAGACGTTCGCCGTCCAGGCGAGGGCGATCACGCTCGCGCGCAGGGCGAGCTTCGCGTCCTGCGCCGCGCAGGCCCGTGCCGCCGCGCGCAGACGCGGCAGGTTCTCGGCGGCGGCATCCGGCTGCAGGGACAGCGCGGCGATCCTCGCCTTCTCGTCGTCGCTCGGCATCGCCGGAGGCGCCGTGGAACCAGGAGCCATGTCGGCCGCGAGCGCGGGATCGCCGGCGCGGAGCGTCGCGACGAGCGCCGGCAGGGGGTCCGAATGCAGGGGGTCCGAGTCCCACGCGGGTGCTGCGGCCGTCTCGCCGCGGAACTGGTTCAGCACGAGCTTCCAGAGGCGCAAGGTGCGGAGCTCGAAGCGCCACGCGCGATCGTCCGACACGCTCGCCGACGGCGTGGCGCTCAGGTCGAGGCGCTCGGGGTGGCTCCAGCGATCGTTGAGTCCGACGAGGATGCAGACGAAGGCGGGGCGCACGCGCGCGAGCTGCGCATCGATGCGCTCGAGCACACCGCGCGAGTTGCGCCCGGGGAAGCCCGCGTTCACGACGCGCCAGGTCGACGGGGCCGCGTCGTCGAGCTGCCGCTGCAACTGCGCGGGATACGCGCCGGCCTCGTGCGAGCTCGCGCCGAGGCCGTAGGTGAACGAGTCGCCGACGCAGAGGACGGTCTTGCGGCCGTCCTCGGGAGCGCGTTCGGCACCGCCACGCGACGGCACCACGAGCGAGGCGACCTGCAGCACGATCTCGAGCAGCAGCAGCGAGAGCAGGGCGAGCAGTGCGACCTGTCGAACCCGACGCAGGGCCTGGCGCGCGACGCCGGCGCTCATGCCGGCGACCGTGAGGAACGGTGCCTCGCGGCGCGGCGGAGCGCCTCGACCGCGCACGGCGTGGTGCAGTTCGTCTCGCCGTGATCGACCACGACCTCGCCGATCGCCTTCGCGACGGCGAGCGCGCGCCTCCGCCAATCCGCGCTCCGGAGTCCGATCGCGATGAGGGCTCCGTTCATCGCGTGTCGCGTGCGGTTCGGGCGCTCGTGGATCCGGGCGGCGATCGCCGCGAGATGCCGTTCGAGTTCGGCATCGTCGATCCCCGCGCTGGACCCGGCCGCGGCGGCGACGAGATCCCAGGCAAGGGTCGACGCGAACTCGTCCGGGGACGGGGCGAAGTTGCCGCGGATCGCGGCGGCGTCGGGTGAGTGGCTGACGAGACGCGCGAGTGCGGCCGACAGGAGATGGTTGTCGAGGTCCTTGATCCAGGCCTCGACGCGCGGACGCCGCGTCCGCGCCGGATCGGCGATCCGCGTCGCGAGCATCCTCGCGTCGTGGATGCCGCTCGCCCAGAGCTCGCACGCGAGCAGGTCGTCGATCCCGATCGGCTTCGCGAGCGCCGAGAGCTGTGCCGGGCTCACGCCGAAGAGCGGCGGCCGCACCCCGTGCCGCGCGAAGACCTGGCGGTTCTGGGCGGTGCCGCGCGCCTCCAGGGCCGAGAGCAGGTCGTTCGAGTTCATGCGCGACCGCCGGATCTTGGAAGGCCCGCGGCCGACGCGCAAGCGAGGCCGGGGCCGCCCCTTTCGCTGCGGGGCGACGGCGTCGTTCCGACTATGGTCCTCGCCCCGATGTCCAAGGGCGCCCCGTCGTTGGTCCCGCACGCGCTCCTGCTCCTGATGATCGCGATCTGGGGCGGCAGCTATGTCGCCTCGAAGGCGGCGCTCGACTCCCTCGCGCCGTTCGCGGTGATCGTGCTGCGCTTCTGGCTCGCGCTGCTCTGTCTCCTGCCGTTCACCCTGCGCCGCGGGTCCGCGGCGGAACTGCGTGCCGCGGTGGTGCCGGGTCTCTGGACCGGCAGCGCGCTCGCCGTCGGCTACCTGCTGCAGACCGTCGGCATGGGCGAGACCTCCGCATCGATGGGCGGCTTCCTCGCGGGACTCATCCCCCTGCTCGTCGCGCTCGGCGGATGGCTCGTCTTCCACGCGAAGCTCGGCAGGCTCGGCATGTTCGGACTCGTGCTCGGCCTCTGCGGGATGATCCTCCTCGCCTGGCCGTCCGATGCGGGCGACGGGCCGCGCGATTCGCTCCGCGGCGTTCTGCTCCAGATCGGATCCTCGACGAGCTACGCGGCGCACATCCTGCTCCTGTCGCGCTTCGGCAGGCAGCTCGCGCCGACGGCGTTCTGCAGCGTGCAGCTGCTCGTCGTGGCGATCACGGCGACGGTGGCGCTGGCGATCGATGGTCGCGTGGGCACGGCCGGCGACCCGCAGTGGACGAGCGCCCTGCTCCTGCAGGTCGCCTACCTCGCGTTCTTCGCGACCGCGCTCGGGATCGCCGTGCAGAGCGTCGTGCAGCCGAAGATCGCGCCGATGCACGTCGCCCTGCTCTTCGCGACGCAGCCGCTCTTCGCGGCGCTCGCCGGCTGGTCGATGCTCGGCGATGCGATGGGGGCGATGCAGCTCGTGGGCGGCGCGACGATCGTCGTCGGCATCGTCGTCACCGCCTTCGACCGCTGATCGACGACCCCCGGACCTGCGCACGCGGCGCGTGGACCTCGCGGGTCGTCGATCCTCGGCGGTGTGTCCGGCTCAGTCGAAGAACTGGCTCGTCCAGGTGTTGCTGTGCTTGTAGATGGTCCCGGTGCCATCCCACGCGACGGCCTGGTTGCTCAGCGTGATGCAGGGCGGGAAGGGCATCCAGGGCAGCGTGATCGAGATCGCCGCCGTGCCGGCGAGCGAGGTCGGCGCGAAGCCGAGGATGCTCGGCGCGAGCAGGCAGAGGTCGCCGCCGGGGACCGAGGGGCCGGGGCCCACGGCCGGGCCGATCAGGAACAGCGTCCCGCCGGGCGGCGCGTTCGGTGCGCCATTGACGGTCCAGTTGATCGTCGTGCCCCACACGAGCGGCGAGACCGAGAGGTTCATGCCCGTGTTCGAGTTCGCGCAGGTCTCGATCGTGAGGAACATCGCGTCGACGGTGGTGTCGTCGCCGATCAGGATGTCGAGCCGGCCGTCGAGCGCCATCTTCTGGAGGAGATTGGTGCCGCCGGGCAACGCCGCGAGGTCGAGACCGACACCGCCGAAGGTGCCGATCGTCCAGGCGGAGCCGGTCATCGTGGTCATCGGCTGACCGAAGACCATCGTGTTGTTGACCGCGTCGTACCCGAGGTAGAAGCGATCGTTGGGCGACGAGACGCAGTCGGCGCGCATCCGCATCGAGAGCCGCGCGGACTTGATGTTCCCCGGCAGGTTGACGAAGGAGTGGGCCACGGCCGAGCCGCAGGCCGGCGCACCGTCGAAGTTGCGCGAGGGCATCCCGCTCCACGCGACGACCGCGGGATTCGGGCACGCGTCCTCGGGGCCGAAGGGCAGCGCGGGGCCGAAGCCGTCGCCGATGCCGCCGATGAACTCGTGACGGCAGAGGGTGCCGACGAAGTCGTTCTTCAGGATGGTCACGTCATTGCTGACGACGTTGCCGGTCGCGAGATCGAGCCAGCCTTCGCCGGTGAAGTCGGCGCCGCAGATGTCGCCGCAGCCCAGCGGGGCGGCCGCGAAGGTCGGCGGCGAGTAGACGCCGGCGCCCGAGTTCCACAGCAGCGCGACGCGGTTCACCGAGTTGCAGGTGACCGCGAAGTCGATGTCGTCGTCGCAGTCGTAGTCACCGCAGTGGATCTCGGTCTGCGGACCGGCGATCACGCCGGGCGCGAGCGGGTAGTCGACGCGGTTGAAGCCGACCGTCGTGCCGGCGAGCGCGGTGGGGTCGTTGAGCAGCACGCTGACCGTGCTGAACGCCGCGTTGTCGGTGGCGATGTCCATGTAGCCATCGCCGTTGAAGTCGCCCGTGCAGACGCCGAAGGGCCGGAAGTCGACGGGGAAGAGCTGGTTCGGTGCGAAGGTGACCGGGCCGACCGTCGTGTTGATCAGGACCTCGGCGAAGGCACCGCCGGCGCTGCCCGTGACCACCAGGTCAGGGCCGCCGTACAGGTTGAAGTTCGCCGTGCCGATCGCGTGCGGCGACACGGTCAGCGGGATGACCGCGGCGACCGCGAACAGGCCGCCCGTGTTCCGCAGCACGTAGACGGTCGAGGGGTTCTGGCAGATCACGGCGAGATCCTTGTCGCCGTCCATGTCCACGTCGAAGGCCACGGCCTCGATCGGCATCACGCCGACGCCGACGTACTGCGGCGCGAAGTAGCCCGGCCACGCGCCGTTCGCGCGGTGGATCGCGACGCGGTTCACGCCCTGGAGCACCACGGCCACATCGGGCCGGAAGCTCGTGGCGTCGAGCTGGTCGACGACGAGCTCGACGGGTGCGGAGCCGGCGGGGTAGCCGAAGAGCGCGCCGTTGGCCCACGCGCCGCCGCCGCCGAGGTTGAGGTTCGCGGCGACCGTGTCGATCGACGGGTGCGCCGTCGCCACGTCGATGTCGCCATCGCCATCGAGGTCGCCCGCGGCGATGCCGTTGGGCGCCGCGAGGCTGGGGAAGTTCGTCGATGTGAACGTGGTCTGCGCGAAAGCGAGCGGCGCACAGACCGCGACCGCGAGAGCTGATGGGAGAAGTCGCATGGATTCCTGCGGGACGAGGATTGCGGGTCCTGCTTGTCGCGGGCCCCGCGGGTCGCCGGAGGATTCCGGGTTCCGGTCGCGCCGACCAGCCCCGACTCAGATCAGGCGCAGCCAGGACCCGGCGCGTCGACGGCGGACCGCACGGAACCACACGCCGGCCGGCCAGAGGAGCGCCACCGTCGCGAAGGTCGCGAGGAGGGTGCGCGGCAGACCTCCCGCGACCGCGTCCCCACCGAGCAGGGCGCGCAGCAGCGCTCCCGAACCTTCGAGGATCGCGATGTGCAGGACGTAGAAGAACAGCGCGGTCTGGCCGAGCACGAGCAGGGGACCGTTCTCGCTCGGGCGCACACCCGGGCGGCGCTCGATCGCGAAGAGCCCCATGAGAAGGGCGCAGCCGAGGCCGAGTTCGAGGCCGACGAAGCCGAGGCTCGGCGGGTACTTGCTGACCTGGAGCCAGCGCAACCAGGAGTCGTGCGTGCCGACCATGCCGAGGTTGCCGTAGCCGTCGCCGAGCTCGACGCCGAACCAGGTGCCGAGTCCGAGCAGCGCGCCGAGGGCGGCGGCGCGCAGGCCGGAGCCGCCGCGGGCGAGATGCGACCCGAACGCGTGGCCGAACAGCATGACGGCGAGCCAGGGCAGGGTGGGATAGACGACCGCGACCGTCTGGCCGAAGCCGCCGCTGACGAACAGCGCGATCGGCAGGCCGGGGGAGCCGTCGTTGTTCTCGCTCGCGGCGGAGAGGAGCGGGGCTTCGATGCCGGCGGCGAGCAGGGCGCCGAGGGCGAGCGCGGCGGCGATCGGCAGGCGCCTCAGCGCGATCATCGCGATCATCGACGAGCCGATCGCCCAGAGGACCTGGCAGACGAAGCGCGTCTCGAAGGCCGCACCCCAGACGGCCGAGATGAAGCTCAGCTCGAGCGCGATGAGCAGGAGGCCGCGCAGGAGGAGATCGCGATCGAAGCGTCGCTGCGAGTCGCGATCGCCGCAGCGCGCGGCGCCGAGCGCGATCGAGGCACCGGCGAGGAACACGAAGACCGGCGCGCAGAGGTGCGAGAGCCAACGGAAGAGGAACGGCAGCGTCGGGAGCGGGTCGCTCCAGCTCGGCAGGAACGCCGTGTCCCGCATCACGGCATCCGCGTAGTAGGCATGCGACGCGTGATCGCTCGCCATGATCACCATCACGATGCCGCGGAGGCGATCGATCGCGGCGATGCGGTGGGAAGGGCTGGTGATCGCGAGGTGCGGGCTCGGCATGGTCGACATGGGTCTCCGTTCGGTTCGCGATCAGCGTCCGGTGGTCGCGAGCGGATCGTCCCGCACGCGCAGCTCGGTCATGAGCCCCGCCTCGCCCAGATCCTCGTGGACCAGCCGCACGCGGTAGGTGCCCGGCGCTGCCCTGCGTTCGTCGAGGGCCTCGCCGAAGCTCGGCCGACCGGCCGCGAAGCCGCCGAACCCGGCCATCAGCTCGCGCCGCACGCGGTTCAGCGCCCGCGCGCCGCGCGCCTCCTCGAGCGCGGCGCGGTGGCGTTCCAGCGCAGCCCGATGGGTCGCGTCCTCCCTCGCCGCCGCGATCCGCGTGATCGCGGCGGCGAGGGTCGCGCGCTGGGCTTCGAGCTCGCGCTCCCCCGGCGCGAACTCGAGCGGCCAGCGCACGCGGTTGATGCCGGCGACCACGGCGACGCGCTGCGACCAGCGCGACCCGCCGTCGAGGCTCTCGACGACGACCGTCGCCTGCCGGTCGCGCGCCGTCGCGCTCCAGAACTGCACGTAGGCCCCGCGCTCGGGGTTCTCGCCGCGGAAGAGGAAGTCGGGCTGCTTGCGCCCGTGGTCGATCGTCCGCCAGGTGGTGGCGACGCGCGGCCGGAAGAGCGCCCACGCCGTGGCCCGCACCTCGCGCGTGCACTGCTGGAGCGCCGTGAGGTCGTCGGCGATCCAGATCGCGCGGCCGTGCGTGCCTGCCACGAGGTCGTGGTCGCGCGGATGGATGACCAGGTCGTGCACCGCCACGTCGGGCAGCGCATGGTCGAGCTCGAACCACCGCGCGCCGCGCTCGAGCGACGCGAAGCAGCCGAACTCCGTTCCCACGAAGAGCAGCTCCTCGTTCTCGCGGTCCTCGCGGATGACGTAGACGCTGCCGTCCGCCGGGAGGCCGTCGCCGAGGCTGCGCCAGGTCGCCCCGAAGTCCTCCGTGACGAAGACATGGGGCCGATAGTCGTCGCGGCGGTGGTCGTCGAGCGTGACGTAGCAGCGCCCCACGACGTGGTGCGAGGGCGTCACGCGGCTGACCCACGCGCCCTCGCGCGGCGCACCTTCGGCGGTCTGCAGTCGCGGCCGGACGTTCGTCCACGTGCGGCCGCCGTCGCGCGTGAGCTGCACGTTGCCGTCGTCGGTGCCGACCCACACGATCGAGTCGTCGAAGGGCGAGGGGCCGATCGTGACGATCGTGCAGTGGTTCTCGCCGCCGGTGACCTCGCGCGTGAGCCCACCCGACTTCGACGGGTTCCGCTTCGCAGGGTCGTTCGTCGAAAGATCCGGGCTCACGATGCGCCAGGTCTCGCCGCGGTCGCGCGACTCGAAGAGGTGGTTGCCGCCGTACCACAGCACGTCGGGATCGCGCGTGGAGAGCACGAGCGGCGTCGACCATGCGGCACGGAACTGCGGCGGCAGGCGCGGACGATCGGGGCGCTCGTAGAAGAACCAGTGCTCGCCGGGCTCGATCGTGTAGTCGATCGGCGTCTCCTGGAACGCGGGATCGAACCACGCGGCGAAGTTGCTCGTCGTCTCGGGAGTCGGCGTGACGTAGCGGTGCTCGCGCGTCACGAGATCGACGCGCGCGGCGAAGCCGCAGTGGTTGACGAGGTACGCGGTGCGGTTGTCGCGCGGATCGATCTGCGCATGGAAGCCGTCGCCCTCGCCGAGCCACGAGCTGTGCATGGCGAGCACGCCGCGCGGGTCGCGGCTGTTGCTCGGCGTGAGCCACAGCGCGTTGTCCTGCAGCCCGCCGATCACGCGGTAGGGCTCCGCGAAGTCGACGCCGATCGCGTAGTACTGACCGATCGCGAGGTTCTCGAAGGCGATGACGCTGCTGCCGTCGTCGATCGTCAGGTGCGCGCCCTGGTCGGTCGCCATGTAGCGGATCCGGCCATCCTGCGGCGAGATCCAGAGATCGTGGTCGTCGCCGCCGCCGCCCCACCAACGCTCCTGCCAGGTCCGTCCGCCGTCCTTGCTGACCTTGAACTCGCGGCCGACGGAGTAGATGCGGTCGGGGTCGACGGGATCGATCGCGACCTGACCGTGATAGAAGGGCCGGAGATTGGTGCGCAGCAGGTAGCGCCAGCTCTCGCCGCCGTCGTCGCTGCGGTAGATGCCGGGGCCGGGGATCGCGAGATCCGCAGGCAGTTCCTCGCTGGCCTCGACCTGCGCCACGACGACGTCCGGATGGTCGCGGCAGAACTCGAGATCGATCATCCCGGTGTCGCCGACGGGCAGGCCGTCGCTGAGCTTGCGCCAGGTCTTGCCGGCGTCCGTCGACTTGAAGATGCCGCCGCGCGGTCCGCCGGAGTGCATCCACCACGGGGAGCGCCGCCGCTGGTACATCCCGCAGAGCAGCACGTCGGGATCGCGCGGATGGACGACGACCTCGGTGCAGCCGACGTCGACGTCGCTCGGCAATCCGCCCCCGAGCTTCGTCCAGGTCGCGCCGCCGTCGTTGGTCCAGAAGAGGCCGCGCGACCCGGAATCGCCCCAGAGACTGCCGACCGCGGCGACCCAGGCGACGTTGCGATCGGTGGGGTGCACCGCGATGTCCGCGATCTGGCGCGTGTCGCGCAGTCCGACGTTCGTGAAGGTCTTGCCGCCGTCGACCGAACGGTGCACACCGTTGCCCCAACCCACGCTGTTCCGGTTGTTGGCTTCGCCGGTGCCGACCCAGATCACGTCGGGATCGCACTGGCTGAACGCCACGGCGCCGATCGAGCAGGCGCCCTGACGGTCGAAGATCGGCTGCCACGTCACCCCGGCATTGCGCGTGAGGAAGACCCCGCCCGACGCGGAGCCGACGAGTGCGACGCGCCAGTCGCTGTCGAGCGCGTCGATCGATGCCACGCGTCCGCTCATGTTGCCGGGGCCGAGGTTGCGCCAGCGCAGATGGGTCGCGAGATCCTGCGGGGACGCCGCGGCGCGCGGGGCGAGCGAGGCGGCGACGAGCAGGAGCAGCGCACGGAGCGTCACGGCGGACATGGCGGCGCAGGCTATCCGCACGCTGGCGATCGATCGCTGCGGAGATACGGTGCGCGACCCGTGCGAACCGCTCTCGTCCTGCTCGTCGTGACCTTGCTCGCCCACGGCGGTCCCTGGTTGCGCTCGACCTGGGCCGGCAGCGAGGCGATGAGGGTGCTGATCGCGCACGAGATGACGGTCTCGGGCGATCTCGTCGTCCCCCGGCTCGGCGGCGAGACGATCTTCACCAAGCCACCCGCGCACTACTGGGCCATGTCGGCGGTGGAGCAGGTGTTCGGGCTCCACCCGGTCGTCGCCCGCATCCCCTCGTTGCTCGCGATCTGGTGGTGCGCGTGTGTCGCGTTCGGCGTGCTCGCGCGGCGCGCGGATCGCCGCACGGCGTATCTCGGCGCCCTCGCGATCCTCTGCGCACCGAGCATGCTGTGGCACGGCGCCTTCGCCGAGATCGACCCCATGTTCGCGGGCGCGTCGGCGGTCGCGATCCTCGCCCTGCTCGACGGCGCCGCCGCGGGTTCGGCGAAGCAGCTCGTCTTCGCGGGACTCGCCGGGGCGCTCGCGTTGCTCACCAAGGGCCCGCCGCTCGTGATGTTCCTCGCGGTGCCGTTCGTCGTGGCCCTGCGCATGTCGCCGCGACTCGTCGCCGCCGCGTTCCTGCCGGCCCTGCTCGCGCCGTGCGCCGCCTACGTGCTGGTCCTGCTCGGCGTCCTGAGCGACGGGGGATCGACGACGCAGGCCGCGGCGGTCGCCGCCTCGGAGTCCGTCGGTCGCATCGCGCTCTTCGACCAGGACAGCCTGTTGGACCTGCCGATGCACGTGCTGCGCTCGCTCGGTGCGAGCCTGCCGTTCACGCCGTGGCTCCTCGGCGTGCTCCGCGACCGCGATCCGAGCCCTCTCGCGCGCATCGAGCGCGCCTGCGCCTGGGGCTTCCTCGGCGCGGTCCTGGTGCTCGTCGTCGTGCCTTTGCGTCCCTCGCGCTATCTCCTGCCGGGCGTGCCCCTCATCGCCTTCGCGACGGCGCGTCGCATCGCGGCGTGGACCCGCGAGTCGAGCGCGTTGCCGCGCGCGATCACGGTCGCGGTGCGCGGCGTGGTGGTCGTCGCGGCCCTCGCGGCGGCGCTGCTGCCGTTCCTGCCCTATCCGTTCCCGGGGCGCTCTCTGCCGGGTGCCGTCGCGCTCGGCGTCGTCGCGCTCGCCGTGCGCACGCGTGCGGGCGCGTTCGCGCTGATCCTGCTCCTCCCCGTGATCGGCCTCGCGACCGTCGCGCGCGATCGCGAGTCGTACCGCAACCTCGGCGTGCGCGACGAGGCGCGCCTCGCCGCGATGATGCGCGCCGAGCTCGATGCCCGCGGTATCGAGCGCTTCGAGATCTGGGGCCATCCCGGCGAGATGTTCGCGTTCGCGCTCGATCCGCGCGCGAACTGGCGGGATCGCCTCGCGCGCGAGGTGACGACCGACTGGCTCGTCGCGCGCTGGCTCGACGGCCAGGCCAGCGACCTCGACCCCTCGCAGTGGATCGAACGCGTGCGGCTGCGCGGTCGCGAACGCAGCTTCGTGCTCGCCGAACGACGGCGTTGAGCACAGCGGGGGCGATGCGGCTCAGTCCGTCGCCGCGCGCAACGTCGCGAGCGTGCGGCGCACCGCGACGCCGAGCAGCACGGACACGGTGAGCACGAAGGCTCCGAGCGGCAGCAGCGGCGGCGTGGGCGCGGGCGATGCCGGGGGCAGGGCAGCCTGGTCGCTGAGGATCGAGAGCGTCGTCTCGCCGAGGTAGGGGTGCCGCCTCAGGACCCGCAGACGCGTCGCCGCCGCGTCGCCGAGCTGGGCGCGGAACGCCGCCTCGTCGACGACGGCGATCCAGAACGGCCGATCGCTCTCGGCGAGGCGCGTGCGCAAGCCGTCGCCTTCGAGCGGTCGCTCGAAGCGTGCGAGGTGCGCGTCGAGACCCCGTGGCGCGTCGAAGCGATGGAGACGCTCCTCGCCGCAGAAGTGGGGCCGGAGCTCGGCCGCGAACTCCGCGACGTTGCGGCTCTGCACGAGCGGCGGCGTTCGCGAGTCCCACCACGAGAGATAGGCGTGGGCGGTGAAGCCGAGCACGGCGACGGCGCCGACGCGCAGGCGCGCCTGCGTGGCCGAGGACAAGCCCGCGATCCGTCGGGACAGCTCGTGACCCGCGAGCAGTGCGGCACCGGGCACGAGCGGCATGAGCTGCTCGAAGCGATGCTCGGACGCGAACGCGAACATCACGACGGCGGCCAGGCATTGCACGGCGAAGAAGCGCTCGAGACGCGAGGCCGGCGCGCCGATGCGCGGCGCGCGCAGCACGCGCACGAAGGCGAGGATCGCGAGCGCGCTCATCGGGAGCAGGCGCGTGACGAACCACGCCGGGGCGCGGTACGGATGGAGGCCGGGTGGACTCGCGTTCTCGCGGGTCCCCAAGGTGTGACCGACGAGCTCGTCGACGATCAGCTTCTGCCACGCACGACCCTCGGTGGCGAGGTTCGCGGCGAGGAACCACGCGCCGCACACGCCGACGAGGATCGCGAGACCGAGAGCGTGCTCGCGGAGGCGCGGGCGGAAGGGCCGCTCGCGGACGAACGCGAGCAGCCCGAGCGTGGCCAGCACGAGGACGAGCGGGCCCTTCGTGAGCGTCGCGAAGGTCGCGGCGATCCAGAACGGCAGCCAGCTCCGGCGCCGCTCGAACGCGCTGAAGGCCAGGAGCGCGGCGAGGAAGACGAGGCCCTGGAACAACGCGTCGGTGCGCAGGATGAGGACCTGCCGCAGGCCGAGCATCGACGCGAAGTAGAGGATCGCCGCCCAGGCACCGGCGCTCCGGCCGAAGGCGCGGGCGGTCACGCCGAGGACGAGGAGCGCGCAGAGGAGGGTCGCGCACCAGCTCGGGAACGCCATCGCGACGCGACCGGTGTCGCCGAACGCGAGCGTGCCCAGCGCCGCGAGCCAATTGAAGAGCGGCGGCTTCGACGCGAAGTTGCCCTCGGCATCCTCCTGCGCGAGCCAGTTGCCGTTCTCGACGATGTCGAGCACGTAGGCGGCCACGCGTTCCTGGTCGCGGGTCAGCAGGTCGTCCGGTCCCGCGAGGCGTGCGACGAACACGACGAACCACGCCGCGATCGCGAGCGCGAGGGCCGTTCCCGGGCGGATCCGGGTCGACGGCAGCCCCGCATCGCGGTCGTCGGTGGATCCGCCCATCACGAGCCGATCACCAGGAGATCGACGAGCTTGCCCTTGTTGGGCAGGAAGCCGCGCAGCACGTGGCGGGGCGAGGCGACGAGTGCCCGGACCGCAGCGCGCTGCGCCTCGTCGAGCGCGGCGATCGCCGGGTCGAGCTGCGCGAGCTTGTCACGCGTGGTGACGAGCACCTGCCCCGACGTGAGCAGCCACTGCACCGCGGCGCTCGGATCGAGCGCCGGCACCTCGCGGTCGAGATAGAAGACGAGGCTCGGCATCGAGAGCGCGTAGGTGGCGACCCGCCGTTCCGGCGGGAACACCTCGGCCTTGCGCATCTGCACCACGTGCGCGGCGCCGTGTTCGAGCAGCGGCGGCGCGACGAAGGCCGCGAAGCCGCCGAACCCGGCGATCGCGACGAAGGCCATCGCGAGTCCCGCGCCCCCGAGCTCGCCGCGCCACGCGAGACGGCTCGCGCCGGCGAAGCCGACGAGGAGGGCCGCACCGGTGAGCAACGCGGGCACCTCGATCCCGAGGCCGAGGACGGGGAACGCGGCGATCGTCACGCCGCCGGCCAGCACGCCGAGGGCGAGGAGCGTGCCGCCGACCCAGCGGTCCGCGAGCGGATGCGCCTGCAGCGCGAACGCCATCGCGATCGCGAGCGCGGGGAACGCCGGCAGCGGGTAGTGCGCGAGCTTGCTCGTCGCGAGGGAGAACACGAGGAGCGTGACGAAGAACCACGCGCCGAGGAGACGTGCGGTGCCGGGCACGGCCTGCTCGCGCAGTCGCAGTCCGCGACGCAAGGCGAGCAGGAACGGCGTCCAGGGCAGGAACGCGAGCGGCACGGCGCCGACGTAGAACAGATACCACCACGGCGCATGTCCGCCGTGACCCTCGAAGGGCCGCAGGCTGCGGTCCACGACGTGATGCATCACGCCGATCGTCCAGAAGCGGCCTTCGGTGCGGATCAGCGCGGGCACGGCCCATGCGGCGACGATCGCAGCCGCGAGCACGGCTCCGGCGCTGAACCCCGCGAGCCGTGGTCGCCAGCCTGCGGCGAACATGCCGGAGGCGAGCGCGAGCGGTGCGACGAGCGCCGGTGGCCCCTTCGTGAGGAAGGCGAGGGCGAGCAGCACCCAGACCAGCACGCGGCTCACGGGGCCCGCGCGTCCGAGCTTCACGTCGACCATCAGCTTGCAGGTCCACGCGACGATGCCGAGCAGCGTCGCGTCGGCGGTGGCACCGTGCGCGAGCGCCTGTGCCGCGCCGCTCGTGCCGACCGCGGCACCCGCGATCACCGCGAAGGGCGCGCGGAGCCCGAGGGCGCGGCCGATGCACGCGGTGGCCGGAACGGCGGCTGCGACGGCGAGTGCCGACGGCAGCCGCGCCGCGAACTCGCTGCTCGAGAACAGCGCCATGCACGCGGCCTGGAGCCAGTAGACGAGGATCGGCTTGTCGAGGCGTTCGGCGCCGTTGAAGTGCGGCACGAGCCAGTCGCCGCTGCGCAGCAGCTGGCGCGACGCCGTCGCGAAGCGCGGCTCGTCGACGTCGAGCAGTTCGAAGGCCATCGAGCCGGCGAGGTTCGCGGCGAGGACGCCGAGCGTCGCGAACAGGGCGAGCAGGCCGAACGGGATCCGCGCGAGTCTCACCGTTCGTCGCTCACGGTTGGCGCTCCGTGTCGACCGTCGACCGGGTCGAGCGCGGTCCGGCCGTCCACGACACCGAGGGCGACGAACGCCGCGACGGAGAGCAGTACGCCCCAGGCGCGCGGGCCGCGCAGGCCCCAGGGATCGAGGATCGTCGAGGTCACGGAGACGAAGAGGATCACGATCGCCGCGAGCGGAAGCAACCACGGCGGTGCGACGAAGCCGCGGATCAGCACGGGCAGACGGCGCGCGATGACGAGGGCCACGAGGGCCACGCCCAGCGAAGCCAGGACGTCCGACGGCCAATGGCGCAGGACGAGGACGCGCGACGACGCCACGATGCTCGCGCCGACCAGGAGCAGCACGGTCCGCCACGAGCCCCGCACGCCGACGCTCATGGCGAGCGCGAAGGCGAACGCGCTCAGCGAATGCCCCGACGGCCAGGACAGCGCGAGGTCGTTCTCGAGCGGACGCGGGCGCTCGACGAGGCGCTTGAGCGCCTCGACGAGCAGCCCGCCGAGCACCGCGCTGGTGAGCAGGAGCTGGCGCCGCGCCGCGCCGCGCGCGCACGCGAGGCCGAGGAGCAGCAGGCCCGCGAGGCCGGGACCGCGCACGAGGTCGCTCGCCGCATCCCAGAGCCGGAAGATCCCCCCGCGGCGGACGCTGATCGGCTCGAGCGCGGCGACGAGTCCGGAGTCCTCGACGCGCATCGCGAGCAGCGAGCCGCCGAACGCGAGCGCCGCGATCAGCAGGAGCCGGCCGTCGCGCGAGTGGGGGCCGACGATCGGGTCGTTGCCTCCCTCGTCGTTCATCGCCCCGGAATGGACTTCACCGCGCTTCCGGTGCTCTTGGGGTCGCCGGTGCCCTCGGGCCGATACCCCAGCAGCAGCCGGCCCTTGGTGCTCTCGCGACGGAAGGTCCCGAGGCCCGGGATCCAGTCGGCGAGGAAACGCAGGTTCTCCGGCAGCCGCGCCGAGGCGCGCAGGGCCGCTTCGTTGGTCCAACCGTGTTGCTTCACGCGGTAGAGCGCGGCCATGAGGACCGAGCGTCCCTCGCCGTGCTCGCAGTGGACGAGCACGGGCTGATTGGCGGGGTCCGACATCAGCTCCAGCGCGCGCTCGATCGTCTCGGAATCGGGTTCTTGGAGGCTCGGCAGATGGAGGTGCTTGATCCCGGCCTGTTCGAGGGCGACCTGCTCCGCGGCGATGGCCTCGGGCCGCGTGTCGCGCAGATCGAGCACGCTGCGGATCGCGTGTTCGCGACCGACACGCACGAGCTCCGCGGGCGCCATCTCCGCGGACTGCAGGACCCGACCCTCGTCGACGACGACCAGCCGGTGCTGCACGAGCACCCAGTAGCCGTAATCGCCCGCGACGAGCAGGACGGCCAGCCCGAGCAACGCCAGAGCGAGCCGAAGCGGGCGGCGGAAGCGGCGTCGGGGTCGCGTGGGTGCGGGTTCGGACATCGGGAGCGGCACGGAGTCTAGCCGCGCACGCCGACGATCTCCCGCGCCGCGAAACGGCTTCGCGGCGCCCGCCCCGCGCGGATCAGGATCCGATCAGGATGCGCACGCCGTTGCTCGAGATCGCGCCGAGCTGGTTCGCCGCCGCGTCGAGAACGATGAACTGTTCGTGAAGTCTCGTCCCGACGAAGCTCGGCACCGCAGGCATCGTGAGGTTCACGCTGGCGGCGCCGAGCGCGTTCGTCGGCATGCCGAGGACGATGTCGATGCTGACGTAGAGGTTGCAGCCGGGTGCACCCGCACCCGCGAGCGAGAACGGCAGGGCGCCACCGGCCCAGACGCTGTCGGACGCGCCGACGAGCATCGACGCGAGCGAGTTCGCCTTGCCTTGCGTGAGCGCCTGCGTGAGCACGGAACCGAGGCTCGGGTTGCCGGAGACGACCAGCTGCGGCACCGCGAAGTTGCCGACCCCCGTGCAGAGCACCCGCACCGAGGGTCGTGTCACGAGTCCCGAGCGCGTCCACGCGCCGGAACCCGGCACGGTGCGGTAGAAGCTCGCCGCCGTGGTGCCCGCGCTGAGGTTGGAGAGGTTCGTCGTCTGCGCGCTGTGATCGACGCCGAGGTAGAAGGTGCCCGCGGGGATCGCGACCGGCGCGGCGAAGCTGCCCGCGTGGAAGCCGACGCCGGTCCCGATCGTGACGGTCGTCGTCGCGAGCGCGGTGAGACCCGGAGTCGTCCCCGAGGCGCCGTAGATGCGTGCGCTCACGGTGACCGGCGCGCCGGTCGCCGACGACGAGAAGACCTCGAAGCCGGTGACCAAGAGCGCCGTCGGCGCCGTGACCGCATAGCAGTACTCGTAGGGTCGCACGGCCGTGGCGAGCGCGCCCCCGTTGCCGTTGATCGAGGCGCAGAGCGGCGGCAGCTGCGTGCTGCCGGCGCAACCCTGACCGATGGGAGTGACCGCGCCCACGGTCGTGCCGAACGACACGCAGAGCCCGAAGTCGGCATCGACCTGCGGCGTCTCGACGTGTCCGTCCTGCGCGACGAGCGTCGCGATGACCTCGACGGTCCAGGTGCCGGCCGTCGGCGCGCTGATGATCACGCACTCCACCGTGTCGCGCGCATCCGCGCTGCCGCCGGGCGTCGACGTCGTGCCGGACGTGAGGCCCTGGTTGCCCCAGTAGATCGTCCCGTTCGGCGCGGTGACCTTCAGCGAGAGGTCGTTGATCGCGGTGAACGCGGCGGCCGGATTGGGCGCGGGATCGGAGAAGACCATCGCGATCTTCAGCTCGGGATCCCCGGCCTGCACCGTGATCGGGAACGACGCCGCCTGGCCCTGCTGCAGCACGGTCGTCTCGTCGACGACGAACATGCGGCTGCGGTTCAGCCACAGGGTCTGAAGGTCGGGGAAACCCCAACCCTGATGCTCGCGACGGTTGTCGGTGCTCGCCGCGCCGAACGCGTACTGACGCGCGTTCGCGTACATCAGCGCGCGGTGCGTCGCGTTGTGCGGCCGGTTCTGGAAGCGGGTGCCGCCGGGGACGCGCGGCGAGTTGTTGAACACGAAGTCGGTGAACATCTGCAACGCGAGCGCGTTGTGGCCGGCGACGATCGGCGTCGCACCCGAGGTCCCACCGAAGCTCGTGTAGGTGTTGCCCGCCGTGTAGCCGGCGGCACCCGTGCGGTCCGAGCAGAGGATCGCATCGTAGTACGCGCAGAGGTTCGGCTTGATGCGACCGTCGGCTGCCGGACCGATGCTCGCGCCGCCGGCGTCCCACGAGTCGTCGTTGCGGTTGGCGTTGTTGCCGTGCGCGACGCCGCCGATCGACATGATGTTCTTCGCCCAGGCCTGGGGGCGGGAGTTCTGGTTGCCCGTGTTGCTCTGGCTGTTGGTCCAGACGATGTCGTGGTCGAAGAGGATGTCGTCGGTGTCCGCGGAGACCGCGGTGTACGCGGTGGTCGTCGCGTCGCCCCACGACGCCGTCGTGAACATCACGTCGTGGATCGTGACCAGCTCCTGGATCACCTGGTAGCGGGACATGCCCGCGGTCACCGTCGAGTAGTTGGTGAAGAAGGGGCGTGCCCCGGGCGCCATGCCGCGGGCCTGCGGCGAGCTCGTGCCGTTGCCGAACACGATGCCCGAGGTGCAGTGGCCGTGGTCCTGCGCCGAGCCATCGCTCCGCACGTTGGTGGCCGGGATCGTGAAGTCCGCGTGCGTTGCCTCGATGCCTTCGTAGACGTGGCCGTTGACGCCCTGGCCCGTGTAGCCGCCGGCGGCCTCGACGAAGTTCCCGCCGCCCTGGATGCGGGCGTTGTCCATGTCGAGTTCGGGCGCGGACCAACGGTCGATCCAGAGGACCTCGTCGAAACGCGCGGCGAGCAGGAGCTGGGCGCCGTCGAGCTGCACCTCGAAGAGGAGGCTCCCCGGTTGCTCGTGCGTGACGACGCCGCCGATCTCGCGGATGCGGCGCGCGAGCGCGGGCTTGTCGCCGCGCTTGTCGGCGACGACGAGGTTGTAGCGACGCGCCTCGGGCAGGGTCGCCTGGCCGAGTCCCGCGCGCTCGAGCTCGGCGCGGAGGAAGGGCTCGAGCCGGTAGGCGGGATGGTAGGGACCGACCCACCGCACCCGCGCGTCGCGCGCGAGGGCTGCGGCGGCACCCTGCGGCATGCGGACGACGTACGCGTGCTCCGGGAGATAGCCGACGATGCGGCCGCCGGCGGCGACGATCGCGGCGCGGAACGCGTCGTTCGGCAGCTCGCGGCTCTGCACGATCGAGAGCTGCGTGTCCGCATCGCTGCGCAGCCATGCCGGGATGCGCAGTTCACCGTCGAGCGGTTCGAAGGTGCCGTACACGAGGCGGAGCGGCTTGCCCGCCGCAGCGACGGCGGTGTCGGTCTGCGCGAGGAGGTCCGACGCCAACGAGGTCAATGCGAGCACGCCGGCGGCGAGCCCGAACGAGAGCGAGGTCTTCGACATGGGTGGAGAGCCTTGGGGCAGGCACTGCACTGGCCCGTGCCGGGCTCCGGACGAGGTGGCCGGAGCGAGGAGCCCGCGAACCATACCGGCGCGCACGCGATGCGGTGGGCGCATGACTCACACGAGGACGACGGGCCGTACGCCCGAGCGTGAAGTGACCACCGCGGCGCGCCGGGGGAAGCGTCTCGAATGCGGGCTGATCTGCGTCGCGATCGGGTGCAGAATGGGACGCGATGACGCCGTCGCTCCCTCCGGTCGTCGCTCCGCTCGTTCGCGCCGTGTTCGCGGCGGTCCTGGCCGCGCAGTCCCTCCCCGCGCAGGACCATTGGTCGTTCCGGCCGTTGGGGCGTCCGCCGCTGCCCGAACCGGTCGCCGGCAACGCGGACTTCGTCGCCAACGAGATCGATCGTTTCGTCGCCGCACGCCTGGCGGCGGCCGGCCGGCGGCCCTCGCCGACTGCGGACCGCGAGACCTTGATCCGCCGCGTCACCCTCGATCTCTGGGGCCTGCCGCCGACGCGCGACGAGGTGCTCGCCTTCCTCCACGACGAGGAACCGGGCGCCTGGGATCGCCTGCTCGACCGGCTCTTCGCATCGCCGCGGCATGCGGAGCACATGGCACGGCTCTGGCTCGACGTGGCGCGCTACGGCGACACCCACGGCCTGCACCTCGACAACTACCGCGAGATCTGGCCCTACCGCGACTGGGTCATCCGCGCGTTCGAGGCGAACCTGCCCTACGACCGCTTCACGACCGAGCAGCTCGCCGGCGATCTCCTGCCGGGGGCTTCGCTCGATCAACGCATCGCGACCGGCTTCGTCCGCTCGCACGTGACGACCAGCGAGGGCGGCTCGATCGACGAGGAGGTCTACGTCCGCAACGTCGTCGACCGCGTGAACACGTTCGGGACCGTCTTCCTCGGGCTCTCGGTCAACTGCGCGCAGTGTCACGACCACAAGTTCGACCCGATCACGCAGCGCGACTACTACGGCCTCTTCGCGTTCTTCAACAACGAGGACGGGCCGCCGCTCGACGGCAACGCGAAGGCGCACGATCCCGTGGTGAAGGTCGAGGACGCAGAGCAGCGTGCCGCCCGCGAGCGCCTCGAGGCCGAGCGCGCGACGCTCGAGACGGAGATCGGCACGACGCTCGCGCGCTTCGAGTACGTGGAACCGCTGCCCGCCGAGGACGAGCCGCGACTCGACTGGACCTGGATCGACGACGAGCTCCCTGCGCCGGCGAAGGATCAGGCCTTCACGTGGGTCGACGCTCCGGTGCATGCGGGCCGTCGCGCCATGCGTCGCCGCGGCGAGGGCCTCCACCAGCACTGGTTCACGGACGCGCCACAGCCGTTGCGCGTCGGCGACGGCGACGAGCTGTACGTGCACGTGTGGCTCGATCCGACCGACCCGCCGCGCCAGGTGATGGTCCAGTGGCACGTCGACGGCTCGCGCTGGGAGCACCGCGCCTTCTGGGGCGAGAGCGTGATCCCCTGGGGCAAGGAGGGCACCGCGAGCCGCCACGCCGCGGGTCCGCTGCCGCCGACGGGGCGTTGGGTCCGTCTCGCCGTGCGCGCGGCCGACGTCGGCCTGCCCGCGGGTTCGCTCGTGCACGGCATCGCGTTCACGCAGCACGGCGGCACCGTCGTGTGGGACGACGTCGGCATCCGCTCCGCGTTGCCCCAGTCGGCGCAGGACTTCGTGTGGATCGACGACGACGTCCCACCGGGCGCGAACCCGCGCGGCGATGGCGAGAGCTGGCGCTGGACCGGACCGGATGCGCAGCCGGCGCCCTTCTCCGGCGCGCGTGCGTTGCGTCGCTCGATGGGCAAGGGCCTGAACCAGGACTTCTTCGAGGGCGCGACGCCGCCCCTCGAACTCGCGCGTGGCGATCGTCTCTTCGCCCACGTGTGGCTCGACCCGAAGGACCCGCCGCGCTCGGTGCAGCTCCAGTTCAACGACGGCTCGTGGGATCACCGCGTCCGCTTCGGGGACGAGGCGCACGGACCCAAGCGGGGCAACGGCGGCGACTTCCGCGCCGGCGATCTCCCGCGGACGGGCGAGTGGGTGCGTCTCGAGGTCGCGCTCGCCGACGTCGGGCTGGCGCCCGGCGCGAAGCTCATGGGCTTCGCGTTCACGCAGGTGGGAGGGACGGTGCACTGGGACGCGGCGGGCGTGCGTGGCTTCGCGCTGCGCGACGATCGCGCCGCCGTCTCGCACCGCGCGTGGCTCGCGCGCGCGGCGAAGGACGAGACCCTGCCCGCCGCGGTGAAGGCGGCGCTCGCGACGGAACCTGCGGAGCGCGACGCACGGCAGGCGCGCCTCCTGCTGGAACACTGGCTGCGCCACGTGCATCCGCCGTCGCGCACCGCGATCGCACGCCAGACGGCGCGCCTCGCCACGCTCGAGACCGAACGACGTGCGCTCGACGAGAAGGTCCCGACGACGCTCGTGATGCGCGAGCGCGCCGAACCCCGCAAGGCCTACCTGCTCCGGCGCGGCGAGTACGACAAGCGCGGCGACGAGGTCTCGCGTCGCGTGCCCGACTGGTTGCCGCCCTGGCCGGCGGACGCCCCGCTCGATCGGCTCGGTCTCGCACGGTGGCTGCTGCAGCCGGACCATCCGCTGACGGCGCGCGTCGCGGTCAATCGCCTCTGGCAGCAGTTCTTCGGCATCGGCATCGTGAAGACCGCCGAGGAATTCGGCACGAAGGGCGAAGCACCCGTCGATCAGGCCCTGCTCGATTGGCTCGCCAGCGAGTTCGTCGCGCAGGGATGGGACATGCGCCGCCTGATGCGCACGATCGTCAGCTCGGCGACCTACCGGCAGTCGTCTTCGGCGAGCGTCGAGGACTGGCAGGCCGACGCCGAGAACCGCCTCTATGCGCGCGGGCCGCGGCATCGCCTCGATGCCGAGGTGCTGCGCGACCAGGCGCTCTATCTCGGCGGACTGCTCGTCGAGAAGCGCTTCGGGCCGCCGGTCAAACCGCCGCAGCCCGAGGGCATCTGGGAGGCCGTGGGCTACGTCGGTTCGAACACCGTCAACTTCACCCCGGACCGCGGCGTGGAGAAGGTGCACCGCCGCAGCATCTACACGTTCTGGAAGCGCACCGCGCCGCCGCCGCAGATGACGATCCTCGATGCGCCGAGCCGCGAGGACTGCCGCGTGCGGCGCGAACGCACCAACACGCCGCTGCAGGCGCTGCTCCTGCTCAACGAGACGCAGTACGTCGAGTCCGCGCGCGGTCTCGCGCAGCGACTCCTCGCGCTCGAGGGCCAGGACGATGCGTCGCGCGCGCGTGAGGCGCTGTTCCTCGCGACGTCGCGGCGGCCCGATCCGCGCGACGTGGAGGCGATCGTTCACCTCGTGGTCTCGGGTCGTGCGCGCTACGCGGCGTCGCCCGAGGCCGCGCGTCAGCTCGTGGGCGTCGGCGAATCCGCGCCCCGCCAGGATCTCGACCCGGTGGAACTCGCGGCGTGGACCGTCGCGGCGAGCGTGATCCTGAACCTCGACGAGACCCTGACCAAGAGCTGAGTCCCACGGCTCGGCGAGACGACCATGGACGAGATCCGCGACACGCTGCTGCACGAGACGCGGCGCAGCTTCTTCGGCCGGGCGGCCCACGGCCTCGGCCTCGCCGCACTCGGCAAGCTCCTCGGTGGTGATTCGCCGGCGCGCGGCGAGACGTTTGCCAAGGGTCCGCACTTCGCGCCGCGTGCCAAGCGCGCGATCTGGTTGTTCATGTCGGGTGGCCCGTCGCAGATCGACCTCTACGACCACAAGCCGAAGCTCGAGCCGCTCTTCGACACCGATCTCCCGGACTCGATCCGTCGCGGACAACGTCTGACGACGATGACCTCGGGTCAGGCGCGCTTCCCCATCGCGCCGTCGAAGTTCCGCTTCACGAAGCACGACAACGGCGGCGACGGGATGTGGGTCAGCGAGCTCCTGCCGATGACCGCGCGCGTGGTGAAGCACATGGCCTTCGTCCGCTCGATGTGGACCGAGGCGATCAACCACGACCCGGGCATCACGTACATCTGCACCGGCCGGCAGTTCCCCGGCTGGCCGAGCCTGGGAGCCTGGCTCAGCTACGGCCTCGGCAGCATGAACGCGGACCTGCCGGCGTTCGTGGTGATGACGCCGTCATGGACCGGACGCAAGGACGCGCAGGCGCTCTACAACCGGCTCTGGGGCCCCGGCATGCTGCCGAGCGAGCACCAGGGCGTCGCGCTGCGGAAGTCGGGCGATCCGGTGCTGTTCCTCGGCAATCCACCGGGCGTCGACGGCACGACGCGACGTGCGATGCTCGACGCGCTCGGCGCGATGAACGAGCGCCGTCGTGCGGAGCTCGGCGATCCGGAGGTCGCCGCCCGCATCGCGCAATACGAGATGGCGTTCCGCATGCAGAGCTCGGTGCCCGAGCTGGCGGATCTCTCCGGCGAACCGGAGTCGACGCTGAAGCTCTACGGACCCGAGGTCACCACCCCGGGGACCTTCGCGGCGAGCTGTCTGCTCGCGCGTCGGATGATGGAGCGCGGCGTGCGTTTCGTGCAGATCTTCCATCGCGACTGGGACCAGCACTTCGCGATCAAGACCGACCTCCCCAACCAGTGTCGGGACGTCGACCACGGCACCTTCGGCCTGCTCGAGGATCTGCGCCGCCGCGGGTTGCTCGACGACACGCTCGTCGTCTGGTGCGGTGAGTTCGGACGCACCGTCTACTGCCAGGGTGCGCTGACGCGCGAGGACTACGGGCGCGACCATCACCCCCGCTGCTTCACGATGTGGGCCGCCGGTGGCGGCATCCAGCCGGGCGTCGTGCACGGCGAGACCGACGACTTCTCCTACAACATCGTCCGCGACCCGGTGCACATCCGCGATCTCAACGCGACCGTGCTGCACTGTCTGGGCATCGATCACGAGCGCCTCTCGATCAAGGCCTCGGGACTCGACGTGCGGCTGACCGGTGCGGAGCCCGCGCGCGTCGTGCACGAGATCCTCGCATGAGCCGAACCGGCGGGGGCGTGGCGCCGGACGGCGCCGTATCGGCGATCCCCAGGGAAGACCGCTTCCGCGCGCGCGGCGAGGTGCGATGGACCTCGATCGGACGCTGGCGCACCGCGGCGCTCGTCGCGGTCCACCTCGCGGTGATCGCGCACGTCGCGCAATGGAAGCTCTCCGGCACGACGATCTCACCGCTCGAGCCGTCGGAGGTGCAGGAGACGCTGAAGATCGGCTACGTCAACGCGGGCGCGATCGTCTTCGCCGCCTCGATCCTGATCACCGCGCTCGTCGGGCGGTTCTTCTGCGGCTGGGTCTGTCACTTCGTCGCGTATCAGGACCTCTGCGCCTGGCTGCTGCGGCGACTCGGCCTGAAGCCGCGGCCCGTCCGCTCGCGCCTGCTGATGTTCGTGCCCGCCTTCGCGGCGCTCTACATGTTCGTCGGACCCCTCGTCGAACGTTGGTGGTACGAGGCGCCGGCCCTCGAGCTCCAGCTCCAGCTCACGACCGAGCGCTTCTGGGCGACGTTCCCCGGCCTCGGCATGGCGATCCTGACGATCGCGCTGGGGGGCTTCCTGATGGTGTATTGGCTCGGAGCGAAGGGCTTCTGCTCCTACGGCTGTCCCTACGGCGCCGTGTTCGGGCTCGTCGATCGGGTCGCGCCGCTGCGCGTGAAGGTGAACGACTCGTGCGAGACCTGCGGACACTGCACGACGGTGTGCAGCAGCAACGTGCGCGTGCACGAGGAGGTCGCGCGCTACCGGATGGTCGTCGACCCGGGCTGCATGAAGACGATGGACTGCGTGAACTCGTGCCCGAAGCAGGCGCTGCACCTGGGCTTCGCGATGCGGCCGTTGCGGGCGGAGACGCGTCGCCGGCGCTCGCCCGGCGCGGACTTCACCTGGGGCGAGGAGCTCGTGATGGCCGTCGCGGGACTCGCCGCCTTCTTCGTCTACCGCGGCTTCCTCAACCACGTGCCCTTCCTGCTCGCGATCTGTCTCGGCGTGTCGTTCGCGATCGCCGTGCTCACGGGGATTCGCCTGTTGCGCGTGCGGGACCTGCGCTTCCAGCACCATGAGCTCCGCCGCGCCGGACGCCTGACGCGTGCCGGGCGCATCGCGGCGGCGACGGTTCTCGCCTTCGTGGCGCTCACCGCCTACGCCGCCGTGATCCGGGGCTACGGCTGGAGCGCGGATCGCTCGTTCGAGGCGGCCGTCGCGGCGAGCGACGCGGCGGAGCGGACGCGGCATCTCGACGCGAGCGCCGCCGCGCTCGAGACCGCCTATCGCCTCGGCTGGTGCGAGGACACGCACGTGCTCATGAGCCTCGCGATCGTCGATCGCTGGCGGCGACGCAACGCCGAGGCCGAGACCCGCCTGCGCCACGTGCTCGAACTCGAGCCCGACGCGCTCCCGGCGCTCGTGCACCTCGCCGACGTCGTGATCGAGCGCGGCGAGGAGCTCGAGGCGGAGGCGCTGGTCACGCGCGCGCTCGCGATCCGCGCGGAGTACCCCCCGGCGAAGGAGCGGCTCGAGAAGCTGCGGCTGCGCCGCGAGCGCGAACAGCGCCGCTGACGCGCCGCCCATCCGGATGCGCGCCCGCGGATGCGGCCACCAGCCAGCATCCGCGAGCCCGCACCATGGATCCTCTCTCGGGCTCTCAGCGGTTCACGGCCAGGTGATCGACACGGCGTTCGAGAGCGCGACGCCGCTCGCCGTCGCGAGATCCGTCACCACCCACTGGGCGTAGAGGGTCGCCGAGGGCAAGCCGCCGGGCATCACGAAGTTGGTCTCGCCGAGGCCGTTCGTGGTGAAGTAGAAGGCGAAGTCGGTCGGCCACGGCACGACGGTCCCGAACGAGCCGACGGCCGTCGGGTTGTTCTGGTCGGCGAAGAGGATCGCGACGGGTGCGCCCGCCGGCGCCTGGCGCAGCCAGCACTCGGCGCTGTTGCCGGCGCTGAGCAGTCCGCAGACCTCGAGGCGCGGGATCAGGCCGTTGCTGCCCTGGGTGCCGAAGCCGAGATCGACGGCGGGCGAGCCGGAGCGCGGCACGACCTTCCACACGGTGCCGCCGCCGCTCACGATCAGGAGCTCGCCGTCCCAGTCCTCGCCGAACGAGGTGATCGTCGTGATCGTCGGCGTGCCCGCCGGATCGAGTTCGGCCGTGCGGTCGACGACCTGCGTGACGGCCGTGCCGTTGAAGCGCAGCGACCAGATGCGGCCCGAGCAGTAGTCGGCGCAGAAGTACCAGCCGTCGAGGTCGGGGATCGCGCAGCCGCGGTAGCGGTAGCCGCCGGTGATCGAGCACTCGGCGCCGTGGTTGTAGGTCCACACGGGACGCTGCAGCGCGGCGTTGTTGCACGCGACCACGTAGTTCGCGCACGACGCGACGGAGTAGCACGCGTTGCCCTCCATCACCTTCCAGCCGTAGTTCTCGCCGCCCGTGCTCGAGGCCGGCGTGAAGTTGACCTCTTCGATCACGTTCTGACCGACGTCGGCGATCCAGAGATCACCCGTGCTGCGGTCGAAGCTCCAGCGCCAGGGATTGCGCAGACCCAGCGACCAGATCTCGCCGCGGTAGGCCGTGTTGCCGACGAAGGGATTCGTCGCCGGGATGCGGTTGGTCGGGTGGTCGACGTCGAGCCGCAGCATCTTCCCGAGCAGGCTCAGGCGATTCTGCGCGTTGCACGAGGGATCGCCGCCGGAGCCGCCGTCACCCATGCCGACGTAGAGATAACCGTCGGGTCCGAACTGGATGTTGCCGCCGTTGTGGTTCGAGAACGGCTGCGCGATCGGGCCGAAGATCGGGAACCCCGTGCCGATCGAGGCGACGTCGGCGTTCGTCGCCGTGAAGCGCTCGATCATCGTCGCGCCGTCGCCGGCGCGCGTGTAGTTGACGTAGAAGTAGCGGTTGTTCTGGAAGTCCGGGTGGAACGCGAGACCGAGCAGGCCGCGTTCGCCGCCCGTGAGGATCCGCGCGCGGACGTTGATGAAGGGCGTCGCCTGGATCGCGCCGTTGCGGACGATGCGGATGAGTCCGCTCGATTGTTCGACGACGTAGATGCGCTCGCGATCGCCGGGCGCAGCGGTGGCATAGAGCGGTGACGCGAAGCCCGAGGCCACGGGCACGGTGGTCAGCTGGGTCTGGGCGGATGACGCGGTCGACAACGACAGGACCGCGAGGGCGCTGGCGCCTGCGGCGCGGAGCAGGGAACTCGTCATGGTGGCGGAGGGCAACGAGCGGGTGGAGCGGGGTGGCAAGGAAGTCTGAACCAAAGCGGGGCTCCGCGGGAGATCCTGTCCGAGATCCTCGACACGCTGCATTGCATCGTGCGGTCGACCGATTCGGACCTGCGGTGGTCCCGACGATGACGGCGCGCAAGAATCGCGAGCCATGCCGTCGTCCATCTCCTACGCGCACGCGGTGCTCGGCGGACTGCCTTCCCTCCTTCTGGTCGCGTGCTCGCGCGATGTGGCGCCCGCGGGATCGCGTTCCGGTCCGGCGCAGCCGCAGCCGAGGTGGACGAGCGCGCCCGCGTCCGAACCGCTGCAGGTCCCTTCCGGACTGGTGCTCGCGGCGGATCTCGTCGCGAGACCCTTTGCCGCCGAACCCCTGCTGAAGAACCCGGTCGCGTTCGACGTCGACGACCGCGGGCGCGTGTGGGTGGCCGAGACGCATCGCTACCTGCGCTCGGTCTTCGACATCACGCAGCAGCCCGCGTGGTTGGCCGACGACCTGTCGTTCCGCACCGTCGCGGAGCGCCGGGCGTTCCTGTTGCGCGCGTTCGAGGACTTCCCGGTCGTCCTGCTCGCCGACAGCGAACTCGTGCGGCTGGTCGTCGACGATGATCACGATGGAGTGGCGGATCGCTCGACGGTCTTCGCCGAGGAGTTCCGCGATCCCGCGGCGGGCACCGCCGCCGGTGTGCTCGCGTTCGGCGAAGACCTCTGGTTCGCCTGCATCCCCGATCTCTGGCGCTTTCCCGGCGGTCTCGCACGCGACGTCGCGACGGAGCGCGAGTCCCTCGCCGACGGCTTCGGCGTGCACATCGGCGTGAGCGGCCACGACCTGCACGGACTCACGATGGGGCCCGACGGTCGGCTCTGGTTCAGCATCGGCGATCGCGGCGTGCACCTCGTGACGCGCGAAGGCGTCGGGATCGAGCTGCCCGATACCGGCCTGGTCCTGCGCTGCGAGCCCGACGGCAGCGCGCTCGAGGTCTTCGCGCACGGCCTCCGCAATCCGCAGGAGCTCGCGTTCGACGAGCTCGGCAACCTCTTCACCGTCGACAACGACACGGCAGGCGACGATCCCACGCGTGTGCTCTACGTCGTCGACGGTGGCGACTACGGCTGGCGCTTCGGCTATCAACACGCCGAAGGCTTCGGGCCCTGGGTGAAGGACGCGCTCTGGCGTGGCGGGCAGGACGGTGTCCTCCCGTCGTCGGGCTTCGCCGCACAAGGTCCGGCAGGTCTCGCGTTCCACCCCGGCGTCGGCTTCTCGCCCTCGGCGAAGGGCCGGTTCTTCGTCTGCGACTTCCCCGGTGGCGTGGTGTCCTTCGGGCTCGAGCCGCGGGGTGCGGGCTTCGGCGTGACCGACACGCGGCGTGTCGCGTGGGGACTCTGGCCGACCGATCTCGCCTTCGGCCCCGATGGCGCGCTCTGGATCCTCGATTGGGTGTCGGGCTGGGGGCCGCCGGATCGCGGCCGCATCCATCGCGTCTACGAGCCGGAGACGATCGCGACGGCCGAGGTCGCGGAGCTGGGCCGTCTCCTGCGCGAGGGTCTCGCGGGCCGTCCGCTCGACGAACTCGCGGAGCTGCTCGCCCATGCCGACTCCCGCATCCGTCTGCGTGCGCATCTCCAGCTCGCCGCGCGTGGGCCCGAGGGGGCGAAGGCCCTGGCGCGCGTGCTCGCGAGCACGGCACCGCGTCTGCCCCGCCTGCACGCGCTCTTCGGTCTCGGCGTCGCCGCACGTCGCGCGCGCGCCGAGACGTCGCCGATCGTCGCCGCGCTCGACGACCCCGACACGGAGCTCCGGGTGCTCGCCGCACGGCTCTGCGGCGAACTCGGCATCGCGCGCGCCGAGGAACGGCTCGGCGTGATGTGCACCGAGGGCTATCCACGCGAGGCCTTCGCGGCGGCGATCGCGCTCGGGCGGCTGCGTGCGGTGCGGCAGAGCAGCCGCGTGCTCGCCATGCTCGGCCGCAACCGCGACGCCGATGCGTTCCTCACGCATGCCGGTGTCGAGGCGATGCGGCAGTCGATGACGGCGCCGGACCTCGCGGCGCTCGCACTCGACGAAGACGTCGCCGTGCGCCGCGCGGCCGTGCTCGCGTTGCGGCGCCGCGGCGATGCCGCGATCACCGCGTTCCTCGACGACGCCGCCAAACCCGTGCGCATCGAAGCCGCGCGCGCGATCCACGATGCGTCGATCGCGGGAGCTGCGCCGGCTCTGGCGTCGCGCGTCACCTCCACGTCGCTCGACGACGAGTGCCGCACGCGGGCCATCGCGACCGCGCTGCATCTCGGCCGCAACGGTGACGCCGAGGCGTTGGCCGAGCTGGCGGGCGATCCGCGCTTCGCCGTCGACGACCGCGTGCGCGCGCTCGCGGCGCTGGCGCAATGGGCTGACCCCGATGCCGTCGACGCGGTGACGGGCGCCTGGCGCGTCGTCGTGCCTCGCGACGCCGAGCCCGCGCGCGTCGCGCTGCGTCCGGCGCTCGCGGCGCTCGCGGCCGACGGCGTCGAGGCCGTGGTCGCCGCGCTCGTGAGCGCGATCGTCCGCCTCGAACTGCGCGAGGCAGTCCCGGCGTTGACGGCACTCGCCGGCGACGGATCACGCGGTGCCCAGGTCCGCGCCGCAGCGTTGCACGCGCTCGCGCGCTTCGAACCGACCGCGCTGTCGGCATTGCTCGAGTCGGCGCTGCAGTCGTCCGACGAACCGCTCCGGCTCGCGGCCCTCGAGGTCCTGCCGCTCGCGGCGCACGAACCGTCCGCGGCACGGCTGCAGGCCATGGTCTTCGCGGACTCGGAGTCGATCGCGGTGCGCCAGGCGGCGATCGCCGCCGCGGCGCGACTGCCGGGCGTCGGCGGGGCGGAGCTGCTCGCGCGCTGCTTCGACGGTCTCGAGCGCCTGCCGGCCGAGCTCCATCTCGACGTGCTGGACGCCGCGGCGAGCTGCGCCGATCGAGCGCTCGCGGACCGGGCACGGGCGCGCTTCGCCCCGCGCGACGACGATCCGCTCGCGCCCTGGCGCACGACGTTGGTGGGCGGTGACGTCGCGCGCGGGCGCCGCCTCTTCGAGACGCGCGCCGATGTCTCGTGCCTGCGCTGTCACGCGATCAAGGGCGTCGGCGGCACCGTGGGACCGAAGCTCGACGGCCTCGCGACGCGCGCGGACCCCGCGCAGATCCTCGAGTCGGTCGTGCGGCCCGCCGCGACGATCACCCCCGGCTATCCGCCGGCGATGCCGGACCTCGCGTCGCACGTGCTCTCGCGCGCGGAGCTGCGCGATCTCCTCGCCTATCTGCGCTCCCTGCGCTGATCGACGAGTGCCGGGCCTGCGAACGCCGAGGGCATCCTCGCGAGGGCGGGTCGGGGCCGCGCGATCCGATCACGCGCTCGGGATCGCGAACTCCGTCGCGGCGTGCACGCCCAACAGGACCGCATACACGAGGAGCGCGAGCGGCAGCAGGCGGCGTGTCACGCGGAAGCGCGCGTGGAGCAGCAACACGAAGAGCGCGAGCAGGGTCGTGCCGACCTTCAACGCGGAGAAGCCGAGGACGCCGCCCTCGACGAAGGCCCAACGCATCAGCGGATTGGCCTCCTCGACGCCGCGCGTCAGGTGCGCCCAGGTCCAGAGCCAGTCGGTCAGGGTCAGGGCGAGCAGACCGAGCACGCAGAGCCACTCGAAGCGCGAATAGCGATCGACGTAGATGTCGTCCCGTTCGCCACCGCGCCGGCCGGCGCGGCGGCGACCGCGCAGCCAATGACGCGACAGCATCGGCGTCGGCCGGCGTCGTCGGTCGGGTCCGCCGCGGCGTTCCTCGGTCTCGGTCACGGGCGCGCATGGTGGGCGGGGTACGGATGCGTGTCGAGGCTTCGCGTCCCACGGCGAGACGGCGAGTGCCGCGCCCGGCATGCTCCGCATCATGCCCGTCGCCCTTCTCCAGGCCCTTCTCGCCGTCCTTGCGTCTGCCGCGCCTCCCCAGGCAGCGGAGCCGGCGATGGTCGTCGTGACGCCCCGCGCCTTCCTCCCGGGCCTCGATGCCTGGCTCGCGCATCGCCGTGCGGAGCGGACGGTGCACGTCGAGGTGCTGGAGGAACTGCTGGGGTCGGAGACGGGTGTCGACGACGCGGAGCGCGTGAAGCGACGCCTCCATGCGCGCTGGCGGGAGGGTGCGCGCTACGTGCTCCTCGTCGGCGACGTCGGGGTCGTGCCCGTGCGTTTCATGGTGCTCGATCGGGTCACCGAGCCGGCCTTCGACCACGCGTTCTATCCCTCCGATCACTACTACGCGGACGTCGCGGAGCGGGATGGCAGCTTCGAGGACTGGAATGCCGCGCGCGACGGCCACCACGCGCGCTACTTCGGCGAGGTCCGCGGCGAGAAGAACAAGGAGGGGCCCATCGACCTCGATCAGGTCGACTACCGCGCGGAGCTCGCGGTCGGACGCTGGCCGGTGCGTAGCGTCGAGGAGACGGCGCGCATCGCGCGCAAGACGCTGCTCGCCGAGCGCCATCGCGTGGCGCAGGCGACCCTGGCGCCCGCGGACCGCGCACCGCGGGCCGTGTTCGTGCATTGCGACGGTTGGATCGACGTGCGCGCGCGCCTCGACCGTCATGCCGAGGCGTTCGCGGCCCACGGCGAGGTCCTGCGTTGCTACGACGGCGGCGACAGGGCGCCGCGCGACCCGCACATCGCGGAGCTCGTCGCGCGCGGACCCGCGTTCGTCTTCCACTCCGGCCACGGCGATCCCGGCGGCTTCGACCGTTCGCTGCGCGACGCGAGCCTCCTGCGCCAGACGAACTTCGCGGCGTTGCCCGTCGTGTTCTCCATCGGCTGCAGCACCGCGGTGATCGGCCCGCAGCCACCGTATGAGGCCTACCTCGACGTCGACGGCGCGACGCACCGCGGCACCAATGCGGGCGAGGTCTTCGCCGCACCGCCGCCGCCGCCCGCCTGCCGCCAGGCGGCGCCCTTCGACCAGACGAGCATCGCCGAGCGCAGCCTGCGCGAATCCGACGGTGGCGCCGTCGCCTGGATCGGCTGCGACACCGGGGCCCAGCCCTGCGCGCTCAGTCTGCTCGACGCCTTCTGCGAGTCGACCCAGCGCGAACCCAAGGCCCGGCTCGGCGACCATTGGGCCAACGCCGTCAGCGAATACCACGCGCGCGAGCGCCTCGCCGAACTCGTCCCGACCGCCGACTGGTATCCGCCGAGCGTCTTCTTCCAGGGGATGAAGTTCGTGTTGCTGGGGGATCCGGCGTTGCGCTGTTCGGATGGAGGGGGCGCAGGCGACAGGTGAGCCGCATCGCGACGCCGCCATTGTCGACCGTTGCGCGCGGGAGGAGTGGCGGAGCCGGTGCAGCGCCCGCCGCGCGGCGGTCGATCCGTCGGCGCTCGATCGGACGACGAGCTCGTCCGGCGCTGCCGGCGAAAGCGAGTGGCGAAACACCGATACTCCGCCGGCATTCCAGGCACCCTGCCGGCGCGAGTCGCGGTTCAGAGCGCGACGATTGCCTTTCCCGACCTTCTTCGCGCGAACCATGAGCAAGCCGTCCACTTCACGTCACCAGGGTCCTCGTCGAGCTCGCCGGAAACGAGGTGACAGGGGCCGCGATACTCTCTCTCGCCTACAGCAGCTTGCCCACGGGTTCGGACCTGGATTGGCGAAGGACAAGCTCGAGCTCGTGCACGCGCTCGAGGGCGTCGACCTCCGCAGTGCCGAGGACGTCCTCGAACTGCACGAGACGCTCTGCTTCATGCGCGCCTATCCGGACTCGCCGGAGCTGCTCGAGGGGGTCGAGCGCGCGCTCGCGGGATTCGAACGCCGCAAGGACCTGAGGCGTCACGCCGAGGCGCTCCGCGACAGCGGGATCGCGGGCACGCCGATCCAATACTCGTTCTTCCAGCAGATGGCGTATTGGCTCGCCGAGCGTTGGCCGCAGCACCTGCGGCTGCTCTGGGATGAGCTGCGCGCGCCCGAGGCGATCGAGTCGCGGCTGCCGATCTTCGCGCTCTTCGCGGAGACCATCGGTCTCGACGAACTCAGCCTCGAGCTCCGGGAGTGGATCGACCGCATGCGCGGCAGCGAGAGCGACGCGAGCTTCCTGATCCGCCGCTGCCGCGCGCTGGGCCTGCGTGGGCCGCTGGCCGAGAAGTTCTTCGAGGACATGGACCTGGAGATCGAGATCGCGCCCCTGCCCGGTGGGCCGAGTCGCACGCATGCGAAGGACCCGGGCGCGGCGATCGTCTTCCGCGACGGGCCGCTGAAGCACGCGCGTCCCGATCTCCGCGTCGAGATCGAGCGCAGGCCGCTCGCGATCCGCGAGCTCACGCAAGAGGACGGGCAGCGCTACATCGACATGGCGCGCACGGCGATGGTGACCCGCGGTCGCGATCTCGACGCGTTCGCGTATGGGGATCCGAACGACGTGCGGCTC
>JADLHO010000054.1 GCA_020848735.1 Planctomycetota bacterium | reverse complement strand
GTGGTAGCGACCGGCGCGTGCCATCTGGTCCAGGAACTCTGAGACGAGGACCATCGGGGGTGCGTCGCTGGCACGAAGCAGCGTGCTCTTTCGAAGCGTGCGATCGTTGCGATAGGTCCGGCGATCGCAGGGGCTTCACTCGGGGGCCCGGCCCGGGAGCTGGCGGAAGCCAGGACGACCTGCGTTCCGGACTGCCTCGCCGAGGCGGAAGCGGCGCGCTGGCGCGCGCTGCGGGTCGTGACCGGGACGTGCAGCGCTGTCGTCACCTCTCAGCGGGAACCGACGACGAGCAGGCTCGGGTCGCGAATGGAGGAGACAGCGAATGGCACGCCCGCGGACCCACGGCTCGGCACCCCTGCCGCTGCCCGGAGAGTGCCTGACGAAGTCGTGGACGTGTCCGCTCTCGCGGCGTGTCGCGACCAATCTCGAACGGAATCCGGTTCGAGGTGCTGGACGGACCTCGTTGCGGTCGTGGCCCGCGACGGTGGCTGGGTGGGCCGGCTTGCGCGATCACGCGGCGGGCTGCAGGGGGTGTCCTTTCACCTGGGCGCGGGGTTCGCTTTCGGCTTGCCGTTGCAACGCGTGGAAATGCCCGACCGCGCGAGCCGGAAGCGAGCGATACGAGAGGCTAGCATCGGGTGCGTCGCATGACGAGGAACCCCACGATGACCAGCCATCGCATGTCTCCCCGCCCCGAAGGCCTCGGTCCGAGCCGGAAGCACTCCGCGGGGCCGGACCATCTCGTATTCGCCTGCACAGTCTTCGGTTGCGTTGCGCTCATTACACCCGCACAGGGACAGCGGACCTGGTCGGAGACGAACCTCGGACCGACGAGCCGTCCGTCGGCGAGGCAGCAGCACGCGATGGCATACGACTCGGCTCGAGATCGCGTCGTGCTGTTCGGCGGATCGCCCGACTACTCGCATACCGCGTGGTTCAGGGACACCTGGGAGTGGGATGGGGTTTCGTGGCGTGAACTTCCGGAAGCCACGGTCGGCGTTCCGGAAGGTGGGCGCTATGGGCATGTGATGGCCTTCGACTCGCGGCGGAATCGCATCGTGCTGTTCGGCGGCGCATGGGGCACGAACAACCCCTACGACAGCACCTGGGAGTTCGACGGTTCGACTTGGATCCATCGACCCGTCGTCGGGAGTCGACCTCTGGGCGGTGCCTCCTGCGCGATGGCGTACGACTCCGTTCGTGGGGTGACGGTCCTCCTCCGCGACGACACGGCGTGGGAGTGGAACGGCTCGGTCTGGGCCGAACCCAGCCAGAACCCAAAGCCCTCGCCCGGACGCTCCGTCCCAGCGATCGCCTTCGACGCGGGGCGCGCGCGCATCGTCCTCTTCAGCGGGAGTCCGTCCCTCGATGACACCTGGGAGTGGGACGGCACGACGTGGACGCAACGGTTCCCTGCCACGCGGCCTCCTGGACGTTGGGGCCACGCGATGACCTTCGATTCCCAGCGGGGACGCGTGGTGATGTTTGGCGGCAGTTACGGGAGCAACATCAATGAGAACTGGGGGGACACGTGGGAATGGGACGGCACCGATTGGACTCGGGTGATGCCGGGCACGAGCCCATCGCCCCGGACATCTCTTGCGATGGTCTACCAGGCCCTGCGCGGTCGGCCGCTCCTCTTCGGCGGTAGCACGCTTGGAGTGAGTTCGCACGACGACACGTGGGAGTACCTCCAGCCGTTCCCGGCGACCTTCACGCCCTTCGGGGCGGGATGCTCGGGCAGCGCCGGGACTCCCTCGCTCGCGGCGTCGAGCGGCTCACAACCCTGGATTGGAAGCACGTTCACCGCGCGCCTCGATGCGATTGGCACGCATCCGTTCTTCAACATTCCCTTCGTGCTCGTCGGGTTCTCGCGCACGATCTGGGGGACGTTCTCGCTGCCCTTCGACCTGACCCCGTACGGCATGACGGGTTGCTCGCTGCTCGCGGAACCCGCGATCTCGTTCACCTTGCCCAACCAGGGCGGCTTCGCGCTGTGGTCCGTTGCGCTGCCGAACGATCCTCGCATCGCGGGCTCATCCCTCTTCGTCCAGGGCGGCACGACGAGCTTCGGAACGAATCCGCTGGGCATCGTGTTGAGCAACGGCTGCGAGCTCGCGATCGGCGCGCGCTGACGATGTCGCGCCAAGCGCGGAGGCATTCCTTGCGGGCGCGGCGCGCGTCGAGGTGCCTGCCGCCCGAATGCACATGCGAAGATTGCGGACGCGGGTGCGCCACGCAAGGACGGCGGAATGCCGGCTGGCCATCCGCCGCGCCGGCACAGCCAGACGGCTGACCCATGGTCGATGCGCGGAGCCGAGAGGCGCGACGAGTCCGTGGGCGCCGTCGCGGGCCGACGTGGAACGCTGTTCCTTGCGGCAGATGCCGCGCCGGCTCCGCGCAGGCAGAGGGCCGGACGTTTCAGTTCCGCCCCAAGCGCTCCCTCACCCGCCCGAGCAGCTCCACATCCACCCCGACCGCCAAGCTCACCCCCGGCGCATCCCCCGCGACCCGCACGTTGCGCCGCAGGAGCTCGACGGGCTTGCCGTCGAGCATCACGAAGCTCTTGTCCTCGTGGACCAGGAACATCTCGAGCACATACGCGCCCGGCATCTCGAGCAGCACGGAGCCCGGGCGACCCGCTTCGAGCAGCGCGTCGCGCTCGCCATTGAGTCTCACGGGGGGATCGAACTCGGGATCGAGCACGGCGAGCAGGCGTGTGCCCGGGGGCAGGCTGGGCGTCGCGCTGTCGAGGACGAGCTCGACGCGGAGGGCGTCGGGCCAGACGAGGTTGCGGTCCTCGCGCAGGGCTTCGAGCTCGAGCAGGCGGCGGCCGGGGGCGGCGACGATCAGGTCGAAGCCCGCGGCGCGCGTGGCGACGAGGAGCTCGGCGTCCCGGCCGCTGCTCGCGACATAGGCGCTGCCCTGCTCCGGGCGCGCGTGCACCGTGTAATGGCCGGTGCGGGGATGGCCGCGTTCGTCGCTCCAGCGGAGGCGGACGAAGCGCGTCGTCGCATCGAGGCGGATGGCGTCGAGCGGGGGCTGGGTGCCCGGGCTCGGCGCGGTCCAATCGTGGGTGCCGAGATCGGCGAGCGTCTCCCCGGTCACCGTGCTGACGAGGCCGAGCGTATGGCGTCCCGCGGGCAGGGGGCCGTATTCGAAGCGGCCGTCGCCGCCCACCGGTCCGGTCAGGGGGATCGGCTGGCCCTCGAGCTGCAGGGTCCAGGAGAGCGTGCCATGGGGCAGCTCGGGGATGCCCAGCACGCGGCCCCTCAACTGCGCGGGCGCCGGGACGCGCAGTTCCAGACCCTCGCTGCCCGGCGCGCATTCGAGCGCGGCGCCGAGATCGATCCCGTTCCTCTGCACGACGAGGCGCAGGCGCTCCGCGATGCTCCAGCGATCGACGGCAAAGGCCCCGCGGGAGTCGAGACCGATCACCCCGCGAGGGTTCCATTGCGGGGGGAGTCCCTCGGGCGTGCCGTCGGCCTCGTGCAGGGCGACGACGAGACCTTGCGCCGCTCTGCCGTCGGCATCGAGCACGCGACCGGCGACGAGGCGCTCCGCCTTGTCGAACACGAGGGTGCCGAGCTCGAGCGCTCCGCCCGTCGGAGGGTTCGCCGGCAAGGCGATGCTCGCGCCGAACTCGCGGCGATCGTCACAGACGACGAGCCGCGGCGCTGAACCCGCGGGCCACGCGGCGACGCGCAGGGCGAACGCGCCCTCGCCATCGCTGTGCAGGTACAGGTGCTCGAGCGGCGCGCGCGCGTCGTGCGTGGGGCGCGCGAGCCAGGCGCCGTCTCGATCCGCAAAGGGCTTGCCGTCCGCCATGACGATGCGGCCGCGCACGTCGAGCAGCGGCGTCGCCGGCGGCTCCCGCGTGTCGTCGAGAACGCGCTCGTTCGCGAGCGGGACGCGCGGCTCCTTCGCCTCGCTGTCGCGCGCGGCGTCCTGGAGCGCCACCCCGGCGCCGGCCACGGCCGTGGGATCGACCGCGGGCGGCGCCTCCTCGTTCAGGACGGCGAGCGCGAGGCCGCCGAGCACGACGAGCACCGCGGCACCGAGACCGAGCGCGAGCTTGCCCGTGACGAGGACGCCCTGCGCCGCCGCCGCGAGCACCGCCGCGCGGACCGGCGCGAGACTGCGCGCGGGCCCCGCGACGACGAGCGCGCCCGCGAGGCCCGCGGGCAAGGCCTGGCGGAGCCGATCCATGCCGCGCGAGAGCTGCTTGCGCACCGAACCGGCCTGGCGCGCGACGCGCTCCGCGATCTCCTGCGCGCCCAGTCCCTCGACGAGGTGCAGACCGAGGAGCGAGCCATAGGGCTCGGGAAGCGCGGCGAGCGCCACATCGAGCGCCTCGTGCAGCTCGCGGGCATGCGCCGCCGCGAGCGGGTCGCCGTCGGCGCGCGGGGCGTCGAGCCGGCGCGGATCGGGGCGACGGCTCCGCTCGCGCGTCAGGCGTCGCGCGCGGTTCGCGAGGATGCCGAGCAGCCAGGGCAGGACCGGCTCGTCGGCCGCGTACTCGCGCCGGTGCTCGATCGCCGCGAGGAAGGTGTTCTGCAGCAGGTCGTCGGCCTCGTCGGCCGTGCGCGTGAGGTAGACGGCCACCTTGCGCAGTTCGGCGGCCGTGGCGTCGAAGACCGCGGCGAGCTCGCGCGGACGCCCCGTCGCGGCGAAGCGGGCAAAGGCCTGGTCGTGGGATTCGAGGCTCATCGTGGCGGTCCTGCACACGGAAGCCCGCGAGCGAGACGCAGGACAGCGGATTCTTCCGGGCGGGTCCGCGGGCGCGAGGTCTTCGTGGCGTGCGGGCCCCGCGCGGCGTAGCTTGCGGACATGCGGGTAAGCGCATCTTCGCATGAGTCCGTCGCCGCGGCCTTCAAGGCCGTCGCCGATCCCACGCGCGTCGCGATCCTCGCGACGATCCTCGCCGCCGGCGAGCTCTGCGTCTGCCACGTCGAGAGCGCCCTCGACCTCACGCAGTCGCGCGCCTCGCGACACCTGACGACCCTCAAGCGCGCCGGCCTCGTGGTCGATCGCCGCGAGGGCGCCTGGGTGCACTACTCCACGCCGCGTCAGCCCGAGCCGACCGTCCGCGCGATCCTCGACTGCGTGCGCGCGGCGGTGGCGAGCGATCCGAAGCTGGCGGCCGTCGCGAAGCAGGCGACCGCGATCCGCGCGCGGTCCGGCTGCGGAGGGCCCTCGCGATGAGCGGCATCGGCGCGCGCCTCGGCTTCCTCGACCGTCACCTCACGCTCTGGATCCTGCTCGCCATGGCGTTCGGCGTGGGGCTCGGCGCGCTCGTGCCCGGCGCGAGCGCCTTCGTGCAGAGCCTGCAGATCGGGACGACCAATCTGCCCATCGCCGCCGGTCTGATCCTGATGATGTATCCGCCGCTCGCGCGGGTGCGGTACGAGGAGCTCGGCGACGTCTTCCGCGACCGCCGCTTCCTCTGGCTCTCGCTGGTCCAGAACCAGGTCGTCGGCCCGGTCCTGATGTTCGCGCTCGCGCTCCTGTTCCTCGGGGATCGGCCCGAGTACCTCGTGGGCCTGATCCTGATCGGGCTCGCGCGCTGCATCGCGATGGTGATCGTCTGGAACGATCTCGCGGGTGGCGACCGGGAATACGCGGCGGGCCTCGTGGCGTTCAACAGCGTGTTCCAGGTGCTGTGCTTCCCGCTCTATGCGTGGCTGTTCGTGACCTGCCTCCCGCCGCTGTTCGGCTTCGCCGGCAGCGCGGTCGCGATCTCGATGGGGGAGCTCGCGACCAGCGTCGCGATCTACCTCGGCATCCCCTTCGTCGCCGGCTTCGTGACGCGCGTCGTCCTCGTGCGGGCCCGCGGGCGCGACTGGTACGAGACGCGCTTCGCGCCGCGGATCGCGCCGATCACCCTCGTGGCGCTCCTGTTCACGATCGCCCTGATGTTCAGCACGAAGGGCGAGCGCATCCTCGCCATCCCGCTGGACGTCGCGCGGATCGCGCTCCCGCTGCTCGTCTACTTCGTCGTGATGTTCCTCGTCAGCTTCTGGCTGGGGCATCGCAGCGGGGCGGATTACCAAAGGACGGTGACCCTCTCCTTCACCGCGGCCTCGAACAACTTCGAGCTCGCGATCGCGGTCGCGGTCGCGGTCTTCGGCATCGACTCGGGCGTCGCCTTCGCGGCGGTCATCGGCCCGCTCGTGGAGGTGCCCGTCCTGCTCGGACTCGTGCACGTGGCGTTCTGGCTGCGGCGGCGTTGCTTCGGACCGGCCGACGGGGGACTCGCGGCATGACGGCCTTCGCGGAGTACCTGGCGGCGCGCGAGGCCGAGTCGACGCGGATCCCCGCGGCGCGACGGCGGGCCCTCGAGGAACTCGCCGCGGCGATGGCGGAGTCCCTGCGCCGCAGCGGTCGGGCCGAGCTCGTCTTCGTCTGCACGCACAACTCGCGGCGCAGCCAGTTCGCTCAGGTCTGGGCGATGGTCGCGGCGTGGCGTCATGGCCTGCGCTCCGTGCTCGCGGCGTCGGGGGGGACGGAGATCACGGCCTGCGAGCCGCGCGCGGTCGCCGCACTCGAGCGCGCCGGACTCGTCGTGACGCGGCACGGTGCGCCGCCCAATCCCGTGCATGCGATCGCGGTGCCCGGCAGCGCGGCCGGCACGCAATGCTGGTCGAAGCGCTTCGACGACCCGCAGAACCCGTCGCAGGGCTTCCTCGCGGTGATGGTCTGCTCCGCGGCGGATGCGGCCTGTCCGACGGTGCGCGGTGCGGGCCGGCGACTGACGCTCCCCTACGAGGACCCGAAGGCCGCCGACGGCACGCCCGGCGAGACGGCCGCCTACGACCGCTGCTGCGCGGAGATCGCGCGCGAGCTGCTGTATGCGTTTCGCTGCGCAGCCCGCGCCGCGCCGTTCACCGCGCCGTGAACTCGACGGCGTTGCTCAGCGTGACCAGCGTGGGGGACGCGAGATCGACGACGGCCGCCTGCACGTCCATCGTGCCCGTGAGCCCTGGCGGCATGCTGAGCTGCAGCTCGACCCGACCGAGCGCATCCAGCGCGAGCTCCGCGCTGACGGCGGGCAGGGTCAGCAGCGAGCACGCACCGAAGAGCGGGATGTTCGCGCGCGCGAAGCCGAAGAGATAGATCACGGGTTGACCGGCCGGCGCATTGGCGACCGAGAAGCGCGCCGTGCCGCCACCGACGGTGTCGCCGTCGAGGACGAGGTTCGGCGCGCTGCCCGTGCCGCCCGGGCAGCCGCTGCCGTAGCCGTAATGGATCCTCACGACGCTGAAGTTGGTCGAGACCACCGTCGCGGTCGGGGCCTGGAAGGTGGTGGCATACATCGCGATGCCGGTCGCGGCGTTCGGCGCGAGGCTGTCGAAGAAGAGCGAGCCCGAGAGGCTGCCGCCCGGATGCGAATAGAGGATCGCGAGGTCGCCGCCGAGGTAGACGAAGGGCGTCTGCAGGTCGAAGTAGAACTCGCCCCACGCATTGGGATTGGGCGCGGTCGGCGAGCTGTTCGTGTAGGTGCCCGCGCGCACGGTCAGGCTGCCGTCGCGGACGCGCGTCGGCGTCCCGCTGAAGTTGCCCGCGAAGTTCGTGCCCCAGGTGGCCGGCGGGATCGCGTGCCCGATCGTGATCTCGTAGTCCGACCAGACCATGTCGGCGGTCGGCCACGAGGGCAGATTGCCGCTCGTGTGCCCGGCGCGGAAGCTCAGGCCCTGGATCGGCGCCCCGATCGGGATCCCGGCGAGCTCGCCGGCGGGGATGCCCTGCATGACCGTGCGCGGCGCATTGAGGTCGCGCAGGATGCTGTTGAGGAGCAGTCCGGCGCGCTGGTTGGCATACGCATTGGGGACGACGACCGACTGCGCGGTCGCGGCACCGGCGAGGGCGAGGAGGACGGGAAAGGCGGCGTGGGTCAGGGTTCGGAGCGTCATGGTGAGAGCGAGGCGAGGAGCGAGAGGGGAACTGTCTCACGCTGTGGAGTCGCGTCCAGAGCCAGGCGGTCCGACCCTTGGTCCGGCCGATCGGCGTCCGGTCGATCGTTGCCGGTGCCGGGCAGGTCGCGGCTCTGGCGGGTCCGACTCGGCGCGGGGCGATCCCTCCGCCGTGCGACGGATCGCGCGCCGCTCGCGCGCTTGGGGAGTGGGGTCGCCACCCGGCCGACCCGGCAATCCCTCCAGACGCATCATGAAACCGCTGATCCGCATCGTCGCTCTCCTCGGTCTCGTCACGGGCAACTGCCTCGCCCAGTCCTATCCGCAACTCAGCGCGACGGTGCGCGAGTACCAGCTCTACGGATTCCTCGGGGCACAGGCCCGGATCACCCAGTTCCCCAGCACGCAGGGACCGCTCCTGCCGATCAACACGAACGCGAGCAACGGCTTCGACCTGAACTTCGCGCTGTCCGGCACGACCGCACGCGCGCGCTTCTCGCTCGCCGGTGCTGCTCTGCGAGCCGAGGCTCGTTGTGACGCGAGCGTGTCCTCGAGCAGCTTGTCGACGAGCTCGGCGGCGCCCGTGGACATCCGCCTGCTCTCGAATCACGCGTTGACCGGCGTGCTGCGGCTCACGGTGGTCTTCTCCGGCTCCTTCGCCTCGACGGACTCCGCGACCGCATGGCTGGCCGACCCGAGTGGCGGTTTCCAGGCCAGCATCGTCGCTTCGACCGTCAACGTCGGCCCGGGGACCTTCACCTACGACCTGCCCCTGAGCCTGAGCGCCGGGCTGGCCAAGAACCTGCGCTTCGGAACGACGCTGGTCACGCAGAGCGGGGTCACCGGGGCGTTCAGCAGCGCGGCGACCGTCGAGTTCCTCTCGGTTCAGGCGAGCTATCAAGCTCGATATGCGAGCGGCTGCGCGGGCTCGGCGGGCCAGGCCCTGCTCGCCCCGGTCGGCAACCCGGTGATCGGCTCGAACTTCGATCTCGGCGTGAGCGGCCTGCCTGCCGCCGCGGTGGCCATCGGCCTGCTCGGTTTCCAGAACCTCCCCACGGACCTCGGCAGCCTGGGCGCGCCGGGCTGCATCGTCCATACCGACGTCGCGACGATGACGCCGATCGCCAATCCCGGCGGTTCCGGCACCTGGACCCTGGCGATCCCGAACCTCAGCCTCCTTCGCGGGCTCGGCTTCCTCCCGCAGGTGCTCGTGCTCGATCCCACGGCGAATGCGCTCGGGGTCTCGCTCTCGCATTGCGGGCGCGGCGTCTTCGGGGACTGAGCGCCGCAGCTGGTCTCGCCGGGACTCGTCCCGCGCCGCGGGGCACGGCGCGTCGGTTCCACGGAACCCGGACTTTGCTGTCGTGGTCGGCCGCGCTGCGACGACTGGTGCACCATGCTCGACCACGACGATCTGCCCTTCGCGGAGACCCGATCCCCGCTTCCCGGTCTCCTCGTCTGCCGGCGCGGGCTCTTCGCGAGCGTGGCGGCGGCCTGTGCCGCGACGGGACTGCCGGGCGCTTCGCCGCACTGGCAGGAGCGCCGCGCCCCCGACGACGGCTTCACGATCGAGGAGTTCGTGCGCAGCGTGACGCCGGTCTGCAAGGAGCTGCTCGCGGACCGGTCCCAGCGCGGCCAGGACCGCTACCTGCTCACGCTCGCGGCCTTCGCCGTCCGGCTCGCGACGGTGCCCGTGCCCGAGTCCCGCGAGGTGAAGCCCGGCCATCGCATCGGCAGCAACCACGACCCTGAACCGTTCACGGTCCTGCATTGGCAGCTCGAGCGCGGGATCGAGATCGCGCCGCACGCGCACACCTACGGCAACGTCGTCACGCTCGGGCTCACGGGCAGCGCGCTGGTCGCGAATTACGAGACGGTCGCGCCGCCCGACTTCGATTCGCAGGAGGACTTCGTCGTGCAACGCACGGTGGAGCAGGTGCTGCGGCCGGGCGACGTCAATCTCGTGAACCTCGAACGGCATTACGTGCACGGCTTCGTCGCCGGTCCCGACGGCGCCTCGGGACTCGACATCACGACGCGCATCCGCGAACGCCGCCGCGCCCCCCTCCTCGAAGTGGGCGAGGCGATCGAGGGCGGCCTGCGGCAATTCCGGGCCCGGTGGCGGCAGAGCTGAGCGGTCGGGGCGCGGCGCGACCCAAGGCTCCGCACGTGCATCACGCCCGCTCGGGCGGCAAGGGCACGAGCCCGAAGCCCCGCGCGAGCAACGCCCGTCCCGCATACACGAGCGGCGTGAGCGCGATCGCGATCGCGAGCTTGAGCAGGTAGCCGGTCGCCGCGGTCCGCAGCACGAAGCCGGGATCCGCGGCCGGCTGGCCGAGAGCCTGCGGGAAGCTGCGGAAGAAGAGCCAGGTCACGACGAGGGAGTCGAAGACCTGCGAGACGACCGTGGAGCCGGTGGCGCGCAGCCACACGAGGCGTCCGCCGGTGAGGCGCTTGAAGAAGCCGAAGAGGGCGATGTCGAGCAGCGCACCCAGCAGGAAGGCGACGATCGACGCCAGGTACATGAGCTGCGACGAACCGAAGATCGTCTCGAAGGCGCTCGCCGTCGCGGTGCCGGGGATGCCCTCGAGGATCGGCAGGGCGCGCGCGGCCGCGATCAACGCGAAGGCGAGGCCCGCCATCGTGAACGCGATCAGCGCGATGCGCCGCGCGCCGCGTTGCCCGTAATACTCGTTGACGAGATCGGTGAGCAGGAAGGTCAGCGGGAAGACCAGCATCCCGGTCGTGTGCTCGATCCGGATCGCGCCGAAGCCGGGGATCTCCGGCGTGAACGCGAAGAGCTTCACCCCGAGCACATTGGCGAGCAGGAGCGCGGTGACGAAGAGCGCCGCCAGCCAGAGATAGACGAGCTGCCGCACGTCGGGGCGCGGCTCGGCCGCTGCGGTGGATGGCGGCGCTGGATTCGTCTCGGGCATGGGCTCGGTCGTCGTCGGGTGGGTCGGGCGCGTCGGCGCGCTGGGTCGGCCGCGGGCGCGCGCTCGACAAGCCGGGCGCGGCGCGCCGCGGCCCTCGGTCACGCGCTGCTCGCGCGGATCATGCGGCAGAGGAAGTCCTCGCCCGCAATCCCAGCGTGTCCGGCTCGCTCCATGACGGAATGCGAGCGGGAACGAGCTCGCGGCGGAAGGCGCCGCTCTGGATTCAGCGACCGGGCGCGGCGAGCGCGGGTTCGTCGCCGGCGTGCAGGGCACGCCAGGCCGCGGTGAGCTGCTCCGCCTGACCGCGCTGCGTCTCGCTCAGCTCTCGGGCGACGCAATCGAGTCTCGTCTGCGCCTCGACATCGCCGTTCGCCGAGGCGAGGCGGTACCACATGAAGGCCGTGACGGGGTCCGGCTCGACGCCGCGGCCCGTCTCGTGGAGCCGGCCGAGACTCGTCTGCGCGACCGCGAGGCCGCCCTCCGCGGCGAGCCGCAGCCAGCGCAGGGCCTGGTCGGCGCTCGCCGCGACCCCCTGGCCGCGCAGATGGGCGAGGCCGAGTTCGAATTGCGCGAGGTTGAAGCCGGCGCCCGCCGCCGTCGTGAACCACTCGACGGCGCGGGTCTCGTCCTTCGCGAGGCCCTCGCCGTTCATGAGCATGCGACCGAGCTCGGTCTGCGCGACGGGCAGGCCCTGCTCGGCGGCGCGGCCGTACCAGGTCGCGGCCATGCGCGGATCGCGGTTCACGCCGAGGCCCTGGCGATAGAGCCAGCCGAGCGTGGCCTGCGCCTGCGCGACACCCTGCTCCGCCGAGCGCTGGAGCCAGGTGCGTGCGGCGACCGCGTTCTGCTCCACGCCATGCCCGCGGAGATAGGCCTGGCCGAGCTGGAGCTGGGCGTCGGCATCCCCGCCCTCCGCGGCGAGTCGCAGCCAATGCGCCGCGGCGCGGGCGTCGACCGGACCGCCGATCCCGGCCTCGCAGAGGGCGGCGAGCGTCCGCTGTGCCTGGCGATCGCCGTGCTCGGCAGCGGCCGCGAGGTGATCGCGGGCGCGGCTCGGGTCCTTCGGCATGGCGTGGCCATGGAGTGCCATCACGCCGAGGTTGGTGCGCGCGGGCGCGTGGCCCTGCGCGGCGGCGCGATCGAACCAGCGGGCGGCCTCCTCATGGGAACGGCTGACGCCGTGACCCTGGTAGCAGAGGAGACCGAGGTTGTTCTGGGCCGCGGCATGCCCCTGCTCCGCGGCGAGGCGATACCAATGGGCGGCCTGGGCGTCGTCTTCGGCGACGCCGCGGCCCTCGTCGTGCAGGAGCCCGACGAGGAACTGGGCCGAGGCCTCGCCGCGTTCGGCGAGCGGGAGCCAGCAGTCCATCGCCTGGGCGTAGTCCTGCCGTTCGAAGGCGTGCATCCCGGTCTCGGCCATGCTGCTGCAGCCGGCCGCGGCGAGGAGGGCGAGAAGCATCCACGAGGGACGTGGACTCCGCGGGAGGGTGAGTGAGCGCATCGCCGACGCTATCGGACGATCCCTGCCCTCCGCCGTAGCCGACCCGAGCTGCCGGCAGCTCGCGTGCCGGGCGGAAGCCGGCGTGGACGCGGTAAGCTCCTCCGCGCTCACGACCCGACTCACGCCATGGAGACCGCCGGCGAATCCGAATTCGAGAGCACCATGCGGGTGCCGATCGACCGCGTGCGGACCCCGCACGCGCAGGATCGTCTCGCCGTACTCGTGGTGCTCCGCGGTGCCCAGGTCGGTCGGCGTTACCTGCTGAACGAGCGCTCGCTCGTGATCGGTCGCCGCGGGGACCGCGCGGATCTGGTCGTGATGGATGCGCTCGTCTCGAGCGCGCATTGCCGCATCGAGCGCACGCCGCGATCCGACGGCTGGGCGATCGTCGATCTCGCCTCGACCAACGGCACCCTGGTCGGCGGTCAGCGGGTGACCAGCAGCCCCCTGCGCGACGGCGACCGCATCGAGATCGGGGACACCGTCCTCAAGTTCTGCTTCCACGACGCGCTCGAGGACTACTTCCACCGTCAGGTCGATCACCTGATGAACATCGACGACCTCACCGGGCTGCCGGTGCAGCGCGTGTTCCGGCAGCGCTTCGACGAGGCGCTGCAGGAGCGACGGGGGACGGGCGCGCCGCTCGTGGTCTTCATGATGGACCTCGACGGCCTGAAGCGGATCAACGACCAGCACGGGCACCAGCTCGGTGCGCACTCCATCGCGACGGTGGGGCGCCGGCTCGGCAGTCTGATCCACGGCGAGCGGGGGGTGGTCAGCCGCTTCGGCGGCGACGAGTTCTCGGCCTTCGTCCCCGCCCTCGACCGCGACGGGGCGTTGACGCTGGGAGAGCGCCTGCGCGCCGCCGTCGCCGACGAGCCGATCGCGCTCGGGGCCACGGTCGTGAACCCGACGATCTCGATCGGCTTCGCCTGTGCGCCGCGCGACGGGCAGCTCGCGGAGCAGCTCACGCGCCACGCCGACGAGGCGCTCTACCGCGCGAAGGCCGCGGGTCGCAATCGCGTCTGCGAGTGAGGCGCGGCGCGCGGTCCTGACCGCGTTCCGGCCAGCGCGCGGCGGAGCGTTGTGCGGGTCGCGGTCGCGGACTGCGCGCTCCGCGGTGCGGGAGGGCGCGGCACGGGATCTGCGCTGTGGCCTCCGTCCCGCGGGCAGCGGGACCGCGGCTCATCGACCGCGCCCCGACCCCGTCCGATCCGAGTCCCAAGATGTCCCTGCGCTCCACCTGCATCGCCTTCACCCTCGCCCTCCTCGGCGCGCTCGCGCCGCTCTCCGCCCAGCAGACCCTGACGCTGCGCGGTGAGCTCGACGAGGGTCGCTCGACCGGTTGCTACTACTGCCCGAACGTCCCCTACACGATCAAGTTCAGCGAGACGCCCGTCCGCAGCTCGGTCATCGATCTGGCCCCGTACCAGCTCTCGAGCCAGCAGCTCATCCTCACCGGGACCTGGGACACGAGCACGCGCCCGGCCGGGTTCAACGTCACGGCCGTGCAGGTCGTGGGGGAGTCGCTCGGCTTTCCGACGAATGCGCGCACGGGAGCGACCGAGCGCTTCGACATCAATGGCCCCGCCGGCACCCCGACGGCGACCTTCCTCGCGTTCGGCAGCGGCTTCGTCCCGCTCTTCGGCACGGCGCTGCTCCTCAACCCCGCGGTCCTCATCGAGATCGACAGCGGTGTGCTCGACGCGCAGGGCAACCGTCGCTTCGGCCTGCCGGTGCCGGCGAATGCCGCCCTCGCGGGTCTGAACTTCTGGACGCAGTCGATCCTCGTCCCGGCGAGCGGGCAGCCGTACTTCTCGAACCCCGGCCGCACGACGATCGATCGCTGAGGGCCGACGCGGCGGCCCGCGAAAGGACCACCGCTGCCCGGGCGTTCCACGCGGCGTCCTCACGAGGAGTCGTCGCCCATGCGCTCGCCGTTCCCGTCTGCGGTCCTGTTCCTGTCGTGGGTCTGCGCCGGGCACGGCGTCGCGCAATCGCAGCTCGTCTCGCCGGTCAACGCCGCGAGCGTCGACGGCAGCTCGCGCAACAGCCTGCCCTTCGGTGACATGACCCTGCGCCGTTATCAGCAGATCCACAGCGATCTCGGCGCCTCGGTCAGGGCGATCGAGCGGCTCGCGTTCCGCATGGATCAGGGCACGAACCTCTTCGACGAGCGGCGTCGCATCGAGCTGGAGATGTGGATGGGCGACGCGCCCGACCACGCCGCGATCTCGACCGTGTATGCCGCGAACCACCTCGGCACGCCCTCGCTCGTGATCGCCCGCAAGGCCTTCGTGTTCGGGCCGCAGGGCCGCGCCGTCTGGGGCCCGAATCCCTTCCTGGCGATGGACCTGCCGCTCGATGCGCCGCACGTGCACCTCGGCACGCATTCCCTGATCTGGGACATCGCGATCCACCAGCACACGCGCCTCTCCGGCAGCGGCTTCAGCTCGCTCGATGCGGATCGGGGCTCGACGACGCTCGCGATCGCGAACGCCGCGGGGACCGGCTGCGTGGCCACGGGCCAGTCGCAGACGATGCTCGCCCTGCCGCAGATCCACGACGTGCAGGGCGTGCTCGGCTTCGCCGTCGGAGCCCTGCGCGCCCCTGCGCAGGCGCCGTGTCTGCTGGCTATCGGGGTTGCCAACCCCGGCTGGTCGGTGCCGGGCCTCTGTTCGCCGCTCCACACCGACCTGCTCCTGACGACGCCGTTGGGCACGAGCGACGCGAACGGGAGCATCTCGCCGATCGACGGCTTCGGCTTCCACGTGCCGAACGTCTTCGGGCCGATCGCGATCTTCACGCAGGTGCACGCGCTGGATCCGCAACGCAGCGATCCCATCCCGATCTGCAATTCGGATGGCGCGTGGTTCACCGTTCCGGGCTCCGACCTCACGCGGGTCGTGCGCGTCTCGCGGATGACCGACAACTCGAACTCGGTCACGAGCCCCGTCGGCTTCCGCAGCACGGACACGACCGTGGGCTTCGGCCTGGTGGTGCAGTTCACGTATCACTGACGCAGCAGGTCGAGCAGGCCCTCGGCGACGATCTCCGCGGCCAGCCGGTAGCCGGCATCGTTGCAATGTCCATCCGCGGCGCGCAGCTCCTCGAGCGGGCGTCCGCCATGACGCGCGACGACCTGGACACCGACGCGCACCAGGCGGACGTCGAGCGCTTCGGCCGCCTCCTCGAGCACACGGTCGCTGCGCTGCGGCAGGGGGTAGCTGAGGAACACCGGCACCGCGCCCGCCGTGCGGATGGTCTGCGCCATGCGCGCGAGATGGGCGCGCAGGACGCGCTCGGCCGACCCGGCGGTCCTGGTCTCGATGATCTCGGTGACGAGCTGCTCGAGCCGCGATCGCACGTCGGCATCGCACGCGAAGTCCGCGAGCACCGGTCGGAGCCGCGACGCATCGGACGAGGCGACCAGGGCGCTGAGGTCGTCGAGCGCGCTCCGCGCGTCGTTCATCGCCACGAACGCGCGATAGACATCGCGGATGGCCTCGTCCGGGTCGCGCTTGCCGAGGAAGTGGATCTTGTGCCGCCAGTAGTGGTTCCAGCGCTCGGGAGCGAGGCGGATCGACTCGTCGATCGAGCGCAGGGCGTCGTCGTGCCGGCCGACGAAGAACTGGCATTGTGCGAGGTAGCGCCAGACCATGGCATCCTGCGGGAAGCGGGGCAGGAACCGCTCGGCGACGGCGATCGCGTCCGCATTGCGCCCCAGGGCTTCCAGCGCGATCACCAGGCTGCGACCCGTCCAGGAATCCGCATCACGCGACCAATGCGCTGCGAGCCAGTCGAGGTGGGGTGCCGCGTCGTCCGGGCGACCCGCTTTGCGGTAGAGGCTCACGAGCATGTGCCGCGTCTCGGGGTCGTCGGGCGCGGCCTCGTGCGCGCGCTCGAAGGCCGCGAGCGCCCCCGAGATGTCGCGGGCGGCCTCGAGCGACCAGCCCCGCTGCTTGCTCGCGCGCGACATGCCGGTCTCGGCCCATCGCCGCGGCTCGTCGGCATAGGGGCGGGGACTCGGAATGGCGCGCGGCTCGAAGCCCGGGCCGCGCGCGTTCGTCGGCGTCGGGTCGGCGATCGCGCTTCCCCGCAGCTTGCCGAGGAGCCAGGCGAGGAGTCGCGGCACCCGCCAACGGAAGCGGTACGCGGCGTGGTCGTCGGCCGCGGTCTCGGCGCCGGGCGCGAGCTCGTCCGGAAAGGACCAGAAGTCGTTCTGGCCGACGAGCACGCAGACGATGCGCGGTCTGGACTCCGCGAGCTGTGAGGGCAGCCGCACGAGGACGTCGCGCGAGTTCTGACCGGATTGACCGCCGTTGACGACGACCAGGGGGCGCGCGGTCCGTGCGCGCAGCAGCGCCTGCAGCACCGCGGGATAGGCGTGGAGCGCCGGATCCGAGCTCCCCATGCCGTGCGTCCACGAGTCGCCGACGCAGAGGATGGTCTCGGTCCCCGGCGCGACTCGGACGCCGGGGCTGCGGTGCTGCCACCACACGACGAGGGAGCCGATCTGGAGGACCAGCTCGAGCAGCAGCGTGGATGCGAAGGCGATCCAGGCCAGGAAGAGCAGCCGCCGTTGGCGACGCGGCCGCGTGTGCGTCGCTCTGCTCTGAACCGCGCTCATCGCGATCCCGGCGCAGCGGGCCGGAGACGGGCCGTGTCGTCGCGAGACGCGAGCGGCTCGACCCCGGGTCCGGCTGCTGGCGCTTCGTGGTCCATCGACGGGCAGACTACTGTGCCGCGCCGTCCCGTTCTCCCGTCTGCGCCCGCTCGCTCTCGCCGCTCCGCGCGGCCATCTCCTGCCGGCAGCAGCTCAGCGCGCCGACGCAGGCCCTCGTCGTGAGTCCGGGCCACGCGTCGAACGAGGCCGAGAGCGCGGGAACCTCCGCCTTCGCCCGCGGTCGCTTCACCGTCCGCTGCAACACGCCGACGACAACGGATTGGCCCATGCCGGGCACCACGCAGCGATCACGATCGAGTTCGCGACGCGCGACTTCGATCCCCTCGACCCCGGCGACGCGTTCGACCTGGCCGGCCACGCTCGACGCGCGGAGCAGGACCGCAGCGGTGGCCCTGCGCCCGCGAGCATGCCGTGCGCGTGCGACGTGTCGGTCTCCGCACTCCCAAAGCTCGGTGGCGCGGGGCTCGCGCCCAGGCAGATCCTGCCCTCGGCGATCCGTGGGCCGGGCGCGCGCGAGAGGCAGCGCGCCGATCCTCGTCGGGATGAGCGAAGGGCGGGGCGTCTGCCGCCGGGAGCGACCGCAAGGTTCTCCTGCTCCGCGATCCGCCGGCCATCCCAGCCGGGGGGCCGTGCATGGGGCCCGGGTCTTCCTGCCGACCGTGACCCTCGGCTCCGGCCTGAACGCCGCCGGGCTCGTGACGAGCAATGCGCTCGATCTGCGGATCGGGTCCTGACGGCGAGGCCGCCCCTCGTGCGCGATTTCGCGTCGCAGCCCGACGCGTCCCGGCACAGTCCCTCGTTCCACCTCGACCTGCCAAAGCCCACCCACGACGACCCCTCGCGAGATCCGTCATGAACCACCGCAGCCTCACGCTCTGCACGCTCGGCATCGCCGGCGCGCTCTCCGCCCAGAACTACAGCGTGTCCCCGGTCGCCTTCGCGACCGCGGAGGGCAACAGCACGCTCTCCTACATCTTCACGTCGGCGCCCAACAAGACGCAGCAGGTGCACGGCGACCTGCAGGGCAGCTTCCGCATCATCACGGCGATGTCGTTCCGGCGTGACGGTGTCGCGACGCAGACGACCGGCAACCCGCGTCAGATCGACATGGAGATCGCGATGGGCGAGGCGAACTTCGCGAACGTCGGGATCGTCTTCGGCAGCAACTTCACGGCCGCACCGACCGCGGTGTTCACGCGCAAGCTCGTGTCGTCGCCGGACTGGCGCTTCGCGCCGCCGATGGCGCCCGCGCCCTTCGACTTCACGCTGACCTTCGATGCGCCCTTCGTGTACCAGGGCACGACCGACCTCGCGTGGGAGATGACGAACCACTCGAACAACGGGGCGACGTCCGACACCGTGCGCGTCGACCTCGGCAGCCCGTCGTTCACGAACTCGAGCACCGCGCTCGCCGGCACGCCCTGCCGCGCGACCGGCGCCACGCAGGACTACAACCTGCTCGGCACGCTCGGCACGAACATCAATCCCGAGGTGCGTTGGAGCATCCAGGGCTTCCCGACGCAGCCGTTCGCCGCGAACGTCCTGCTCGTCGGTCTCACGGATCCGGCGCTCTCGATCCCGGGCCTCTGCAACACGCTCCGCTCGAGCGGCGAGATCAACCTCATCCTGCCGGTCTCCGACGCGAACGGGACCTGGACGATGCCGCTGATCTACTTCCCGTACAACGCCTCGGCCGTCGGCGCGCAGTTCTGGGAACAGGCCTATTCGCTGGATACCGGCATCGGCGGTCTGGGCGTCGTGGGCACGCGCGGCATGCGCTTGACCTTCATGGCCGCGCCGGCCACCGGCACGGCGGCGAAGATCAAGAGCGTGCGCAACACGACCGCGACGAGCCCGACGGCGAGCACCGGGCAGAGCATCTCCGAGGGCGGCTTCGTCGTTCAGTTCACGCACTGATCGGCGACCGAGCGCTCGCGCCGCGTCCCGCGCCGCTCACTTCATCGCGATCGTGATGAGGTAGGCCTCGAGCTGCGGCTCGCGATCCCAGATGCCGCAGCGCGACACGCAGCCGGCGGGCGAGCAGTAGTTCAGCCGCCAGTTCGAATAGCCGGGGTCGCCGCTGGCGAGGACGAGCTCGAAGGGATGCGCGAAGGCATTCGCGCCCGCGACGCTCATCGCGCCGAGCGGCACGATGCCCGTGGGATAGGTCTCCTGCAGGAAGACCGGCGTGCCGACGATGCAGGGCCGCGCGTCGAAGACCCAGAACTCGCGGACGTGGAGGCTCACGCGCTGCGTGCCCGGCGGCAGGAACTCCACGTCGTGCTTCGTGGCGATCGTGCTGTGGCCGGGGATCGCGAGGATCATCGCCGGCATGCCGCGGTACCAGGTCGTGTAGTAGGCGCCGTGCGGCGGCAACCCGACGTCGTAGCCGGGGATGGGCGGGTACGTCGCCTGGGCACGGAGACCACCGAGGAGGGCGACGAAGACCGCAAGCAGCGCGAGCAGGCGCATGTCGGAGACCCGGGCGCGACAACGGCCGCGCGCGAGGTGGGGGGCAGTCTCGGTCGCGCGTTGCGGGCGGTCAATCCGCGCCATCGGTGAATCCTCCGTCAGGGATACGGCTGGGCGTGCCGTTGCACGCGGTGCAGAGCAGATGACGCAGCGGCGTCGTCACGACGACGACGCTACGTCGGATCCGCGAACCGCGGCCAAGGCGGCCACGAGATCGCGCCCCCGCATCGGCCATCGCGCCCGCCGGACTCCAGTGCGCTCGGGTATCGACCCGACATCGGAGCATGGCCGAGGGCATCGCATCGCCCGTCGACGAACGCCCGGCGTGGATCGACCAGGCACTGGATGCGTCGTTCCGCGCGCGGCTCGGTCGTCGCCTGCAGCGCAGGTCCCTCGCGCCGCACGAGCGTGCGCGCACCGCGGCCTTCGACGCGCTGCTGCACCTCAATGCGGCGCCCGCGGCCTGCGGCTTCGGCTGGCTCGCGACCGCGCGCGACGACGTGATCGCCGCCGCCGTCCGCCATCCAGTGCACGCGTTCGGCGCCGTGGGGCTGGCCGCGGGTCTGCCCGCCCTGCACCGCCTGGCCTGCGAGGCGATCTTCGCGGAGCCCTCGCTCCTGCCGCTCGTGGGCGAGATCGCCTTCGAGACCCCGCGTGCGAGCCAGGGCGGCACCTGGACCGCACGCCTCCTCGACCCGCCCGACGACACCGCGCCGCGCCCGCGCGACGCCACGCGGGCACGCGCCGCCGCGCTCGCCGCCGCGCGCGCCACCGAGTTCGTCGTGCTGCACCAGTGCCAGCACCTCTTCGGGGCCCACTTCGAGCGGCTCGCCGACGAGGGCGCGCCGGGCTCTCTCGTCACCACGCCCCGGGTGCGCCCGGCGGCGCGGGCCGCGCGCCAACGCGGTCTCGAGCTCCATGCCGATGCGTTCGCGATGACGGCGCTCGCGCAGCTCCTCGCGCGCGGGCACTCGCTGACCTGCTCCGCGGCGGAGTTCGACGCCGCGGGTGTCGAACCCGAACGTCTGCTCGCGCTCGCGGTGCTCGTCGCGCTCGTGCTCGAAGCCGAGGGCGCGGCCCACGTCGCCGAGGGTGCGGAGCTCGACCACCCGTCGCCCGTGCTGCGGCTCGTCGCGATGGTGGAGCTGGCGTCGGCGACCGTCGCGGCGACGGCGCCCGACTCGGCGGAGCGCCTGCGCGTCGGCGCGAAGGCGGCGCGCGAGGACCTGCGGGAGATCAGCCTCGCGATGCGGCCGCGGCACCCGTTCGTGGCCGCGATCTTCACGCCCGACGACGAGCAGGAGTCCACGGCGAAGCGCGTGCTCGACGCTTTGCGTCACGAAGCTCCGGCGCTCGGCTGGCGCCACGAGCTCGTGGTCCCGGACCCGAGCGGGGTTCAGCTCGAGAGCAACGCGAGCACGTCGAGGATCCCGGCGCCGTAGTCGTGGTCGAAGAGCTCGCCGCGCATCGCACGCGGGCGCCACGCACTCGCCATGAGCCGCTCGCGCACCCGCGCGGGCGAGTCCTTGCCGTGGGTGGCGAGGAGCAGAGCGACCGCGGCGCACACGTGCGCGGCGGCGAGCGAGGTCCCGTCGAGCACGCCGTAGCGACAGGCTCGCGCGATCGCGCGTCCCACGCGCGAGGGGCCGAGCTCGGGGTCGTAGCGGTGCGCGGCGGCGCCCGGCCGCAGCGGCAGGCACGACCAGATGCCGAGTCCCGGCGCCGCGAGCGCGACGTGCGGCCCCGCACTCGAGAAGCCCGCGATCGAGTCGTCGATGCCGGTCGCCGCGACCGCGATCACGCCGGGCAGCGCTGCGGGCGCGCTGACCGGGCTGCCCGCTTCGCGGTCGTTGCCCATCGGCGCGATCACCGGGATCTCGAGGCCGGCGAGGAGTTCGAGGAGCGCGATCTCGGTGGCGGTCGCGACGTGCGTGCCGACCGCGCCGAGCATGACCACATCGACCCGCTCCTCGGCACACTGCGCCAGCGCCGCGAGCCAGGCGCTCTCCTCGACGAGGATCTCGAAGCCGTCCTCGGGACTGACGAAGACGGGCTCGTCGCCGGTGACCTTGAACGCGCTCACGCGTGCGCTGCAGAGCCCGCGCAGGCCGAGGCGATTGCGCGCATCGCCGGCGATCAGCCCCGCGAGGTGGGTGCCGTGGCCGGCGAGGTCGTGGGCCGACGCGGCGAACTCGGCACCGGCGTAGACGTGCACGCTGCGCTTCGCCGTGCGCCGCAGATCGGGATGGGCCGTGTCGATCCCGCTGTCGAGCAGGGCGATGTGGATCTCCCGCGCGTCGTCGAAGCCGGGCAGGCGACGCGCCTCGGCGATGCGCACGACCTGTTGGTTCCACTGCGGTCGACGAGGGCCGCGGCGGGCGACACCGCTGAGCCTGCGCGCGGGGACGCGTGCGGCGTGTGCGATCGCCGGATCGCGGCCGCAGTCCGCCACGACCTCGGCGGCATCGGCGCCCTGCAGCCTCAGGACGGCGACGCCGCGCAGGATCGCCGCGAGCCGCTCGCGGACGCGCGGGTCGACCGCGTTCGCCGGGCGGAAGCCGGCGCTCTCGTCGCCGCGGGCGGCGCGCTCCGGATAGTCGATCCACACCCGATCGATGCCCGCGAGGACGCCGCGGTCGCGCAGGGCGGCGAGGCTCGGTGCCGCGAGCGCGGACCCCGGCTCGCGCAGCGCGACGAGCACACGATCGGAGCGGAAGATCGGACGGGGGTTGGATGCGCTCATGGGTGCCCGCCGCGGATCTTCGCCGCCACCCGCTCGCCGTTCACGACGTTCCCTGCGCGTGCGGCGCTCGGTCTGCTGGCATCGCGCGGTCCTCGCCGAAGGCCGTGCAGACGGGCTCGGGTCGCGAGAGACAGTGAAGGCGAGACCTGTCGCCGTCCGAGCTAGACTCCACGCCGATGGTGCGACCGACGAAGCCTGGCCGACGGAGTGCCGCGGCATGACCGCGAACCGATTCCTCGAGCGCGGCAAGGGCCCGCGCGTCGCGGCCTTCGTGACCTGGGGTTTTCCGAGCGGCGATCAGGCCGGGGTCTATGCGGAGCTCGATGCGCTGGCCCAGGTGCTGGGCGCCGAGGTCAGGGTCTTCCACTCGGGAGTGACGGATCCGACCAGGCTGCCCGAGGCCGTGCGCGGTCGCGTCGGCAGCGGCTTCTACGTGCCGAACGCGAACGCCATCCACGCCAACGACGTGGAGCACTTCCGCAGGACGGCGCCGGCCCGCTTCACCGCACTCGTCGCGCGACTCTGCGCGCTCGCGCAGCAGAGCGAGACCGAACTGCTCGCGCGGCCCGACATCCAGGCCGCGATGAGCTGCGCGCGCTGGGTGCAGGCGTGGGGCGCCGACTACGTCCACTCGTGGTACCTCTACGAGCAGTCGCTGTACGCGCTCGTCGTCGCGCAGCTCCTCGGCATCCCGCGCGGCATCACCCTGCATTCCGCGACGAGCGATTCGCCGCTCGCCGGCCTCCTGCCGCTGCACCTCGAGCAGGCCCGGCTGGTGATCGCCGGCACGGCGGGACTGCGCGACGAGTTCGTGCGCCGCTTCGGCGAGGGTCTGCGCACGCGGACCCTCGTGCAGCACGCGCCGCCGCCCGGCGAGCCGGCGCCGCTCGAGGCGCTGCGTGCGATCCTGGCCGAGCCCCTGCCCGCGGACGCGACGGCCCGCGGTCCGGACGCGGCCTTCGTCACGCGCCGCCAACCCACGGCCGCGCGCGCCGGCGGACCGAAGCCCTTCCTCGTGCTCGGCGCGGAGCGCACCGGCTCGAACCTCCTCGTCACCGTGCTCGGCTCGCAGTCGTCGATCGCGTGCGCGGGCGAGCTCTTCAACCCGCGCTTCATCCAGGAGCGCACCGTGCCCTGGCTGCACGGGCAGGGCAACGACCTCGCGGCCCTGCTGGCGCTGCGCAGCGCGGACCCGGCGGCCTTCCACGCGCGCCTCCTCGCCGACGGCGTGCGCAACCGGGCGAACTGGGTCGGCTTCAAGCTCCTCTACTTCCACGGCATGGTCGACGACCGCATCGTCGACCACCTCGTCGCCCAGCGCGACCTCACCGTCATCCACCTCTTCCGCAAGGACCGCATCCGCCGCTGGCTCTCGCATCGCCGCGCCGTGATCAGCGACTCGTGGTACACGCCGAAGGGCGCGCGGCGCGCACCCGAGGACGAGGCGCCGCTCGTGCTCGAGGTCGTGCCGACGCTCACCGACTTCCTCCTGCAGGAGCTGATGGAGGAGCGCTACACCGCGGTGTTCCGCGAGCATCGCGGTCTCCAGCTCGACTACGACGACTTCACCAACGACCTGCCGGGCACGGGGCGCAAGCTGAGCACTCTCTTCGCCGAGCGGCTCGGCGAGCTCGTCCCGAAATCCAAGAAGACCGGCACGCACGATCTCGCGCGCGGCATCGCCAATCTCGACGAACTCCGCGCCGCGTTCGCCGGCACGCGTTGGTCGCAGTTGTTCCCGGCCTGATCCGCGCGTCCGCCCCTCGAGCCAACGCCCGATGAGCAAGCTCTACCAGCGCCTCGACTCTCCGCACTTCGACTACCGGCTCTCGACCGTGCCGGGTGCCGGCGAGTTGCTGTTCCGCGGTCCGGTCCCCGACTTCGAGGCGCCGTTCATCGCCTTCATCGGTGGGGCCCAGACCTTCGGCCGCTTCGTGCCGGAGACCTTCGCCGACCTGCTCGGCAAGCGCCTCGCGATGCCGGTGCTGAACCTCTCGATCGGCGGTGCCGGCCCGCGCTTCGGTCTCCTGCCCCCGATCCGACGCATCCTCGCCCGCGCGCGGCTCGTCGTCGTGCAGTTCTACTCGGGTCGCAGCACGAGCAACTCGCTGATCGACAACTCGAAGTCGGGGCGCAACAGCGGTCGCGTGCGCGCGACCGGCGAGGAGCGACTGACCGAGGCGGTCTTCGCCGAGGTCTTCAAGACGGGCGACCAGGCGTACATCGCGAAGATCGTCCGCGAGATGCGCGAGGACTACATCGCCGCGATGAACGAGTTCGCGCGCGTGATCGGCGTGCCCGCGGTCGCGCTGTGGTTCTCGCGGCGCAAGCCCGACTACGTCACCGAGTACGGGGACATGTTCGGGATCAACAACCTCTTCCCGCAGCTCCTCGACCGCGAGGTCGTCGACCGCGTGCGTCCGCAGCTCGCCGGCTACGTCGAGTGCATCACGAAGGTGGGCATCCCGCAGCGGCTCTGGCGCGCGAGCGAGGCCGTCGAGGGCACGCTGCTCGGTGCCGACGGCTGGCTCTGGAACGAGTACTACCCGAGTCCGGAGATGCACCGCGTGGCCGCGGACCAGCTCGAGCCGGTGCTGCGGCGTCTCCTGGCGGAACCCGCGAAGCGCTGATCGTCGCTGCGCCGGCTTGCACGCGCGCGCGGCTCCCGCTCCGCTGCGCCGCGCATGAAGCTCGCTCCGAGTCCACTCTGGCGGCTCGTCCGCGTTCCGGCCGCGATCACGTGTGCGGTGAGCCTCGCGCGCGTCGGCGCCGAGCGGCTCGGCTGGGTCAACGTGCAGTCGGGAGGTGCCTTCGCGCCGCTCGGCATCACCTGGCTCATCCCCGTCGTCGGCGCCTGGCTCGGCTGGCGGCTCGCGTGCGGCGGTGAAGCGCCGCAACGGCGCTTCGCGTGGGCCTGGTCGCTCGTCGCGGTGCTGCTCTTCGTCGGCATGGTCGTCTCACGGCTCGGCGGGCTCGATCCCCTCGACCGCAGCGAGGCGGCCTATGCCACGCTGCGGCAGAACGTCGTCGTGATCGCGCTCGTCGCGCTCGTGCTCGCCTTCCTGCAGACGCGCGTCTGGCGACGGCTCGCGATCGCGCTCCTGCTCTACGGGCTCCTCGCCCGGCTGATGGTCGTCGCGATCGCTCTGCTCTGCAAAGCGCTGGGCTGGGACACGCACTACACGAAGTTCGGCCCGGCCGGCATCGAGCGCGAGTTCGGCGAGACCGTCGCGAGCGTGCTGATCTCGCAGCTCGGGGTCTGGGTCGGCTTCACCGTCGTGCTCGGCTCGCTCGCCGGCAACGTCGCCGCGGCGATCCAGCGCCGACGGGCCTGAGCGCCGCGGTCCGTTCAGTCGGGGATCGGACAGCCGGCTTCGATCCAGGCCGCGGCGGCGGCGACGAAGTCCGCGTGCGCGATGGGGACGCGCGTGCGCCCCTCGCCGGGCTGCCAGCCCCAGAGCACGAGCGGATCCATCCGCAGGTGGGCGAGGAGCTGCTGCGGCGTGCGCCCGCCGTTCTGCCGCGGATCGGCGAGCTGACGCGCGAGCTCCGCCTTGCTGCGGCCCTCGAACACGAGCGGCATCTCCGCAGCGGGCAGGTGCCAGTTCGGGGCGCCCGGCGGCGCGTGCTCGCCCGGTGCGTTGCTCGTGCCGTGGCAGTTGCTGCAGCGCATCGCGAAGCGCCCCTGACCGTCGACGCCGCCCTGCACGTTCTGCTCGTGGGGCCGTGAGTCGTCGCCCTGGAGCGGGGCCCGGCCCGCGGGGTGGCAGTTCACGCAGCGCGGATGCATGAGCACCGCGTGCACGCGGTCGAAGGCGAGCAGTCCCGCCGCGTGCGCGGGGTCTGCGCTCGCGCTGCTGCCGCATTGGGCCAGGGCCGCGAGCCCGGCGAGCAGGACGAGGACGGTGACGGGTCGCGTGAATGCGGTCATCGGCGCAGGTCCTCCGCGCGGATCGGCAGGCTCCGGATCCGCTTGCCGGTCAGCTTGAACAGCGCGTTGCACAGCGCGGGCGCGATCGGCGGCACTCCGGGTTCGCCGACCCCCGTCGGCGGCAGCTCGCTCGGCACGACGTGCACCGCGACCTTCGGCATCTCGTGGATGCGGAGCAGGCGGTAGTCGTGGAAGTTCGACTGCTCGACGCGCCCCTCGCGGAGCGTGATCGCGGAATGGAGCGCGGTGGTGAGCGCGAAGCCCACCGCGCCCTCGAGCTGGGCCTGGACCGTGTCGGGGTTGATCGTGCGGCCGCAGTCCACCGCGCAGGTCACCTCGTGCACGCGCGGTCGCCCGTCGATGAGCGAGGCCTCGACGACCATCGCCACGGAGCTGTTGAACGAGAAGTGCACCGCGAGGCCGTGGGCGTGCCCCGCGGGCAGGGCGCGACCCCAGCCGGCCTTGGCCGCGGCGAGTTCGAGCACGCCGAGGTGCCGGTCCTTGCCCGCCAGCAGCGTGCGGCGCAGCGCGAGCGGATCCTGGTCGGTCGCCGCCGCGATCTCGTCGAGGAAGGACTCGACGACGAACGCGGTGTGCGAGTGACCGACCGAGCGCCACCAGAGCGTCGGCACGGGGAGCTGCGTCGTGTGCAGCTCCACCTGCACGTTCTCGATCCCGTAGGGCAGGTCCTCGGCGCCCTCCACCGAGGTGCCATCGATGCCGTCCTTCACGAGGAAGGCCTCGAAGGGGGTCCCCGCGAGGATCGACTGACAGACGATGGAGTGCTGCCAGGCGCGGATCGCGCCGCGTTCGTCGAGCCCGGCCTGGATCCGGCTGTGACCCATCGGGCGGTAGTAGCCCGAGCGCAGGTCGTCCTCGCGCGTCCAGACCAGCTTCACCGGGGCCGCGCAGCGCTTCGCGATCCGACAGGCCTCGACGATGTAGTCCGAGGCGGGGTTCGCGCGACGACCGAAGCCGCCGCCGAGGAAGGTCGTGTGCAGCGTCACCTTCTCGGGTGCGATGCCGAACACCGCCGCGGCCGCGCCCTGGTCGACGGTCTGGAACTGCGTGCCGGCCCAGATCTCCGCGTGGTCGTTCCGCCAATCGACGACGCAGTTGAGCGGCTCCATCGGCGCGTGCGCGAGGTAGGGCAACGCGTAGTCCGCGACCAGCGTGCGGCTCGCGGCGGCGAGTGCCTTGGCCGTGTCCCCGTCGCGCCGCGCGACGCGGCCCGGTTCGCGGGCCTTCGCCGCGTACTCGGCATGCAGTGCCGCGCTGTCGAGCGCGGCGTGCGGTCCGAGGTCCCAGTCCACGACCAGGGCGTCGCGGCCGCGCTTCGCGGCCCAGAAGCCCTCGGCGACCACGGCGATCCCCGAGCCGACGTCGATCACGTCGCGCACGCCTTGAACCGCGCGCGCCGCGCGATCCTCGAAGGACTTCGCCTTCCCGCCGAAGACCGGCGGATGGAGCACGAGCGCGGTGAGCATGCCCGGCACGTAGACGTCGAGGCCGAAGACCGCCGTGCCCGCGACCTTCGCCGGCGTGTCGAGCCGTCGGGTCGGCTTGCCGATGAGCTGCCAGTCCCGCGGCGCCTTGAGCGGGACGTCCTCCGGAACCGGCAGCTCGGCCGCGCTCGCGGCCAGTTCGCCGTAGCCGAGCGAGCGGCCGCTGGCGCGGTGGGTGACCACGCCGGCAGACGTGCCGAGCTCGGCCTCGGGCACGGCGAGTCGCTTCGCCGCGGCCGACACGAGCATCGCGCGCGCGGTCGCGCCGGCCCGTCGCATCGGCTCCGTCATCCCCATCGTGCTCGTGCTGCCGCCGGTCATCTGGATGCCGTAGCCCGGGTGCGCATAGACGAGGTCTGCCGGGGCGAACTCGAAGCCGACGCGCTGCCAATCCGCGTCCAGCTCCTCCGCCAGCACCATCGTGAGCGAGGTGCTGATGCCCTGACCCATCTCCGCCTTGTTGACGATGACCGTCACGCGGCCGTCGCCCGCGACGCGCACGAAGGCGTTGGGCGTGAACTCGGCGGGCGCGGAATCGGCAGGCGCGGAATCGGCGCCGGACGCGAGGGTCGCGCGTGCTGCGGCCGGCAGGCGGAACGCGAGCAGGAGCCCGCCACCCGCGGCCGCCGTCACGCGCAGGAAGCCGCGACGCGAGAGCTGGGGCGACTCGTTCATCGGCGTTCCTCCGCGCTCGCGGCGGCGGCGCGATGGATCGCGGCGCGGATGCGCACGTAGGTCGCGCAGCGGCACGCATTGCCGGCCATCGCCGCGTCGATGTCGTCGTCGCTCGGTCGCTCGACCTCGGCGAGCAGCACCGCCGCGCTCATGAGCTGACCGGTCTGGCACCAGCCGCATTGCGGCACGTCGAGCTCGATCCACGCGCGCTTCAGCGCCTCGGCCTTCGCCCCGCTCAGGCCCTCGATGGTCGTCACCTTGCGTCCCGCGAGGGCGCTGATCGGCGTGACGCACGCGCGCACCGCGTTGCCGTCGACGTGCACGGTGCAGGCACCGCATTGCGCGATGCCGCAGCCGAACTTGGTGCCGAGGAGGCGCAGCTCGTCGCGGAGGACCCAGAGCAGCGGCGTGCTCGGATCGACGTCGAGACTGCGGCGGATGCCGTTCACTTCGAGTTCGATGGGCATGGGACCGGGCGCAGGATGGCGCGCGCCGGTGCCCCTGTCCATGCCGCGCGCGTACGGAGCGCGGGCCTCAACGCCGCGCCGTGACGGTCAGCACGAGTTCGAGGGGCTCGGCCTGCTGCGCATCGGCGCGGATCTCGATCGCGCCGTCGAGTCGATCGTGTCGCACGGCGAGCCGGTGCCGGCCATCGGGCAGCGAGAAGCGGAGCGGGGAGCCATCCCAGCTCCGTACGGACCTCACACCGTCTTGATGCAGCAGCTCGAACTCCAATCCGTCGGGCAGCGTGAGGCCGTCCGCGGCGCGCGGCGTGACGATCACGCGGCTGCGCGCGTCGAGCACGACGTCGAGCCGATTGGGTGGACCGGCACGCAGCGAGATCTGGAGCTCGCGACCCGCGAAGCCCGCGCCGTCGTCGATCTGCAGCGTGTATTCCCCGGGGCGCAGCGGCGGGCGCCAATGGGTCTCGCCGTTCCGCAGGCCGAGCGGTCCGCAGTCACGGCGATCCGCGAGCGCGAGGAGATGGCCGTCCAACGCATCGATCACGCGCCCCTTGCTCGTCCGGGCGCGGAGCTCGGGGACGACCGGTGCCGGGATCGCGATCGTGCCGAGATCGAGGGTCTGGTCAGGGGCGAGGGTGAAGCGCGCGAGTTCGTCGCCGTGGAAGCGCGAACCCACGCCGAGGGTGCTCAGCACATACGTCCCCGGGGCCAGAGGGCCGAGCTCGAGCTCTCCCGAACCTGCGACTCCGCGGATCTGGACGAGCTTCTCCTCAGGGTCATGGAGGGCGACGCGGAGCCTGTCCTCGTCATAGCCCGCGGGCAGGGTGAGCCGCGCGCGCACGGTGGCGCTCGGGCGGCGGGACTCCGGGACGACGAGGCGATGCTCACCGGCATCCGCGCGCGCGCCGGCGAGCGTGACGAGCGGGACGAGCGCATCGGACTCTGCGACATACACGCTGAGCTCATGCACGAGCCCGTGGCCGACGCCGAACGCGAAGCGACCGTCCGGGCCGCTCACGGTGCTCGCACCCATGCCGTCCTTCGGGCTGGCCAGCACGACGAGATCGGCAAGCGGCGCGCCGCGCTCGTCGAGGACCAGGCCGTGCAGGCGCGTCTTCGACGGCAGCACGACCTCGATCGGCTTCGCCGCGGGCTCGCCGTCGATCTCGACGCTCAGCGACGCGCGCACGGCGTCGGGGTGCTCCGCCCAGAGCGTGACCGAACCGGTGCCGAGCCCGTGCACGACGAACTCGCCCTGCGCATCGGCGCGCGCGCGCCGTGCGCCATGCGGAGGCGGCATGCCGACCTCGATCGTGGCAGCGCCGAGCCGCGCACCCGCGTCGTCGCGGACGACCCCGCGCAGGCTGCTGCCCGCGTCGAGGCTCAGCTCGAGCCGATTGCCCGCGTACGGTTCGATCGGCACGAGCCGGGTCGCCGGAGCGAAGTCCGGGTGCACCGCGGAGAGCTCCAGCTCGCCGGCGAGCAGCCCGCGGAAGCTGAACCGCCCATCGGCGGCGCTCCGCGTGCGCGGCCAGCGCAGCGCGGGTCGATCGCGACGGACGGCGTCCGTGCTCGTGCCCCGCGGCGCGCGGAGCCGCGCGACGAGTTCGACGCCTTCGATGCCGCGGTTCGCGGCGTCGAGCACGACGCCGTGGAGCTCGGCGTCGGCGCGCTCGACGACCAGCTCGAGACCGAGGAGCTCGGCGCCGAAGCCCAGACGCATGTTCGTGGCGGAACTCGCATGGCCGGCCTTGCGCGCGAAGCAGCTCGCGAGGTCCTCGTGGACCTCGAATGCGAAGCGCCCCGCGGGATCGCTCGTCGCGATGGATTGCAGCGCAGCGTCGCGCGGATCGACGAGCACGAGCTCCGCGTCCGCGATCGCCAGGCCCTCGCCGTCCACGACGCGGCCGCTCACGCGGATCCCCGGAGCGAGTTCGATTTCGACGCTCGCGGGCTCGCCGGGCAAGAGGGTCACGCGGCGCAGGCGCGCGCCGTGCGCATGGACGAGCCAAGTGCCGGGAGCGAGCGAAGGGAACTCCGCGATGCCCCGGGCATCGCTGGGTGCGCGGATCGCGTCGCCTTCGAAGGTGAAACCCTTTGCCGGAGCGACGCCCACGCGCACCGCGGCGATGGCGGCGCCGTCCGCGCCGCGCACGTGCACGCGGAGGCTCGCGTGCGCAGCGGGACTCGAATCGGCGGGGTCGGAGTCCGCGCGTGGCTCGAGCGCCTGCCGGGGATGCGATGGCGTCGCGAGCTCGTCGGCCGTCGCGAGCGGGACGCCGCCTGGGATTGAGGCACCGGTCGCGAGGGGAGGCGCGGCCCCGTCTCCTTCCGGGCCCTCCTCGCGCGCGAGCCAGTGCCAGATGGCGACGGCCACGAGTGCCGCGAGGAGCGTCGCAATGCCTGGCTGAGCCCGCCTCGAACTCGGCTGCTTCATTCGGGTCGAGCCTGGCTGGATCCAACCCGGCTCGGCGTCGGTCGAGCCCTCGGGCACGACCCGGGCCGAGGACCTCGCGCGGCGGTCGGGTGATGAACGCGCGGACGATGCCCGCGCGGACGACGCCCACGGCGGGTACGGACTCCGGCGGGGAGTCCGCGGCTCGCGTCAGGCCAGCAGCGCATGGACGACGTTCGCCTCCTCGACCCCGGTCAATCGTGCGTCGAGTCCCTGATAGGGATGGGTCAGGCGGCGGTGGTCGAAGCCGAGCTGGTGCAGGATGGTCGCGTGGAAGTCGCGGATGTGGACCGGGTCCTTGACGATGTTGTAGCTGAACTCGTCGGTCTCGCCGTGGATGTGACCGGCGCGGACACCGCCGCCGGCCATCCACATCGTGAAGCAGCGCGGGTGGTGGTCGCGGCCGTAGTTGTCCTTCGTGACGCCGCCCTGGGAATAGACCGTGCGGCCGAACTCTCCGCCCCAGATGACCAGGGTGTCGTCGAGCAGGCCCCGTTGCTCGAGGTCCAGGAGCAGGCCGGCGCAGGCCTGATCGACGTCCCTGCACTGGCTCGGCATGCGCCCGGCGACGTTGCCGTGGTGGTCCCAATTGTTGTGGTAGACCTGCACGAAGCGGACGCCGCGCTCGACCAGCCGACGGGCCATCAATGCGGAGTTGGCGAAGGTCCCGGGCTTCCGCGCGTCCTCGCCGTACAGCCGATACGTGTGCGCCGGTTCGCGGTCGAGGGCCGTCAGCTCCGGGACGCTCGACTGCATCCGATAGGCCATCTCGTATTGACCGATGCGGGTGAGGGTCTCGGGATCGCCGAAGCGCTCGGCGGCGAGTCGGTTCATCCGGCCGATGCCGTCGAGCGTGATGCGCCGCGCGGCACCGTCGACCCCGGGCGGATTGTTGAGGAACAGGATGGGATCGCCCTGCGTTCGGAACGACACGCCCGCGTGGATGCCGGGCAGATACCCCGACGACCAGACCCGACCGGAGATCGCCTGCTCCTGCTCGCGGTTCGACGGGATCGCCACCATCACCACGAAGGCCGGCAGGTTCGGGTTGAGCGAGCCCAGGCCGAAGGAGATCCAGGCGCCCAGGCAGGGCCGGCCGGTGACCTGGCTGCCGGTCTGCATCTGGCTCATCGCCGGCTCGTGATTGATCGCCTCCGTGTGGAGGGAGCGCATCCAGCAGATCCGATCGGCGACCCGGCCGAGATGCGGCAGGAGCTCGTTCATCCAGATGCCGCACTCGCCGCGCCGTGCGAACGTGAACTTGGACGGCGCGATCGGGAACCGCGTCTGGCCCGAGGTCATCGTCGTCAGGCGCTGACCGGCGCGGACCGAGTCCGGCAGGTCCTTGTCGAACCAGCGCTGCAGCTGCGGCTTGTGGTCGAAGAGATCGAGCTGCGAGGGTCCCCCGACCATGTGCAGGTAGATCACGTGCCGCGCCCTGGCCGCGAAGTGCGGTCCGGGCGTGGTCGGCGCGAGCGATGGAGCCGCCGCCATCAGGCGGGCACCGGACGCGCCCAGGCACGACGCGAGCACGCTGCCGCCGAGGACCCCGAGTCCGCGGCCCAGGAAGGCACGGCGCGTCGGGTTCGCGCCCGCGACCCCGGCGGGGTCTTCGGGCGAACGATGGTCGATGCGACTCATTTGTTCAGCACCTCGTCGAGGTTCAGGAGCGCATTGCACAGCATCGTCATGGCCGCGAGCTCGGTCGGAGCCAGGCTGGCGTCTGGCTTGCGCTCGCCGACTCCGAGCAGGGCGCGTGCGTCCTCGGGGTGCGCGCCGTAGTGCGAGAGGAGCTGGGAGTGGCAGTCCTGCATGTACGCCAGCTCCGTCGCGGTCCATGGGCGCAGCAGCGTGCGTCGACCGGCCTCGGCGACCCGCTCGTCCTCGGGTTGCTTCAGCACCTGCTCGGCGAGCACGCGGGCGGCCTCGACGAACTGCGGATCGTTCAAGGTCACCAGTGCCTGCAACGGCGTATTGGTCCGCTCGCGTCGGAGGCACGAGGTCTCCCGGTTGGGGGCATTGAGGATCTCCATCGAGGGCGGTGGCGCCATGCGCTTCCAGAAGGAGTACAGGCTGCGGCGATACAGCGCCTCGCCATGGTCCTGCTGGTACGACTTGGTGTTGCTCTCCCGCATGCCGACCGCTTCCCAGACGCCCTCGGGCTGATACGGCTTGACGCTCGGACCGCCGATGGTCGGGACGAGCAGGCCGCTGACGCGCAACGCATGGTCGCGGAGGACCTCTGCATCCATGCGGAACCGCGGGCCGCGCGAGAGCAGGCGATTGGTCGGATCCGCGGCGATCTGCTCCGGCGTCGCGACGGCCGCCTGGCGGTACGTCGCCGAAGCGACCATGAGCCGGAGCATCCGCCGATGGTCCCAATCCGAGCGGAACTCGGCGGCCAACCAGTCGAGCAATTCGGGGTGGGAGGGCGCCTCGCCCATGACGCCGAAGTCCTCGCTGGTCCGGACGATCCCCTGGCCGAAGATCTCCTGCCACAGACGGTTGACGATCACCCGCGGCGTCAGGCCGTTGTCCTGGGCGATCAGCCATCGCGCGAGTCCCAGCCGGTTCTTCGGCGCGTCCGGGGCGAGGGGGTGGAGCGCGTGGAAGACCCCCGGCTCGACCTGCTCGCCGCGCCTGTCGTATTCCCCGCGCAGGAGGACGTATGCCATCGGCTGGCCGCCCTTCTCCTCCTGGACGTGGGTCACGACGGCGCGCGCGTCGATCGCCTGCGACTCGGCGGTCCATGCCGCGAGCGAGGCCGTCGCCGCCGCCAGGGGCTCGCGGGCGTCGTTCAGGACCTCGAAGAGCCGGTCGACCGTCGGACGGTCTCGCTGCTCGGGTGGGACCGCGAGCAGGTCCCGCAGCGTCGTCGCGACCGCCTCTTGCGCCGCCTCCGCCGCCGGGACCACGCGCGCATGGAACCGGATCCGTTGCAGCGAGGCCGCGCTCGCGGTGATGCCGGGGCTGCCCGCGGAGCGGATGTAACCCGCCTTCCGGATGCCCGGAGCGGGGTCGCCGAAGGTGGCATTGTCGAAGGCGAGCGTGCCGGCCGGCTGGCTGAGGTATCGATACCTGCCCTCGGCACCGTAGGCGACGTCGCTCGCGACGGGCAACGTGATCCGCTCGCCCTCCGTCGCGCATCGCGTATAGCCGGCCGGGCCCCCCGACGCGCTCGCGGTCAGCAAGGCGCCGCCCGCGACGGCATCGCCCTCGCGACCCAGCCGGAAGGGCCGCGCGGTCTGCGTCGTGTTCCGCAGCGTGTCCGCATCGACGTCCGTGGCGAGGGGGCGGCCGTCCACGTGGATCCGTAACCCTGCGGCCTTGCTCGAGCCGTCATAGGTGACGCACACGTGCTGCCACGTGTCACGCTTCACCGCGCCGTCCCTGGTGCGTACCTTCACGGCATCGTCGGGCCAGCGGTGGATCAGGTGCACGGCGAGCTCATTGCCCTGCACCCAGAGGTTCCAGCCGCGGTAACCGTCGTTCGGATCCATGCGGCCGAACAGCGCCCCTTCCGGAGCGTCCTTCGCGACCTTCACCCAGCAGCTGACGGAGAAGGGCCGCCGGTGGTCGAAGTCGCCCAGTTCGGGCGGATAGGCGAGATCCAGTCCGGCATCCACCCTGAGGGCAGGTCCGAAGGGGCCGGTCTCGTCCCAGGCGACGGGTTTCGCGGACACGGCCTGCAGCACCGCATCGCCGGCGAGGCCATCCAGCGGGTTCTGCGCGTGCCCCGTCAAAGGCAGTTCCCGAGCGGGTGCAACGTGCGCCGCCAATTCCCGGTCCCAGGCGGCGACGCTCGCCGAGGCGAGCCACGCATCGAAACGAGCGCGGGCTTCCCGCTGGAGCCGGTCGCGCTCCGCGCTCGTCGCGCGGATCTGCGCCCGGAGTTCCGCAGCGCGCATGCGATCGCCGGCCATGGGCAACCGCAGGACCGGGGGCGAGTCCTTGACGTTGCCATCCAGCCCGGGCTGCGTGGTGTTCCGGAAGTACGCGCTCATCGCGTAGAAGTCCCGCTGCGTGATCGGATCGAAGTTGTGGTCGTGGCACACCGCGCAGTTCGCGGTCAGACCGAGCCAGACCCAGGAGGTCGTCTCGACGCGATCGCGGGCATAGCCGACCAGATTCTCCTCCTCGATCGTGCCGCCCTCGTTCGTGGTGACGTTGCAGCGGTGGAAGCCCGTCGCGATCCTCTGCGCCTCCGTCGGTTCCGGCAGCAGGTCGCCTGCGATCTGCTCGATGGTGAACTGATCGAAGGGCTGATTGGCGTTGAACGCGCGGAGCACCCAGTCGCGGTAAGGCCACATCTCCCGGTAGTTGTCGAAGTGGTTGCCGTGGGTGTCGGCATACCGGGCCGCGTCCAGCCAGTAGCGTGCGCGGTGCTCGCCGTAATGGGGACTCGCGATCCAACGGTCGATCAGGCGTTCGTAGGCGTCGGGCCGCGGGTCCGCGACGAAGGCCTCGACCTCGGCGGGATCGGGAGGCAGACCGGTGAGGTCGAGGCTCAGGCGGCGTGCGAGCGTGCGGCGATCGGCTTCCGCCGACGGCTGGAGCCGGGCGGCCTCGAGGCGCGCGAGGACGAAGCGGTCGATGGGATTGCGCACCCAGCCGCGGAGGGCGACCTCGGGCTCGGCCGGTCGCGTCGGGGGGAGGAAGGCCCAATGCTTCTGCCACGCGGCGCCCTGCTCGATCCACGCACGCAGCAGTTCCTTCTGCTCCGGTTCGAGCTGCACCTCGGCGTCCGGAGGCGGCATCACCTCGTCCTCGTCCGTGGCGGTGATGCGCCGATAGAGCAGGCTGTCCTGCGGTTTGCCCCTCGACACCACCACGCCCGCCTCGCGCTGCGCGAAGAGGTCCTCCTCGCGATCGAAGCGCAGTTTCGCCTTGCGGCTCGCCGGGTCGGGACCGTGGCAGGGGAAACAGGCCTTGGCCAGGATCGGTCGGACGTCGCGGTTGAACGTCACCGCGTCGGTCGGCTCCTGAGCCACCGCGATCCCGCTCGCGAGCGCGACGCCGGCGGCGAGGGCGACGAGCGGGATGGCGACTCGACCGAAGGGGCGCCTGGCCATCAGAACGCGCGCTCCACGCGGGTGAGGACTTCGAGCGCTGCGGCGCGGACTCGTCGCGAGGCCCTGGTCTCGCGCGATTGCGGCTGGCTCGGGAGCGCGAAGGACCTGGACTCGAAGCGCGGCATGGGTGTGGAGCAGGCGAGGGACCGAGCCGTTCCACCGGCGCTTTGGCCAGGTGAACCGGGCTTCGGACGATCGCCCCGTCCACGCCCCGCGTCAACCGCTGTCCGGGGCGCGCAGGGCGACGCGTTCGGCGTCGGCGCACGGTGACCGTGGACCGGCGACTCGCGGCGGGACGCGACAATCGCGGCGCCGAAGCGTCCTGGCCGGGACCGGATCGAGACCCGAGGGGATCCGTCGGCAGCGTTGACCCCTCGCGGAGCGGCTCGGATCGTGTGGGGCGGTCCCGGCTCCCGCTCGACCCCTTCCGTGCGCAATCCCGCCATGAGTCCGCGATCCCTTTGGTCGTCGTCGGCCCTCGCCCTGGGCGTGGCGACGTTTCTGGCATTCGACCGCAGCGGCGGGGCCGACCCCGCCCGGAAGCCGCTGAAGGTCTTCATCCTCGCCGGGCAGTGCGACCTCGAAGGGCACGCGATGCTCCGCGAGCTCGATGCCCTCGCGGAAGACCCCGTCACGGCACCGATCCTGGCGGAGATGCGCGGGGCGGACGGCACGCCGCGCGTCTGCGAGAACGTGTGGATCGCGGATTCCCACGGCATTGCACCGGGCGAGCCGGGGGGCGAGCGACGCGGCCGCCTGACGAGCCACGACGGCGCCGACGAGAGCTTCGGCCCCGAGTTCAGCTTCGGCATCTACCTGCAGAAGCTGCTCGACGAACCGATCCTCATCGTGAAGACGGCCTGGGTCGGCAAGAGCCTGATCACCGATTTCCGTCCGCCGAGCGCCGGTCCATATGAAATGCGGGGCGCTCCGCTCGAGCGCGACGCAGAGCGGGGCCTGGGGCCCGAGACGATCCGCGCGGAGAAGGCCGCGGCCAGCGGTCGCTCCTACCGGCTCATGATCAGGCAGATCCGCAAGGCGCTGGCGGAGATCCAGGAGATCTGTCCGGACTACGACCCGGCGCTGGGCCACGAGCTCGCGGGATTCGTCTGGCATCAGGGTTGGAGCGACCTGTGCGACCACGCGAATTACCCGGATGGCGACGAGCCCGGCGGCTTCGACGAATACACCCGGCTCCTCGCGCGGTTCGTCGGCGATCTGCGCAGGGATCTGGCGGCACCCGGGCTGCCGTTCGTGATCGGCGTGATGGGCGCGGACGGCGTCTTGTCGGAGTCCCCGAGGCTGATGCGATTCACGCAGGCCATGGCCGCGCCGGCGCAGCTGCCCGAATTCGAGGGCAATGTCGTCAACGTCATGACCGGGGATGCCTGGGACGATCGATGGCGCGAGCTGATCTCGCGGAGGCTCCAGCTCGAGGGTCGTGCCGCCGCGCTGGACGAAGACGAGAACCTCGACCCCGCGCAGCGGAGCGCGGCCCTCGAGCGGTCCTGGGCCGAGCTGTTCAGCGTCGAGGAACGACGGCTGATGGACGCGGGCGCGTCCGCTCGCGGCGCTGCCGCGCCGTGGTCCGCGAAGCTCGTCGCGCGGCTCGGCAAGGCCTTTGCGGAAGCGATGGCGGAGCTGATCCGGCGCCCGGGAGCTGCGCCGCGCGTCCGGGAGACGACGCGGTACGGCGCGAGGTGCCTCGAGCGGGCGATCGATGAGCTGCGGGGCTTCGTGATCCTGCCGACGGAGCCCTCCGCGGACGGCAGCAGACCCTGGGTCTGGTATGCACCGGCGTCTTGGTCGGGGTATCCCGGCAAGCGGATGAGCTGGCTGTTCTCGCGGCTCTTGCAGCAGGGCTATGCCATCTGCGGGACGGACGTCGGCGACTCCTTCGGCAGCCCGCGGAGCCGCGCGATCTACAGCCGTTTCCACGAGCACGTGGTCGGCACGTATGGACTGTCGGCCATGGCCTGCCTCCTCCCGCAGAGCCGGGGCGGTCTGATGTGGTACAACTGGGCGGTCGAGAACCCGGAGAAGGTGGCGTGCATCGGCGGGATCTACCCCGTCTGCGATCTGACCTCGTATCCCGGGCTCCGTGCCACGGCCGTGGCCTATGGCGTGACCGAGGCGGAGCTGCGCGGCAGCCTCGCGATGCACAATCCCGTCGACCGACTCGCGCCGCTGGCGAAGGCGAGGGTGCCGGTCCTGCATCTGCACGGCGACCGGGACGAGGTCGTGCCGCTCGAGAGGAACAGCGGCGTCCTGATCGATCGTTACCGCCGGCTGGGTGGCCCCGGCCAGCTGCTGCGGATCGAGGGGAAAGGGCACGCGGAGGTCCCGGAGTTCTTCGAGTCCGAGCGCCTCCTGGCGTTCTTCCTCGAGCATGGCCGGGTGACCGCGCCCCGCGCCCGGTGACGCCGCACGGGCTGCGGCGCGATGCGGCCCAATCCGCCGCTCAGATCTTCGCCCAGTCGCCGCGCGCGACCCGCGACAACAGTGCGTTGGCCTCGTCGTCCTTCACGAACTGCTCCCGCGCGGGATCCCAGCTCAACGTCCGCCCCAATCGATAGCCGAGGTTCGCGAGGTGGCAGATCGTGGCCGAGCGATGGCCGATCTCGGCGGTGCAGATCGTGGGCGTGCCGGAGCGGATCGCCTCGATCCAGTTCGTGTGATGGTTGTCCGACGGCAGCACGCGGCGCGCGTCCTCGCCCAGCGGCTCGGCCAGGATCGAGTCCGGACGACTCGCGATGCCACCGCGGCCGACGAGGATCACGCCGTCCTCGCCCTCGAAGACGCAGTCGGCGCGGACGTCGCCCTCGAACGCATTGTGGAACATCGTCACGCCATTGGCATAGACGAAGCGCAGGCCCTCACCCTTCTCCGGGTGTTCGGGCGGGATGATCTCGACCGGGCCGCCGGCATCCGTTTCCATCGCCCATTGCGCGATGTCGAAGTGGTGCGCGCCCATGTCGGCGAGTCCGCCACCCGCGTACTCCTGGTAGTGCCGCCACAAGGGGTAATGGCCGTGCACACCGCGCGGACAGAGCACCTCGTGGTACGCGCGCTCGGGTGCCGGTCCGAGCCAGAGATCCCAGTTCGTGCCCGCGGGCGTGTCCTGGTCCGGCAGGTCGCAGGGCCGGGGCGGTGTTCCGACACCGATCCGGATCGTCTTCAGCCTGCCGATGCGGCCGTTCCAGACGTACTCGACCGCCTTGCGGAAATGACCGCCGAACTCGCTGCGCTGCTGGCTGCCGGTCTGGAAGACGACCTGGTTGGCCGCGACCTCCGTCACGATCCGACGGCCTTCGGCCACCGTGTGCGTCAGCGGCTTCTCGCAGTAGATGTGCTTCCTCGCGCGGGCGGCGAGCAGGCATTGGATCGCATGACCGTGGTCGGGCGTCGCGATGACGACGGCATCGAGGTCGGCGTGCGCGAGCAGCTCACGGAAGTCGCCATACGCGGCGACTCCCTTCCAGCTGCCGCTCCGCTTGCGCTCGGCGTACCGGGTCTCGACCTTCCCGACCTCGCCGTCGAGGCGCTCCTTCGCGACGTCACAGACGGCGACGACCTCGATCTCGCTGCGGCCCAGCAGCGCGTCGAGGTGGTAGCGGCCCATCATCCCCACGCCGATGAAGCCGACCGTCAGCCGTTCGCTGGCAGGGAGCCAAGGGGTGCGCGTGCCGATGAGGGGGAGGGCGGCGACGGAGCCGAGGAACGAACGACGGGTGAGCATGGGGGTTGCCTGTGCGGACCGGGCTCGGGGTTGCGGCGCGTCGGGATCAGGCCAGGATGTCCGTGACGACCTCGCCCGCGACGTCGGTGAGTCGGAACTCGCGCCCCTGCGTGCGGAAGGTCAGCTTCGTGTGCTCGATGCCGAGCAGCCGCAGCATGGTCGCGTGCAGGTCGTGGACGGAGACGATGTCCTCGACCGCGCGGTAGCCGAGCTCGTCGGTGGCGCCGTGCGTGATGCCGGCCTTGATGCCGCCTCCGGCCATCCAGATCGAGAAGCCGCGGATGTGGTGGTCGCGGCCGTCGCCCTGCGCCATCGGCGTGCGACCGAACTCGCCGCCCCAGACGACCAGCGTGTCGTCGAGCATGCCGCGCTGCTTCAGATCGACGATCAGGGCGGCCGACGCCTTGTCGGTCAGCGCCGCGTTGAACGCGACCCCCGCCTTGACGCCGCCGTGATGATCCCAGTCGCGGTGGTAGAGCTGGATGAAGCGCACGCCGCGTTCGGCGAGTCGGCGCGCGAGCAGACAGTTCGACGCGAAGGAGCCGTCGCCCGGCTGAGCGCCGTACAGCGCGAGCGTCTCCGGAGGCTCGTCGCGGATGTCCATCAGGCCCGGCACGCTCGACTGCATGCGGAACGCCATCTCGTACTGGCTGATGCGCGTGGCGATCTCCGGGTCGTCGTTCGCCTCCGCGTGGAGGGCGTTCAGCTGCCCGACGGCGTCGACGACGTCGCGCTGCCGCGCGTCGCCGACGCCCTCCGGACTCCGCACGTAGAGCACGGCGTCGCCCTTGGCGTGGAACGGCACGCCCTGGAAGCGGCTCGGCAGGAAGCCGCTATGCCATTGCCGCGTCGCGATCGGCTGCCCCTGACCGCCACCGATCGACGTCAGCACGACGAAGCCCGGCAGGTTGTCGCACTCGCTGCCGAGGCCATACGTGAGCCACGAGCCCATGCTCGGACGCCCCGAGATCAGCGTGCCCGTGTTCATGAAGGTCTGGGCGGGATCGTGGTTGATCGCCTCGGTCTGCAGCGAGCGGATGATGCAGATCTCGTCGGCGATCGAACCGATGTGCGGCAGCACGGCGGAGATCTCCTGCTGCGATTGCCCGAAGCGGCGGAACGGGTGCTGGGGACCGAGGATCCTCAGGGCCTGCCCCTGCAGCTGCGCGATCGGCTGGCCCTTCGTGTACGAATCGGGCATCGCCTGGCCGTCCATCGCCGCGAGCTTCGGCTTGTAGTCGAGGGTCTCCAGCTGCGAGGGCCCGCCCATCATGCCGAGCCAGATCACGCGTCGCGCGCGCGGGCGGTAATGCAGGGGTGAGACCACCCCGGGCCAGCGATCGGAACCGCGGCGTGCGCTGGGATCGAGGAGCCCGCAGAGCGGCAGTGCGCCGAGGCCGAACGCGGCGCGCCCGAGGAAGGCTCGCCGCGTCCATGCGGACACGGCGTCTGGTCGGGAGTCGGATCGGGAGTCGGGGCTGGGGTGCATCGCGGTGTCAGGAGCGCGTGATCGTCTCGTGCAGGTTCAGGATGACGCGCGCGACGGAGGTCCACGCGGCGAGCTCCGCGGGGTCGAGGTCCGCGGCGACCTCGCGATGACCGACGGCGAGCAGCCGGCGCGCCGCGGGCAGGTCGGCGCGGTAACCCGCGAGATGGTCGGCGAGCAGACGTTCGTGGATGCGCAGCTCCGCCGCGGTCGGCAGGCGCGAGAGCGCGCGGCGATAGGCATACGCGAGGCGCTCGCCGGTCGAGGTCCCGCCGTCTCGCAGGACGCGCTGCGCGAAGACGCGCGCCGCCTCGACATAGGTCGGATCGTTGAGCAGGGTCAAGGCCTGCTGCGGCGTGTTCGAGCGCGGCCGCTCCGTGCTGCACTCCTCGCGCGGGCTGGCGTCGAACGCGAGCAGGCTCGGGTGGAGGAAGGTGCGTTGCCAGAAGGTGTAGAGACCGCGGCGGTACTGGTCCTCCCCGGGTTCATCGCGCCAATCGCGGGACGGGAAGTTCAGGTGCACCAGGTAACCGGGCGGTTGGTAGGGTCGCACGCTCGACCCGCCGATCGTCGGCACCAACAGACCGCTGATCGCCAAGGCGTCGTCGCGCACGAACTCGGCATCGAGCCGGAACCGCGATTGCCGCGCGATCAGTCGGTTGTCCGGGTCGCGATCGTGCAGCGCGCCGGCCTGCGAGGACTGGCGGTAGGCCGCGGACATCACGAGCTGCTTGTGCGCGCGCTTGACGTCCCAGCCGTGGTCCTGGAAGTCGAGCGCGAGCCAATCGAGCAGCTCGGGGTGCACGGGCCACTCTCCCTGCACGCCGAGATCGTCGAGCGTCCGGCTGATCCCGAGCCCGAAGCAGAGCTTCCACAGGCGGTTCACGAAGACACGCGCCGTCAGCGGATTGCGGCCGTCGACGAGCCAATGCGCGAGGTCGAGGCGGGTCGCGCGGCCGTTCACCGCGGGCTGGCGGAGGAACTGCGGCACCGCCGGCTCGACCACGGGGCCCGAGTCGTCCTGCCAGTTGCCGCGCGGCCGGATGCGCACCGTACGCGGGGTCCCCGACACGGTGACGAGCGTGCGCGGCAGCCGCGCCTCGAGGGCCGTCTTGCGCGCCGTCGCGTCGGCGAGCCGGTTCCTCAGCGGTGCGAGCGACGGCGCGACGCTGCGATGGAATGCCGCGACGTCCGCCGCCTGTTCCGCGCTGCGGCTCGCGGGCGGAATGCGCACGGCGGCGACGATCTCGTCCGGCGCGGGTTTCCCCGACACCTGGAAGTAGAAGGCGTAGCCACCGCCGCCATTGACGATCTTCATCAGCAGCGAGTTGCTGCCCGGCTTCAGCGCGATCGTCAGCTGCTCCTGATCCGGCGCCGCGGGACGATAGACCTCGTGCGAGAGCAGCTGCTCGCCGTTCACCCACACGCGGATCGCGTCGTCGCTGCCGAGCGACAGCTGCAGCGTGCCGGCCGCGGTCGCCTCGATCGTGCGGTGCAGGTAGGTCGCGGCGTTGCCGCCGGAGAGCTCGTGGATCGCGCCGTCGCGCCATTCCGGACGGGCCACCCACTTCAGGGGCGAGGAGCCGGGCGCGGCGGGTTGGTACGTCTTCGACAGGTCGACGTCCCGCTCGGGTCCGTGGCTGGTCTCGAAGGCCTCGTGCGCCGAGGCGGCCGTGAACGGTCCGATCGCGCTCCACGCCGACAGCGTCGGCGCCCGATGTGCGAGGACCTGCTGCTCCCATGCGCTCTGCGCCGCGGCGAGCTCCGGACTCGCGATGTCGAGTTCTCGCCGGAGCGCCGCGATCTCGGCGTCCAGGCGCGCCAGGACCTCCGCATCCGCCGCCGACGGCACCGGCATGCCCGCCTCGCGCGCGCCGACCGCGGTCTCCTGCACGTCCGCGAAGAAGGCCGCCATCGCATAGAAGTCCCGCGTGGAATAGGGATCGAACTTGTGGTCGTGGCACTCGCAGCAGCCCATCGTCGCCGCCATCCAGACCGAGGAGACGTTGCGCACGCGATCGGCGGCGTACTTGTTCTCGTACTCCTTCGGCTGCGCACCACCCTCCTCGGTGGTCATGTTCAGGCGGTTGTAGCCCGACGCGATCCTCTGGCTCCGCGTCGCCTCCGGGAGCAGATCCCCGGCGAGCTGTTCGATCGTGAACCGATCGAAGGGCAGGTTGTCGTTGAAGGCGGCGATCACCCAGTCGCGGTACGGCGTCACGGTGCGCGGGTTGTCGCTGTGGTAGCCCGTCGTATCGGCGTAGCGCACCAGGTCGAGCCAGTACACCGCCATGCGCTCGCCGTAATGCGGTGACGCGAGGAGCCGATCGACGAGGGCCTCATAGGCGTCGGCGCGCGTGTCCGCGACGAACGCCTCGACCTCGGCGGGGCTCGGCGGCAGTCCGATCAGGTCGAAGCTCAGGCGGCGGATCAGCGTCACGCGGTCGGCCTCGACCGCGGGCCGCAGGCCCTCGCGCCGCAGGCGTTCGAAGAGGAAGCGGTCGATCGGATGGCGCGACCAGCCATCCTCGGCCGCCAAGGATGGCTCGACGGCGCGGGGCTCGAGCTGCGACCAGTGCGTCTGACCCTCCGCGCCCTCGGCGATCCACGTGCGCAGCGTCGCGATCTGCGCCGGCGTCAGGTGCTTGCCGGTCTCGGCCGGTGGCATGCGTTCGTCGGCGTCGGCCGCGAGCACGCGGCGGATCAGCTCACTCGCCTCGGGCCTGCCGCGCACGATCGCGATCGCACCGGACTCGAGCGGAGCGGTCGCGCGATCGGGCGAGCTCAGCACCAATCCCGCCTTGCGCGCCCGCGCATCGGGACCATGGCAGGCAAAGCAGTTCTCGGCGAGGATCGGCCGGACGTCGCGGTTGTAGGAGACGCGGCTTGCCGGCTGCTGTGTCGGACCGCGCCCGGCGCACAGCGCGGCCAGCAGTCCGACGATCAGGGCGGATGATCCGAAGGGACGAGGCGAGTGCATGGGCGGTCGCGGCGAGTGGCGGATGGTACTGCCGCGGCCGCGCGGATCAGTCCTCACGAGCGGAATGGGGGACGGGTCCGCGGCTCCGCAGGGACGCGAAGCGACGACGACGCCGGCGGCGCGGCGGGGATGGCAGCGGCGCGGCAGCGGCGCGAGACACTGCGGAGTGGCCTCGGCCTGCGCCGGACTCGCCTCGTGCGGACCCGTCGGCGTGCCCCGGCGGTCGCGCACGTTCAACGCCTGGGCCGGGCGATCGACACGCCCTCGGCGATGCGCCAGCGCAGGCCGTCGCCGCCGGACCAGGTCAACGCATAGCGCACGCCGGGTGCCATGCGCGCGAAGTCCGCGGCGCCGATGCGCAGGATGAAGTCGTTGACGTCGCTGCCCAGGTCGACCCAGTACTTCATGAGCGCCTCGGCCGGCACATCGGGCTGTCCGTCTGCGCGGAGCACGAAGCGCTTGTCGACGTCGCGGAAGAAGTCCGAGAAGTCGCCGGCGTCGGCGTCCGAGCCACCCGTGTCGATGTGCGCGAAGAGGTGGGCTGCGCCCTCGGCGGCGCCGAGGTCGGTGGTGAGCTTGGGCGTGCGCGCAGGGTCGTCGTACCAGACGAGCCGCGTGATCAACGCCTCGCGCAACGCGCCGAGGGGCTCGTTCGCGATCTTCGAATGCGGGCCGAAGGCGTCGGACAGGCTCACGCAGGAGTACGGATTGGGTCCGCCGAAGAGCTGCGCGTGCAGCGGGTGCGCCTCGCGGTTGCCCCAGCCGACCAGGCCGGCCACGGAGTGATCGCCGTAGGTATGCACGTGGACCATGAGGCCCAGCGAGTCAGCGTCGAGCACGTTCTGGCCGAGCTCCGTGTAGTTGAGCCGGCGCCAGCGCTTGCCGACGTAGACCTCGTTGAAGGTGTGCGAGGTCCAGGAGCCGCGCTGGCGCTCCGCCGCCTTGCGCAGCACGCCGCGCACGCCGATGTGGGTGATGCGCGCGTCGATCCAGGCCACCTCGCGCTCGTCGTTCGCGTCGACGATCGGCGTGCAGACGATCGTGCGCGTCGGCAGTCCGATGGCCCGTAGCCCCGTCGAGAGGTAGATCGCCGACGAGGTGCAGCTCCCGCGCAGCCGGGTCTCGAACATGCCCTTGCCGAACAACTCGCGGTCGAACTGTTGCTCGAGCGTGCGGCCGAAGCGTGCGAGCGTCTGCTCCATGCCGTCGCGCTGGCGCGCCGAGACGCGCGGGACGCCGTTCGCGAACTCGACGGCGAAGGTCGTGAAGCTGTCCTCGACGTTCGCGCGCTCCAGCAGCCACCGCGACACCGCGCGCGCCGCGGCGTCGTCGTCGAGCGCGCCGACATCGATGCCGTCGCGCTTCAGCTCGTCGAGGAGCTGGGCCCGCATCTTCGCGTCCCAGTTGTTGCACACTCCCGGCGCCACGAAGGGCTCGAGCTCGGCGGCCGGTCTGCTCCAGCGCGCCGTGCTCACGAGCGAGGACGCGACCGTGTTGAACGGATAGACGACGACCTCGAACTCCAGCAGGTCGTCGCGCCGCTCCAGCACGCGCACGTCCTGGTAGTCGTCGCTCATCGACTCGACGTCGAACGGCGCCATGACGTGCATCACGGCGCGCACCGAATAGGTGAACTCACGCCGCTCGTGCCAATCGCCGTCGGGAACGCCGTCGCCGTCGCTGTCGGCCTTCCTGGGATCGGTGAAGTACTTGTGCGTCTCGTGGAAGTCCGAGAGCCCGTCGCGGTCGGCGTCGGGCTCGGCGGGGACGACTCCGATGAACGCGGCGGCGAAGAGCAGCGCGGGCAGGCGGGCGAGCAGCATGGGGAACTCCGTGGGGGACCCGCGCGAACGCGCCGCGCGCGGCGGCGGCGCGGCCCGAGTCCCTGCCGCGCGCATCTTCGCTGTTCCCCGCTGGGGATGGCAGGTGGACGTCCCGGTGGGGCTGCGCCTCGCCCGGCAGCGCGGCGATGCGGCATGATCGCGGCGCGCTGCCGGTGACTGCGCGCGGGCCCCATGGAAGCATCCGAAATCATCCTGCTCGGGCCGATCGTGCTCGTGGGCCTCGCCTGGCTCCACGTCCTGCTCTGCGCGCTGACGCGGATCGTCCTGGCACTCGGGTTCGGCCGACCGCTGGCGTGCTGGCTCGGCGAGCATCGCGGGGTCTGGAGCGGACATGCGCTGGGGCTCGATTGGGACGTGCGGGTCGTCCCGATCGGCGCCGAGGTTCTCTGGATCCCGGCGGGCCGTGCCCTGCTCGGCGAACGCCTGGCCCTCGTCGCCCTCGCACCGATGGTCGTGACGCTGCTGCTGTTGGCTTGCCTGGTGCCGGCCTTCGTGCAGATCGATCGCGACGAGTCGCCGCAAGGCCCTCGCACGTTCGTGATCCTCGGCGCCCTCGTCGTGCTCACGTTCGACCTCGCCCATCAGCTGCTGTCGCGTCCGCGTCGGCAGCTCGGCGTCGGCGCTGCGTTCGACTCGTTGCACCTGTCCGCCGACGGCCTCTCACAACTCGTGGCGGAATGCGCGCGGGAGCGATGGAGCGCCGCCGCGATCGCGACGATGCGGCGTGCCGATCCCGAGCGGCTCTCCGCGCTCGCCTCACAGCCACCGGACTCGACGCCGGCGATGGCGATCTTGGCCCTCGAGTACCGGTCGATCGCCGACTGGCTGCGCGGTGATCTCGACGGTGCCTGGCACAGCCTCTGCGCCGCGCAGCGTCACGTCGACGAGTTGGAGGACGCGCGCGTCGGCGGGCGCGATGACCCGGATTGGCAGGCCATGTCCAACCGCGTCGCGATGAACACGGCCTTCATCGCCGCGGAGCGCGGCGAGCTGACGACCGCGGACGAGCTCAGCGTGGATCGGTGCGAGTCCGAGGAGCAGGATGCCGGGATCCTGCGCACCCGCGGCCACATCGAAGTTCTGCTCGGCCAGATCGACGAGGGCAGTGCCAAGCTCGCGCGCGCGTGGCGGCTCACGCGCGAGGAAGCGGTGTTCCGTTCGTTCACGGCGGCCCATCTGGCGCGCGCGGCGCTGCGATCCGGCGATGCGGCGCGGGCACGACTGTGGCTCGATCGAGCGGCGCGCCTCTGGCCCCGCTCACCGCTCGTCGAACGCCTGCGCCGCGAACTCGACGGACTCAGGGGCGCGGGCCCCTCGCGCGGTGGAACGAGCCCGTGACCGCGCGACTCGTCGCCCGGTGGCCGCTGATGACCGAGGGTGAGTTACACCGCGTTCGACGTCTCGAAGTGCCAGGTCTCCGCGTCGATGAGATCCACGGTCTGCATCGCGACGAGCAGGCGGGCCAGCGCCGGATGGGACGGGATCGGCAGATCGCCGGCAGCGAGCGGGACGGGCAGCGGCAGCCATTCGAGCGGGTCGAGCCAGAGCGCACCGCCGAACAGGGGGATCGGGGAGTCGCGACGACTTCCGAACAGGAGGAATCCGGTGCTGCGGAGGGGACCATCGCTCGCGACGACGTGTGAACTCGCGCCGAGCATGGGATCGCTGGCTCTTTGCCGCGGCGCGGGCGGCGACGGCGCGCAGGCCCAGCCCACCGGCTGCGCGGTCGCCCCGGGATCGAGCCGCCAGGGCTCGTCGCCGTGGCGTTGCGCTTGTCGTTGACGACGTCGAAGTCGTGGTTGCCGAGGGCCACGGCATACGAGACGACCAAGTCGAGCCGCGCCATCGCCTGGCTCGCCCGGGTCCACTCGGCCGGGTAGCGCGCGCCAATCTGGACGATGTCGCTGACCTGTGCGCAGAACAGCACGTCCTGCGCGTGCTGCGCCGCCCAGTCGACCTGGGCGAGGAAGTGCCGGTAGAGCGCGGGATCCTCGCTGTAGAACTGCGTGTCGGGCAGCATCGCGAATGCGAAGGGCGCGAGTGGATCGGGCACCGCGAGCGCGAGTCCGAAGCTCATCGCGCTCGGCGCGCCGCTGCGGCCGACGCAGAGCGCCTGCAGGAAGAGCTCGCCGCCCGCGGGCAGGCGTGAGGTCGGCAGGCTCACCGCGCCGTCTGCCCCGAATGGCAGGGCGAAGTCCGGACTGACGTGGAGGCGGCAACCCGGCATCCCGAGCGGCGAGAATTCGAAGGTCAGGTGCCTGCCGCCGGCGAAGTCACGCGAGAAGCCGAGCAGCAGGTCGGCCGGGACCGAGGGGGCGACGGCGAAGCCGCGCGCGCTCACGTCGATCCCAGGTGCCGGTCGCGGACTGACGAAGAGCCCGGGAGCCAATCCGCTGCGCAGGTCGCAGCCATTGCCGAAGGAACTCCTCTGGCCGACGGCTCTGCCGAAGGAGAGGAGCACCGCCAGGGCAAGGACGCGCGTCGCGGGGCATCGTGCGCCGCGATGCGAAGCGGGCGTCAAGGCCGCGCAGAAGCTCCGAGGATGCCTCGCCGCGCTTCAGCGCCTGGGAGCGTCCAGGAAGGCGCGCAGCATCCAGACGGTCTTCTCGTGCTCGTCGGCGAAGCCGACGCAGAGGTTCGTCGTGGCGATGTCGCCGTGCTCGGAGGCGAGCAGCGCGAGCTCGCGCTCGGCCTGGATGAGCGTCTCGTAGTCGGCGGCGATCGCCTCGACCATCGCGGTGGCCGTGCGGTGCTCGCCGTCCTCGGCGAGGCGCGCGATCGCGGCGGAGCGGGCGAGCGTCGGCACCGGCCGATGGCCGAGCGCCACGCTGCGCTCGGCGACGGCGTCCGCCTTCTCCGCGGCGTCGTCGTAGAGCTTCTCGAACTGGGCGTGGAGGGTGAAGAAGGACGGGCCGCGGACCGTCCAGTGGTAGTTCCGCAGCTTCTGCGCGAGGACCTGGTAGTCCGCGAGCAGCACGTCGAGATCGTGGGCGAGGGTCTTCGTGGGACTCGGCTTGGTCATGATGGCGGCCTCTTTCGACCGGGGAACCCCGGCCGGCACGTCGTCTTTCGTGATCGTCCCGATCGCCGGATCGTCTGGCACGCGGGCGACCCCGTGGGCATGGGGTCGCCGCGGTGTCCCGACCGGGACCGGCCCGCTATGGTCCCGCCGCCCTCGCGCGCGGACCAGCCCATGACCCTGCCCCCGAACCTCACGATCGTCCCGAAGAACGACTACTTCACCTACTTCTCGGCCAACGGCGAGACCTACTGCCACCGGCAGTCGGACCAGGTCTGGAACACGCTCTCGAACGGCAAGAGCCTCGTCATCCAGGTGTCGGGGACCTTCCAGAAGATGGTGCCCTCGAAGAACGGTCCCGTCGCGAAGAACGAGACGAACTTCTTCGCGAAGAAGCACCTCATCGTGACCAAGAGCCAGGGCGCCGACGACGTGCTCTTCGCCAAGAAGACCGGCAAGGTGATGGACGCGCGCTTCGAGGCGTCGTCGGCGCAGTCGATCAACGACAAGCGCAACAAGCAGCTCAACACGATCGCGAAGTCGATCGGCGGCAAGGCCGATGCGACCAACCGGAACCTCGCGTCGAGCGTCTTCGAGAAGCGCGGCTACGGACCGATCATCGACAAGACCAAGGTCGCCGCCCTGACCTTCGTCTACCTGAACATGCTCTCGCAGGCGGAGCTGCTCGCCGCGTTCGCCGCGCCGCTCGCGACGGCCGGGGCCGCGAGCTTCGCGACGCGCGAGGACCTCGTCGTCGACTTCGGCAAGGACTGCGTGTTCAAGATCGCGGCCGACCAATCGGGCTCCCAGAAGGGCAGCCGCATCCAGATCAGCGCCTACTTCGAGTCGGTCACCGGCAACGACATCAAGGTGCACGTCTACCACCTGCACGACATGGTCTGAGCGCGCGCGCCGCAGGGCGCTCAGCGCGTCGCGAGCGCGCGCGCGACCGCCGCGTTGCCGGCGGCGGAGTAGTGACCGCCCGGCGCCCAGAGCGCGTCTGCCGCGGGTGCGCCCTGTGCCCGCAGGGCCGCGCTCGCGTCGACGAGTTCGATGCCGTCCTCACGCCAGGCACTCGCGAGCGCCTGCCACGGCGCCGTCCCCTCGGCATCGGCCCGCTGCAGGTCGTCGCGGCCGGGCAACACGAGGAGCACGAAGCGCTGCCCCTTCGCCTCGACCTCACGTGCCATCGTGTGCGCGATCGCGCGCGTCACGGCGAAGACCTCGCCCTGTTCGTCGGCGAGGAGCGTCTGGGCATCGGGCCCGAGACGGTCGACGAGGGTCCAGGCGATCCGGCCGAGGGCGAGGTGGTGCGTCCAATGCGCGCCGCTCGGCAGATACGCGGGGCGCGCCCGCGCCACGAAGGCGTCGCTCTCGCCGACGGCGTCGACGAAGGCGCGGGCATCGGTGCAGAGGCGGAGGAGCTCGGTGAGCGTCGCGGCCGGGTGCGGCACGAGCACGAGTCCGCCGTCGGCGTCGAGCACGAAGCGCGGCTTGAACGCGACGGTCACCGACCAGTGGCTCAACGCCGGGCGGTAGCGGTTCACGTTGCGCGATGCGGCCGCCGGCAGGAAGCCGAGCCAGACCTCGTCGGCGTCGAGCTCGCGACCGTCGCGGCGCCAGCGCAGCAGGGCCTGGTCGAGCCCGTAGCCGGGGACGGCGAGGTTCACGATCTCGAGTTCGGGCCGCAAGGCGCCGAGCTGCGCCGGCCAGCTCTCGGTCGCGCCGAGCTCGGTGCCGTAGCTGAACGAGCAGCCGAACACGAGGATGCGCTTCGCGCCGCCGCGCCGCACGCGCTGCGAGGGCTGCGCGGCGATCCGCGCGCCGAGCTCATCGAAGCGATCCTCGCCGGAACCCGACGACGGCGCGTGGCCCCAGCCGAGCGCCGCGTCGAAGCGGATCGGGCGCTCGGGCGGCACTCCCACGCGCAGTTCCTCGCGCAGGCGCGCGACGGCCTCGAACTGCACCGCGGAGAAGAGCGGCGGATCGAAGGGTGCGACGCGCAGGCCGCCGATCCAGCCGTCGGCGAGCACGAAGGCGAGGACGAGCTGATCGGCCGCGAGCAGCGAGAGGACCACGGCGAGGACCGCGAAGGCGCGGCGTCGGCGCCGCGAGCGAGGCCTCGCTCGTCCGCTCATGGTCGGACCCGAGCGGGACAGTCGGCGGCGAGGCAGCAGCGCGAGCAATCGGGTGTGGTGCGCCGGCAGAGCGTCTGGCCGTGGCGGCGCAGCAGCACGTGCGCGCGTCGTCGTGCCTCGCCAGTGGCCGGCAGCTCCGACTCGACGGCTGCGCACGCCGAGCGGTAGCTGGCCGCGTAGCTCGCGCCCTCCTTGCCGTAGCCGAGCCGCAGGAGCACGCGCAGTCCGTTCGACTCGAACGCGAGCACGGGCGCGATCCCGCAGAAGAGCAGCAGCTTGTCGGCGCCGGGCCGGCCGATCCCCGGGAACCTCGCGAAGACCTTGCGTGCGGCGTCGGGCGCCATCGCGAGCGTGCCGCGCAGTTCATCGTCGCCGAGTTCGAGCGCGAGCAGCGCGATCTCACGCAGCTTCGCAACGCGTTCTTCTGCGAGCATGCCGCCGAGCGCCGCCACTTCGCGCAGCGTGGTCTCGTCGGCGGCGAGGATGGCCGCGGCACTCAGTCCGATGCGTCGGCGCAGCGCGGCGAAGGCCTCCGCACGCCGCTCGTCGTCGACGAGGTAGGCGACGTTCTCGAAGAGGATCCGCTCCAGCGGCGTCCGGAAGCGGAGCTCCTTCGGCTCGCCGTGCTCCTCCGCGAGCCGCGCCAGCAGCGTGCCGAGCGCCATCTCAGCGGTTGAAGAGGAACGCCGGGCTCGTCGCGAGTGCCCAGGCGAGGTCCTGTGCCATGCCGAGGCGCAGCCGCTCGCGCAGCTCCTCGTCGCGCGCGAGGTAGGCGCGGTGGAGCACGGCCCGCTGCGCGTCGCTGCGGTCGGCGGCCGGGACACGCAGCGCGGCGGCGACCTCGCCATCGAGCTGCGAGACGCGGATCGGCCGCGCCGCGTCGGTCACCGAGACGCGGAAGCGGCCGAGGACGTGCTTGCTGCCGAACGGCATGTGCAGGCGCAGCACGACGAGATTGCCACCCGCGGCGCCCAGATCGTCCTCGAGCTCGAAGACGGCCTGGTGCGCCTCACCCGCGCGGGGATAGATGCCCCAGCCCTTGCCGTCGTCGACGAGCGCGGCCTCGATCGGCCAGCCCTCCTGCGAGAAGTCGGCGCTCGCCGCGCGGAAGCGCAGCGTGGCCGCGCGCGTGAGGTCGCCGATCGGGATCACGGAGCCGCTCAGGTGGGCGAGCACGAAGTTGCCGCTGTCGGAGCGACCGGGGCCCTGCTTGGGGAAGCTCGCATCGGGCAGGACTTCGATGCGGATGCCGCGGATCGTCGCGAGCGAGCTGCGGCCGACGAACTCGTAGGTGTCGCGGTCCGCGGCCTCGCCGCCGGCCAGCACCGAGCCGTCGGGTTGCACGACGAGCGGCGTGCCCGCCTCGGAGCGCACGTTGCCCGGTTCGACGGGCAGCCACTCGGCCGCCGACTGCTCGGCCTCCCACGCGGCCTGGCGCGTCGCGAGCTCCCGCACGTCGGCGTCGCGCAGCGCGCTGACGTTCGCGAGCTCGAAGGGGTCGAAGCTGGCCCGCAGCGCCGCGCGCTCGGCATCGCTCGCGCGTCGGCCGAGGAAGCGCAGGTAGAGCGCGTCGATCAGGCGCGCGTCGTCGCGCTCGTGGCGCGCGAGCTCCGTGATCGCGCTCTCGTTCGACGCGATCGCGTCGGCGATCGTCGGGCCGTTGACGAGGTTGAGCGCCTGGCCGAGCGACATGCCGTCGCTGCGTTCGCACTCGCACGCGCTCTCGCGCGGGGGACGTCCGAAGAGGTCGAGGAAGCCGTCCTGGCTCTCGACGTTGGGCTCGACGAGGTCGCGCGCGCGCGTGCCAGGGCGCGTGCCCGGCAGCTTCGGCCGCACGCCGAGGGCGCGGTGCAGCGCGTCGAAGAGGACCTCGGCCGGCAGGCGCCGCGCGCGGGCCTTCGCGAAGTGCGTCTCGTCGTCGGCATTCCAGTCGTTCGCGACGACGCTGCGCTGGTAGCTGCGCGAGGTGCAGATGCGCCGCAGCAGCTTGCGGACGTCGAAGCCGTTCGCGACGAACTCCGCGGTCAACGCATCGAGCAATGCCGGGTTGGTCGGCGGATTGCCCGCACGCAGGTCGTCGACGGGCTCGATGAGGCCGACGCCGAGCAGGTAGCTCCAGACCCGGTTGACGTAGCTCCGCGCGAAGTAGGGGTTCTCCTTCGCGGTGAGCCAGCGCGCGAGCTGGGCGCGGCGCGTGGGGCGAGCGGCGGCATCGGCCGCCGACTCGAAGGGGAAGCGTTCGGCGTACTGCCGGCCGTTGGGATCGCTGACCTTGCCACCGCTGCCGTCGCCGATCGTCTCCTCGTAGGCCGGCGGCTTCTGTCCCGCCTTCATCACCGTGCTCTCCGGCATCGCGTCCGAGCCGGGCACGTCCGCGCGCGTGACGTCGGCGAAGTACGCCGCGAGCTGCCAGTGGTCGCGTTGCGTCCAGCGCTCGAAGGGATGGTCGTGGCACTTGTTGCAGTTGAAGCGCACGCCGAGGAAGAGCTGCGTCGTGTTCTCCATCGCGAGGTCGGGCTCGCGGTGGATCTTGTAGTAGGCGGCGGGCGGGTTGCTCAGCGTCGAGCCGCTGCTGTCGATCAGCGCACGGACGAATGCGTCGTAGGGGAGGTTGCTCGCGACCGCGCCGCGCACCCAGTCGCGCAGCGCGCGCGCACCCTCTGCGCCGAGGAACTTGCCGTTGACCGAGAGCAGGTCGCACCAGCGGTTGGTCCAGTGCGCGACGAAGTCCGGGCTGCCGATGAGGCGGTCGACGAGCTCGCCGCGCTTCTGCTGGGTCTCGCGGGTGTCGAGCACGAAGGTCTCGACGTCCTCGGGCGTCGGGATCGTGCCGCAGAGGTCGAGCATCGCGCGGCGCAGGAACTCCTCGTCGCTGCAGGTCGCGCTCGGCAAGGTCCTGATCTCCGCGAGCCGCGCGTCGACGAGCTCGTCGACCCAACTCAGCGGCGGCTCGGCCTGCCAGGCGAAGCCGCTCCGATCGCCCATCACGAAGAGCCGCGTCGCCGCGTAGCGGCCCTCGTAGCGCGCGAGGATCGCGGCCTCGCCGCGGCGCAGCGTGCGGACGAGCCCGCGCGTGCCGACCTCGACGACCTCCGTGTTGCCCGTCTCGAGGAAGGCGTGCGCGGTGACATCGCGTCGGCTGCCGTCGCCGAAGGTCGCGATGACCGCGAACTGCTGCTCGGCACCGGGCGCCTCGATCGTGGGATCGGTCGGGAAGACCTCGATCGAGGTCACGCGCGGCGCGGTCTCGTCGAGGCGCACGCCGGACGCGACCCAGTCCCGCAGCAGTTCCCAGTCGGGGCTGCCGCGCTCGAGCAGCTTGCCGCCCTCGTGCGGCACGGTCGCCGTCGGCTTCAGCAGGAAGAGGCTCTGTTCCGGGGCCGCGCGGTCGAAGCGACGACCGGCGAGTTCATCGGTCAACGCCGCGTGGTCGGCCTCGGCGTCGTAGCCGCGCAGCGAGAGCTTGAAGCCGTTCTTCCCGCTGCCGGAGCCGTGGCAGGTGCCGGCGTTGCAGCCGAGGCGCGTGAGCACGGGTTGCACGTCGCGCGCGAAGCCGGGACGGGCGGGACGCTCCGTGCCGGACACGCGCAACGGGATCGCCGCCGCGAGCTCGCCGATGCGGAGCTGCAGCGTGCCCTCGCCGTCGCGGAGCGGACGCACGAAGCCGCGCTCGTCGATGCGCACGAGGCCGGTGTCGCCGTCGATGCGGGCCTCGCGGGTGACGTCGACGCGCGCGCCATCCTCGCGCAGACCGGTCAGCACGAGCTGTGCGGACGCGTAGCGATGCTCGAGCACGAGCTCCTGCGGGAAGACCTCGAGGCGCACGAGGCGCGGCGGATCCCCGGCCGACGCGAGCGCGACGAGGACGAAGGCGAGGGCGAGGGTCTTCATCGGGCGGCTCCTGGCGCGTCGGCGTCGATCGGCACGGGCACGAAGCGGCGCCGCAGCGCGCCGTCGCCGGCGTCGAGGATCTCGACGACTCCGTCGAAGCCCGCGGTCGCGAGCTGCGTGCCGTCGGGCGATGCGGCGACCGCGAAGAGGCTGCCGCCGCAGCGGTGCTCCCAGAGCGGGCTCGCATCCTCGCTGCGGAAGACGCGCAGCTCGCCGCCGCGCGCGACGCTCGCCGCCGCCGCGATCCGCGCGCCGTCGCCGAGGAAGGCCACGGCGAAGATGCGCCCGTCGAAGGCCGGGAAGGCGCGGATCAGGTTGAAGTCGTCGCCGATCACGCGCTTCTTCTCGCGGAAGCTTCGGTAGAGGCGCGGCGTGCCGTCGGCACCGCCGACCAGCAACTCGTCGCGCGTGGGATGTCGGGTCACCGCGACGAGGCCGCCCTTGCGGGCGCCGGGCGTGATGCTCGTGATGTCGTCGATGAACTGCTGCGACTCGACCTTGGTCAGCTTCATCGTGCGATCGCGGCCGACGGTGATCAGATGCGAGCCGTCGAGCGAGAACACGGTGCCGAGCACCCAGTCGTCGTGCGCACCCTGGAACAGCACCGGCTCGCCGTTGCCGGCGTCGAGCGCGCGCACGGCGGTGTCGGTCGCGCCGAACGCGACGAGCTTGCCGTCGGGCGACCACGAGACGCCGAAGAGGCAGTCGGGTGTGACGACGCGCGACCAGAGCAGGCGGTCGTCGGCGAGCGACCAGAGCTGCGCTTCGCCGAAGCGACCGGGCGCGCCGCCGACGGCGCAGAGCCGCGTGCCGTCCGGCGAGAACGCGATCGCCTCGATGCGCTCGGCGAGGCCGATCAGCCGGCGCGGCGCCGCGGCTTCCTCGCGCAGATCGTGCAGGAGCACCTCGTTGCGACCGTTGACCGCGAGCCAGGCGCCGTCGGGCGACCAGGCGAGGCTCGTCACGACGGGTGCCTGTCGATAGCGCGGCGGTTGATCAGGGCGCGAGGGGTTCGCGGCTCCCGGTGGCGTGTCGTCGAGCGCGCCGGCGGCGATCCAGCGCCGCAGGAGCTCGACCTCGCTGCTGCTCAGCGGCTCGCCCTTCTCGGGCATCGCGGGGGCCTCGCCGTCCTTGCCGAGGACCGAGCTGAGCAGCAGGCTCGCGTCGGGGTCGAAGGGGACGACGATCGCCTCGCGGTCCTCGCCCTCGCCCTTGCCGCGCATCAGGTCCGCGTGCGAGCTCAGCACGAGTTCGTCCCTCGCCTTCGCCGGTTGGTGACAGCTCGTGCAGCGCGCCTGCAGCAAGGGCAGCACCTCGCGGTAGAAGCCCGGCGCGTCCTGGGCGCCGAGCCCGACGGCGAGCAGGAGCGATGCCGTCGCGATTCGCAGACGAGGCGACGAGCGGTTCATGCGAAGAGCTCCGTGACGGGCTGGGCCTGCACGAGCTCGCGCGGCTGCTGCAGGTGGTTGTAGACGATCGTCGCGGGATCGATCCCCAGCGCGTGGTAGACCGTCGCGAGCAGCTCGGTGGGATGCACCGGCTTCTCGAGCGGTGCGGAGCCCGTCGCATCGGAGCGCCCGTGCACGTGTCCGCGCCGGATGCCCGCGCCCGCGATCGCCGCGGTGAAGCAGTAGGGCCAGTGGTCGCGCCCATCCGCATCGTTGTCGTTGCCCGAGGTCGAGAGCCCGCGCCGCGGACTGCGGCCGAACTCGCCCACGGCGACGACGAGCGTGTCCTCGAGCAGCCCCTTCTCGTCGAGATCCTCGATGAAGCTCGCGAACGCCGGATCGAAGCGCGGCGCCGCGTCCTCCTTCATGCGCTTGGGCAGGCCGACGTGGCAGTCCCAGCTGTGGCGATCGGAGTTCGCGACCTTCGTCCAGTTGACCTGCACGACCCGCGTGCCCGCTTCGACGAAGCGCCGCGCGAGCAGCAGGCTCTGCCCGAAGGTCGTGCGGCCGTAGCGGTCGCGCAGCGCCTCGGGCTCGCTCGCGAGGTCGAAGGCCGCGCGCGCGCGACCCGAGAGCACGAGGCTCATCGCCTTCTGCGTGTATTCGTCGAGCTCGTAGCGCGCGACCGCCTGCTCGATCGCGGGCATCGCCGCGTCGACCGTCTCGCGCAGGCGATTGCGGCGTTCGAGCCGCGCGACCGAGAGCTCCGGCCGCAGCCGCAGGTCCTCGGCCTGCACGCGGTCGAGCTTCTGCTCGTCGAAGTCGTCGCCCGACGGGAAGAGCACGTAGGGGTCGTAGGCGCGGCCGAGGAAGCCGGCGAAGCCCGCCTTGCCGATCACGTTGCTCTCCTGCAGCGGCCGCGGCAGTTGCACGAAGGGCAGCATCGCGTGCTCCGGCGGCCTCAGGCGCACGATGTGCGAGCCGAAGTTCGGGAAGTCCTTCGGCGAGGGCGGCTCGAGCTGACCCGCGGGGCTCACGCGATCCGCGGTGTAGCCCGTCAGCATCTGGTAGTGCGCCGCCGTGTGGTTGAAGAGCCCGTTCGGCGTGTAGCTCATCGAGCGGATCAGCGTGAGCCGATCCGTGACCTGCGCGACCCGCGGCAGCAGCTCGGTCACGGCCATCCCCGGCACCTTGCTCTCGAGGATCGCGAAGGGACTCTTCACGTCGCTCGGCACGTCGTCCTTCGGATCCCAGAGGTCGAGGGGGCTCGGCCCACCCTGCAGGAAGATGAAGACGACGCTCTTCGCCCGGCCGAAGCCGGGGAGCCGCCTCGTGCGCGCCGGGATGCCGCCGCCGGCGCGCAGCAGCTCGCTCAGCGAGAGGCCGAGCAGGGAGGACGCACCGATGCGCAGGATCTCGCGACGGGAGGAGTCGGGCATGAGCGGGCGAGAGGCGAGCGAGAGGCGAGCGAGAGGCGAGCGAGCGGGGCGGGAGCATAGCCCCGGCCGGAGTCACGCCATGGCTGCCCGAGCAGGCCGACTGCGATGGGCGGCGGGACGCTGCACCGCAGCGGGCCGACTCTCGGAACGGTCCAGCCCGTGCGAGGGCACTCGAGGATCGATCTGCGAGCCGGCGGCGGGTTGGTTCGGGAACGTCGAATTCGCCTCAGGGCCGCGTGATGATCGGCGCGATGAAGGTCCGCGACGCGATTCGCCTGCTCGAGATGGACGGCTGGGTTCAGGTGCGCCAACGCGGCAGTCACCGCCAGTTCAAGCACCCGACGAAGCGGGGGCTCGTGACGTTGGCTGGCAAGTTGAGCGACGAACTCGCACCAGGTACAAGCAACAGCATCCTGAAGCAGGCAGGGCTCAAGCCGTGAAAGTGCTGATCGTGATCGAGAAGACCCGAACCGGGTTCTCTGCCTACTCCCCAGACCTCCTGGGCTGCGTCGCAACCGGCGCGACTCGCAAGCAAGTGGAAAACAACATGCGCAAGGCCATCGAGTTCCACGTCGCTGGCATGCGCGAGGAGAAGATCAAGATCCCTGTCCCGCGGAGCTACTCGACGACAGTGGAGCTCCCTGCCTGAGCGTGCGGAGCCCGGGTGGCTGTTCGTCGCGCGTTGGCGCGAGTCTGCCTCACGCACGCGACGCCTCCCCTCACTTCCCCATCCCCAGGATCCTCTGCAGCGCCTCCCGCGCCGCCGCCGCGATCTGCGCATCCTCGTCCTTCGTCCAGGCGATGAGCAGCGGCAGGGTCTCGGGTGCGGCGAGCAGGCCGAGCGAGCGGATGGCGAGGAGGCGGGTGGCGAGCTCGTTGGTCGCTGAGGCCTGGTCGACGAGGGCCTCGGCGGCAGCGGCCTTGCCGAGCTCGGGTTTGCCGCCGAGCACGCGGGCCCAGCGGGCGGACTCGTCGTGGTAGAGACGGATGGCCTGCAGCGATTCGGCGGCGGCGCGGCGCACCGGTTCGTCGGCGTCCCTCAGGGTCTCGAGCAGGGCGGGCACGGCATTGAGGTCGACGCGCGCGGCGAAATGACGACAGGCGGCGATGCGCAGTTCGGACTCGGGATCGCGCAGCAAGGGCGCGACGAGCTCGGCGAGCGGTTCGCTGCAGGCGGCGGAGCGCTCGAGGGCATAGAGGCGCATGTCGCGGTCGGCGCTCGCGAGGCCGCGTGCGACGCGCGTGTGGTCGAGGGCTGCGCCGAACTCGTCGAGTTTCTCCCAGGCGCGCATCGCGACCGAGGAGGACGGGTCGCCGCAGAGCTGCAGGAGCAGCGCGCGCGTGGCCTCGTCGCGGCGCTGTTCGATCTGGAAGACCGCGAGCGCGCGGACCTTCGACGAACGGGCCGTCAAGGCGGCGTCGCGCAGGGCGGCGAGGGCGGCACGGCGCGCCGCGTCCGCGGACGGCGCTTGATCCGCGGCCCAGAGCAGCGGCACGAGTGCGGAGCGCTCCGGGTCGAAGTCCTCGTCGTCGCTGCAGCGCGCGCGATGCGCCTCGCAGAGCGCGAGGTAGAGCGCGCCGGGGACGCTGTCGGACGACTCGTTCGCGGCGTAGGCCAGCGGCGCACACTCCTTCCAGTACGGCCCGTAGCCCTGCTCGCCGCGCGCGAGCAAGTTCGTCCAGAGGGCGTCGAGCTGCACGTCGTCGTAGCCGTGCCACCAGCGGCGGCGACCCTCGCGCCGGAACGAGTGCGTGAGCCAGGAGTCCAGGCCCATCATCGACTGTGGATGGAAGACGCCGTCCGTGTCGGGCAGGAGCCCCTGCGGCGAGACGAGTTGCTGGTTCGCCTGCCGCATCCCCGGCAGCAGCTCCCAGACGCGCCGATCCCCGCTGCGCACGAGCTGGGCGACGAGCGCGATGCGCCGCGCGTGGTCCGCCACCGGTGCCCGCTCGAGCAGCTCGACGAGGAAGGCACGCGTCGTCTCGTCGTTGCGGCGCTGATTCAGCCAGATGGCGCCCGAGGCGACGCTGCTCTCGGGGAGTCGCTTCGATCCCGCCGCGGCCAGCCGCCGCAGCCATGCCAGGGCGTCCGGGTGTCCCGTCGCACCGAGCGCGACGACGAGCGGGGCCGGCGACCAGCGCCCGCCCTCGTCGCTGCTCTGCAGCCAATCGAGCGTGCGGCGGATCGCGTCGAACTGCGCCTCACCCAGCGGCTGGCGCGACAGCCAGCCCGATGCGGCGGAGAGCGCCGTGCTGTCCGCGAGCGCGTCGACGACCCGGGGCGCATCCTCGGGCAGGCCGTTCCGCTCGAGCCAGAGCGCGATCTCGAGATCGAGATAGCCGTGACGGGCGATCGTCAGCACGGCGTCGAGCGCGGCGCGCTTCCAGGCCTTGTGCTCGACGTACAGCTCGACCAGCGAGCGCGCTGCGGTGCGCGCGAGCTCCCCGGTCGCCGGCGTGAAGCTCGCGATCGACTGCGCGAGGACGGCGGCGTTCTCGGCCTCGCCGTCGAAGTCCGTGGACCGGGGATGCGGCAGGGGCGGTCGCGGAACCCCGGTCAGGCGCGGCAGCCAGCGCGCGAGCAGCGCTCGTCCCTCGCTCGAGAAACAGGCGCTCGAGAGCAGGCACTCGCTCGCCGCGCGGAACTCCTGCGGTGACGTGGATTCGAGGGTCGGCTCGAGCAGTCGCGCGACGCGGCGCGAGATGCGCAGCGACACGTGCTCCGATCCCACTCCGCCCATCGTGGAGGCGAGACGGCTGCGGAGCACCTCGAGCCCCGCGATCCGCAGCGCCGCGCGCGCGCTCGCGATGCGGTCGCAGAGCGCTTCGACGTCGAGGAGTTCGGGCCGCCTCAGCGCGGCGAGCACGACCTCGTCGTCCGCGTCGTTCAGGGCCCGGGCGACCAGGGCTGCGGCGGTCGCGGGGATGCCCCCGAACGCGAGGCCCCGGGCGATGGCGCGGCGATGGCGCAGGTCCGGGTCGGCGAGCTGCTCTTGGAGGAAGGCGAGTGCCGCGGGCGTGCCGAGGCGCCACAGGGCTCCGCCGGCGTGATCGACGAGAGGCGACGCGGAGTCCTCGTCGCGCCCCGCGAGGTAGCGGCGGATCAGGGGCGGCACCGCCGCGTCGCCGAACCAGCTCAGGTTCTCGAAGGCATCGCCGCCGCGGTTGCGCCCCTCGAGATACGCCGCGACCGCGCGCTCCGCGCCCTCGGCGAGCTGGCGCGCGCGCTCGAGGTCCTGCGGCTCCTGCTGCGCGATCGCCTGTGCGGCCCGCGCGGTCGCGTCGTCGCCGCGCGCGGCTGCGGCCAGGGCCTCGCGCGCGGACTCGGTGTCGCCGCGCGCGCGCGCGAGCTTGCCGAGACGCAGCCACGCGTGTCGGCGCAGCGCGTCGCCGCGCGTCGCGTCGCGGGCGAGCTCCGCGTAGCGCGTGCGCGCGGTCACGAGGTCGTGCTCGAGCTCCTCGATCGCGATCGCGGCGCGCAGCGCATCGTCGAGCGGGAGCTCCTGCGCGGCGGCCGGGGCCTGCGAGAGCAGCGCCGCGGCGAGGAGGGACAGGACACGCGTCGGTCGGTGGGCCATGCGCACAGGACAGCGGAAGGGACGGTGATGCCGGTCGGCGGGCGGTCGAAGTCCGGTCAAGGATCGGTGGAGGCGTCCGGTGCGAGGACGAGGCGGTAACCGATGCCGTGCACGGCGAGCAGGTGCCGCGGCGCATCGGGCTCGCGCTCGAGCTTGCCGCGCAGGTTGAGCACATGCGTGTCGATCGTGCGCTGCGTGACCTCGCTCCCGCGACCCCAGACCCGATCGAGGATCGCATGGCGCGGCACCGCGGCGCCCTTCGCCTCGACGAGCAGGCTCAGGATCGCAGCCTCGCGCGGGGAGAGCGCGGTCTCGCCCTGCGGCCCCACGACGCGGAATGCCGCGAGATCGACGCGGCGATCGCCGAGCGCGAAGGGCGGCGGCGTGCTCGGCGGCTTCGGCTGCGAGTCCGCACGACGTCGGAGCTGCGCCCGCACGCGCGCGCCCAGCTCGCGCAGGGAGAAGGGCTTCGTCACGTAGTCGTCGGCGCCGAGTTCGAGCGCGAGCACCTTGTCGCTCTCCTCGCCGCGCGCGGTGAGCACGATCACGGGCACGAGACGATCGCGCGCGCGCAGCGCCTGCAGCACCTCGAAGCCGCTCGCCCCCGGCAGCATGAGATCGAGCACGATCAGGTCGAAGGGCAGCGCGATCAGACGCAGCGCGAGCGCGCCGTCGGCCGCGGTCTCGACGGCGAGGTCGAGCTTGCGCAGCGCGAGCGCGAGTCCATCGCGCAGGGTCGCGTCGTCTTCGACGAGCAGGACGCGGGGCGTGGCACTCATGCCGTGGGTTCTCCGCCGCAGAGCGGCAGCCGCAGGACGAAGCAGGCGCCTCGGCCGTCGGGCGCGGCCTGCGCGTCGAGGGTCCCGCCGTGACGCTCGGCGATCGCCCGCGCGAGATGGAGGCCGAGACCGACGCCCGGCACGCTGCCGTGCGCGTGGGCGCGGCCGCGCCGGAAGCGCTCGAAGACGAGTTCGCGTTCGGCCGGGGCCACGCCGTCGCCGTGATCGCGCACGCCGAGCACCGCTTCGTTGCCGTCGCTCGCGAGGCTGAGCTCGATCGGCGGGCGTCCGTACTTGCGCGCGTTGTCGAGCAGGTTGAGCAGGAGTTGACGGAAGGCCTGGCGATCGACCAGGGCCTCGAGCGGTGGGCGCGCGAGCGTGGCGCGCAGCGGCAGGCCATCGCGCTCGCAGAGCGCCGCGACGAGCGCCAGCGTCTCCTCGCAGAGCGCGACCAGCTCGCAGCGCTCGGGCGAGTGCGGCGCTTCGCCGCGCTCGCTGCGGCCGAGGTCGAGGACGTTCTCGATCAGCATGCCGAGGCGTGCGGCCTCGCCTTCGAGACGCCGCAGCCACGTGGCGCGTTCGCGCTCGTCGTGGACGTGTCCCTCCGCGAGCAGCTCGGCGACGAGGCGGACACCCGCAAGCGGCGTCTTCAGCTCGTGCGTGACCGTGGTGAGGAACTCCGTGCGCAGCTGCAGGGCCTCGCGCTCGCGTCGCATCGCGCGTGCGGCCATCGCCGTGGCCGAGGCGCAGATGAGCGCGAGGACGACGGTGAGGAGCACCGCCGCGAGCGGGGCGTGGCGGGTCGCCAGCGCGGCCAGCGTCGTCGCCGGTGTCGCCGGCGCCGGCGCGAGCGCCGCGAAGCCGCCCGCGACCGGCAGGTCGGCGGCGCCGGCTTCGCGGCGCGTCACGAGCCGTGGGCCGTCGACCGGCATCGCGAAGAGCGCCGCGAAGTCGTCGTGCGGCAGCGCGGCACCTTCCGCACGATCCGGCCAGAAGAGCAGCAGGACCTCGTCGAGCGGTCGCGCGAGCGGCTCGCGGGCGGCGAGCAGTT